>JBGTCG010000240.1:0-6113 GCA_041748915.1 Methylococcales bacterium
CATCATGCGGACGGTCCACAATTACATCTTGACCGGCAAGGATGGCAAGACGCCGGCCGAACGCCTTGGACTAGCTCAGGCACCCCTGAACTACGAAGACATTATTTATTTTTCATCAACAGATTAAGTCAACGGCTTGCGTATTTCCAACGTGAGGTGAACCTGGAGGTATGGACGTCGGGATCATGAGACCTGATCGTGATCCTGCAAACTTCTGGGCTTCAACTCTTTTTTCAACAAACTCAAACACTATCGCCGCATCGTTTCACGTTTCGAGAAACCTGCCCTCCACTTCATGGGTCGCCGCCCTGATCTGGACCCGGTAAAATGTGAACGGAATCTGGTGCCGTTCGAACCATGTCCGAAAAAGCTTGAGTACGTCATACATTGTCCGTCATGCTGCGCGTCGGCGGATACAATTTTTGTAACGAGATCGAAATTTCCATGCGGGGTATAGCAATGAACATCCCAACCGAGCCAATCGGAAGCATCCCAAGGCCGCCGCGGCTGATCGAGGCGATAACGTCGGGAGACGGCAACGACCCGAGTCTGGACCCGCTTTACGAAGCAGCCATACGGGACACCATAGAGCGATTCGAGGCTACCGGCTCTCCGGTCATCACCGATGGCGAACAGCGGAAGTACCACAACTTCTGGACCTACTGCGTCCAGGGGCTGCCGAATACAGCGCCGGACGGCTTCAAGATACCGTTTACGGCCGGCCACACCCGCCGCATGCTCAGGCTGACCGGTGGTCCGTTCCGCTACCAGCGGCGCGCCGACAGCTATTTGGACCGGGCCCTGCGCTACGCCCACGTGCCGGTCAAGCAGGCGGTCATCTCGCCCTCGGCCCTGAGCCTGATGTACCCGGCGGAAGAGATTCCCGGTTATTCCCGCGAGCAGTTCATCGACGACCTGCTCAGCGAGCACGAGACCGAGGTCCGCAACTGTCTGCGCAAGGGCGCGCCCGCGGTCCAGATCGATTTCACCGAAGGCCGGCTCGCGGTCAAGATTGATCCTTCCGGCAACCTCCTGCACCGATTCATAGACCTCAACAACCTCGCGCTCTCACGGTTCTCCGCCGAGGACCGGGCTCGCATCGGCGTCCACACCTGTCCGGGCAGCGACCGCGACTCGACCCATAGCGCGGACGTGGATTACGCCGAGCTGCTCCCCAGCCTGTTCGAGTTGAACGTCGGGAATTTTTACGTCGCGCTGGCGGGTGAGCAAGACCCCATCCATGTCCTGAAGATTATCCGCAAATACCTGAAGCCCGGCCACCGGATCTTCGTCGGCGTCGTCGCGCCGATTAACCCGCGCGTCGATTCGCCGGAGGAAATCCGGGACCGCGTTCTCGAAGCGGCGGATTACATCCCGGTCGACCAACTGGGCACCACGGACGACTGCGGGTTCTCGCCTTTTTGCGACGACACCTCGACGACGCGCGACACGGCGTTCGCAAAGATCGAGGCGCGCGTGCGCGGCACCGCGATGGCTGCGGCCATCCTCGGAGCGGGAACATGACAGAAGAAGACGACGAGGAACGACTGCTGCGCGAGGTGAGCCTGCAGAATGCGACGAGCATTTTCCTCGCGCGGCAACGTGCCGAGGAAGAACTCCTCCGCACCAAGGAGGCGTTGTGGCAACAATCGGAATGGCTGCGGGTAACGCTCGCGAGTATCGGCGATGCGGTCGTGACGACAGATACCGAAGGAAGGGTGCGATCCTTGAACGCAGTCGCTGAGCGCTTGACTGGCTGGACTCAGCAGGAAGCACTGGCGCGGCCGCTGGTCGAGATTTTCCGGATCATTAACCAGGACACCCGGCATCCGGTCGAGGACCCGGCCGAGCGGGCTCTTCGGGAGGGCCGCATCGTCGGACTCGCGTATCACACCATCCTGATCGCCAGGGACGGCACCGAGACTCCGATCGACGACAGTGCGGCTCCGATCCGCGACGAGCAGGGCCGTATTTACGGCGCCGTGCTGATCTTTCGCAGCATCGCGGAGCGCAAGCAAGCCGAAAAAGCCCGGCGTCAAAGCCAGCGAGAGCTGGCTGACTTCTTTGAAAACGCCTCGGTTGGACTGCACTGGCTAGGGCCGGACGGCACCATCCTGCGGGTCAATCAGGCCGAACTGAACTTGCTGGGCTACTCCCGCGAGGAATACGTCGGACACCACATCGCCGAGTTCCACGCCGACCCGGACGTGCTCGCCGATTTCCTGCGGCAGCTTGCAGCAGGCGAGGCACTGCGGGACTACGAGGCCCGAATGCGGTGCAAGGACGGTACGATCAAACACGTCCTGATCGATTCCAGCGTGAGGTGGGAAGATAGCCGGTTCATCCATACCCGTTGCTTCATGCGGGACATCACGGATCGCAAACGCTCGGAGGAGGCCCAGGCGAGGCTCGCGGCCATTGTCGAGTCTTCCCAGGATGCGATCATCAGCAAGACACTGGAGGGCCGAATTGTGTCGTGGAACGCCGGCGCGGAACAAATCTTCGGCTACAGCGCCGAGGAGATTATCGGTCGGCCGATCAGCCTGCTGATTCCACCGGAGCGGCGGGACGAGGAGGATATGATTCTGGAGCAGCTCCGCCACGGCGAACGAATCGAGCACTTCGAAACGGTGCGCGTAACGAAAGACGGCCGCCGGATCGAGGTTTCCCTGACGATTTCGCCCATACGCGACAGCGACGGCCGTATTATAGGGGCGTCGAAAATCTCCAGGGACATCACGGCCCGCAAGCGAGCCGAACAGCGTCTGGCAACGCAATACGGCGTGGTCCATATTTTGACCGAATCCGACAGCCTCGAGGAGGCGGCCCTGAAGATACTCGAGACGATCTGTGAGCACCTGGACTGGCACGTCGGGGCCCTGTGGTGCGTGGACGAACACGGGACGGTGCTGCGCTGCGCGCGAGTGTACCATCTGCCCGCCGTCCAGATTCCTCGGTTCGAAGCAGTCAGCCGGGAGCGAATCTTTGAGCGGGGCATTGGCCTGCCCGGTCGCGTCTGGGCTAGCAGCAAGGCAGCCTGGATCGGCGACGTGGCCCAGGACAGCAACTTCCCTCGCGCCGACGCGGCCGCCGCCGAAGGGCTCCACGGCGCGTTCGGCTTCCCCATCATGCTGAATAAGGAAGTCCTGGCCGTGATTGAGTTATTCAGCCGTGAGATCCGTGAGCCGGGGCCGGATCTGCTCGCGATGATGACGGCCGTCGGAAGCCAGATTGGGCAGTTCATCGAGCACAAACGGGCAGAATACGCACGGCGGGAGAGCGAGGCCCGCAAAACCGCGATCCTGGATACGGCCCTCGACAGTATCATAAGCTGCGATTCCACCGGCGCGGTGCAGGAGTTCAACCCCGCGGCCGAGCAAACCTTCGGGTTTCGCCGGGCCGACGTGCTGGGGCGGGACCTGGCCGATCTGATCATTCCCCCACGCCTGCGTGACAAACACCGCCGGGGCCTGGCTCATTATCTTGCCACCGGGGAAGGGCCGATCCTGAACCGCCGCATGGAAATGACAGCCGTGCGCGCCGATGGCAGTGAGTTTCCCGTCGAACTGGCAATCACCCGGATTCCCGGCGAGGATCCGCCGCTGTTCACCGCCTACGTTCGTGACATCACCGGTCGGAAACTGGCTGACGACGCGTTGCGGGAGAGTGAATCGCGATTCCGGCAATTGGCCGACGCCATGCCGCAGATTGTGTGGGCCGCCCGGTCGGACGGGATCGTTGATTACTACAACGAACGCTGGTACGAATACACCGGCTTCCCGCGCGGTGATTATGGCGACCAGAGTTGGAAGCCGATCCTGCACCCGGACGATGTACAGCGGTGCGTGGACACCTACTACGGCTGCATCCGGACGGGAAGCCCCTACGAGATTGAGTACCGCTTCAAAGACCGCCAGACGGGCGGCCATCGCTGGTTCCTCGGCCGGGCCTACCCGGTACGCGACAGTCAGGGGCGCATCGTCCGTTGGTTCGGCACCTGCACGGACATTGACGATACCAAGCGGACCGAGGAATCCACCAGGTTCCTGGCCGACGCGAGCGTCGTCCTGGCCGAACTGACGGACCAGGAGAGCGCCCTGCAAAAGGTCGCCGCGCTTGCAGTGCCGCGCTTTGCCGATTGGTGTGGCGTGGACGTTCGGGAAGCCGACGGTTCCGTGCGCAGGGTGGCGTTGACACACGTCGATCCGGCCCAGGTCCGGCTGGTTCGCGGACTCGACAGCGCATTCCCTTCCGGTGCGCCGGAAACCCGCGGAATCAAACGAGTGATCCGAACCGGCGAGGCGGAATGGGCGGCTTCCATCCCGGACGAAATACTGGGGACACTCGTCCAGGGCGAGGCTCATCTGCACATCATTCGGGAGCTTGGATTAAAGTCCTACATTTCCGTTCCCCTCAAGTCTCGTAATAAGGTGGTGGGAGCCCTTACGTTTGTCACGGCCGAATCAGGTCGGGTGTACGACGCCGACGATGTCAGCGCCGCCAAAGACCTGGCCGACCGGACTGTCATCGCCATTGAAAATGCCAGCCTCATGGCGGCGCTGAAGGATTCTGACCAGCGCAAGGATGAGTTTCTGGCAATCCTGGCTCACGAGCTGCGCAACCCCCTCGCCCCTGTCCGCAACGCCGTGAAGGTCCTTCACGCCAAAGGCCAGGACGTGCCCGAGGTGGAGTGGGCACGCGACGTGATCGACCGGCAGATTGACCAGATGACCCGGCTGGTCGACGACCTGCTGGATGTGTCGCGCATCACACGGGGCAAGGTCGAACTTCGCAGACAGCGGATTGAATTGCGCCCCGTGGTCAATGACGCCGTCGAAGCCTGCCGCCCGCTCATCGAGAAGTGGGGTTACATGCTGTCGGTGGAGATTCCGCCGGAGCCGATCATTCTGGAAGCCGATCCGACCCGCCTCGCTCAGGTCCTGTTGAACCTGTTGAATAACGCGATCAAATATACGGAACGCGGTGGCCGTATCTGGCTCACTGCCGAGCTCAAGGTCGATCAAGTGGTCGTCAGCGTGAAGGACACCGGGGTCGGCATTCCGCGTGACATGCTGCCACGCATCTTCGATATGTTCATGCAAGTAGACCGGTCGATCGAGCGTTCGCAGGGCGGACTCGGCATTGGCCTGACGCTGGTGCAACGGCTGGTCGCGATGCACGGCGGCGAGGTGGAGGCCCGGAGTCAGGGGCCCGGCAAAGGCAGCGAGTTTATCGTGCGGCTGCCCGTTGCCAAGGACCGGGATCGCGGCATGCGTCAGGATTCCGCCGTGGACGAACCAATGCGGATTGCGGCTAAGCGGCGCATTCTGGTCGTTGACGACTACCAGGACTCGGCCGACAGCCTCGCGATGTTGCTCCGCATCATGGGCCATGAGGTCCGTACCGCGCGCGACGGGTTAGCCGCGGTCGAGGAGGCGGAAACGTTTCAGCCGGGTGTAGTCCTTCTGGACATCGGTTTACCGAAGCTAAACGGCTACGAGGTCGCGCGACGGATAAGAGCGCGGCGTGGCGGCGACGTAATGCTCATCGCGATGACCGGCTGGGGCCAGGCGGAAGACCGCCGCCGTTCCAAGGAAGCCGGTTTCGATCACCACCTGACCAAACCGGTTAAGCTCGACGAACTGAACAAGCTGCTCGCCGATATCAACCTGCACGACCCGTAACCCAAACCAACCAGGTGTTTTACCCAACAAACGCCGGATCAAGAATTCGGGTCTCTCTAACCCATCGGTCACCGGCCGGTAGTCGAGCGTTAGCGGCATTCTTTCCCCCCAGAAGTTCGCTGCGCAAGTCGCCGAAAGCGAAAAACCCGGTGTTTTTCAACAGGTCCGATTTTTATGGTATCGTTACCTGAGCTCTCGTTCCCGGCGCAAGCCCATACAGCGCCAGTTCCTTACAAAAAAACAAATGTCGATAGAATCTATCGGCTGGCGGGAAGGTTCAATATGAAAAACATAACGAATAAGGTTAGATTGTGCGAAGCCACAATCTGAACCGTTTGTTGGACGAGCCCGGCGACTTGCGCGATAGACTCTATATATAGAAAATATCTTTTTCGAGGTGATGTCCATCCGGACATCGGTATCAGACGG
>JBGTCG010000241.1:0-1678 GCA_041748915.1 Methylococcales bacterium
ATCGACGTATGCCGCGGTGAAGGCGCGCCAGGAAAAAGCCCGTTCACCCTGTTGCGTCAGGCCTACGGAATTTAATCCATGCAGAAATTAAACCGGGAAGACCTGTATTCTCTCGAAGAATACGCCGAATTGCGCCAGGAATTCCGGGCAAAAGCGATAACGCACAAGAAAAACCGGCAACTCCCGATCGGACCGAATGCGACGCTGTATTTCGAGGACCGGATCACGGTCCAATATCAGATCCAGGAAATGCTGCGCATCGAGCGGATTTTCGAGAAGCAGGGGATAGAAACGGAACTTAAGACCTATAACCCGTTGATACCGGACGGCGACAACTTGAAGGCAACCTTCATGATCGAAATCGAAGATCCTGTCGAACGGCGGCGTCAACTGCAATCGATGGTTGGAATAGAGAACCGGATCTGGCTCCAGATAGACGGCCATGAACCGATCAGTCCGTTTGCCGACGAGGACCTCGAACGGAGCACCGACGAGACCACATCGACGATCCATTTTCTGCGCTTTGAATTGAATCCGGACATGATCACCTCGCTGAAGCAGGGCGCGGGCATGAGTGCCGGGATCGACCACCCGGCGTATTCGCATAAGGTGAAGGCGCCCGCGAATGTTCGAGAGTCCTTGATCAACGATTTGGATTGATGCATTTCGTTGCCGGCGAAGGAGCGGATCTTGTTTGCGATCAGCTCCAGGGAAACCATTTGAATCAACGGCCGGCGGGGCTCAGCGAATCAAGCCGGTTGGAACCGATGGAGAATCCGAACCGCCTGAATGCGGATCTTCGCAATTGTCAAAAACGCGTAGTCCTCAGGTTTACCCATCTGGAACGCCTGTGCAAACTCGGGGACCCTCGAACCCGGAGCAGGTCCAGAAAGATGGCGATGATTCTGGTAGTCTGTCATGAAAAACCGATGTGTATCGTCACCCCGGCAAGGATTGCCGGGGTCCAGGACACCGGGACGTGATCGACGCTGGTTTTTTGCTCGGCTCCTGATCTCGATTCGCTCAATCCGTCAGGGAGTTCGATCCCACAGTCCCGCCCAAAACCGCGCCGAGCGGACTCAACACCGCATTTCCACCGCGTTGCAATACGTGAGTATAAATCTGTGTCGTGCGCACATCCTTGTGGCCCAGTTGCTCCTGCACCGTCCGGATATCCATTCCGCGTTCAAGCAGATGAGTCGCGAACGAATGGCGCAGCGAATGACACGAAGCCGGTTTTTGAATCTGAGCGTTGCGAACGGCCTTTTTGATGGCCCGTTGCAAAGACTGCTCGCTGAAATGATGCCGACGTTCGATACCGGAACGCGGGTCGACACTGCGTTGGGGCGCCGGAAACACATACTGCCAAGCCCACTCGCGTGAAGCATGCGGATATTTCCGTTCCAGCGCAAAGGGAAGGTACACCGCGCCGAAACCGTCGCCAAGATCCTTTTCATGGGTGCTCTTTACCGATTCCAGATGGCGTTGTAACAACGGGATCAATTCATCCGACAAAGTGACCACCCGGTCCTTGGCCCCCTTCCCGTCCCGCACGATCAACGCCCGGTGCGGATAATCCAAGTCTTTAACGCGCAATCGGACGCATTCCATTAAACGCAGCCCGGAACCGTACATGAGGCAGGCCGCAAGCCAATGGATGCCGTCGAGATGTTTCAAT
>JBGTCG010000242.1:0-10932 GCA_041748915.1 Methylococcales bacterium
AAAATGGCAATTTCGGCATGAAGGCGTTATGAAACGCCAACACGCCGGTGTTTGACTGGAGCATTATCGCATCAAGCGATAAGACAATTCGTTTTTGTTATATCCGGCCGACAAAAAAGGCCATTTATGAACGGACACTAGATATGATTCAGCGGACCAGTTGATAAAACAAAAATTCGTAAATTGACTTGGCCGGATACCGGTTCAACACGGTTCTTCATTGTACGGCGGAAAGCGGAGCGGAACTGTGAGAGAATAACCCCCTCGTTGCCCGGAGAAAGAGGAACTTGCAATGGAGAGGCGCATAAAACCTTTAATTTTCATTGGCATGGCGGTCGTGTCGGCGCTCGCGCTGGTCGGATGCTCGAAACAGTTTACTGACGCGGAAGGCTTGCCGTCGTTCGTCAAGATCGGAGCCACCTATTACACGCAGGTTGGACTGTTTTATGAGAAAGGCCGCTACCGGACCACCAATTATGGCGTGGGCATTTTTCTACCGGTAAACACAGCCGTAAAGCTCGTTGAATTCGGTACCAAGGACTTTATTGTGGAAGTTGCAGGTACCGGGGAAAAAGTCGAGATCGAAAATGTTCCGAAATTTACGAGCTGGCAGCTGGCCGAAGCTTTTAAAATGCTATTTGGTCCCGACATGGTCAGCCTTCTGGAATTCAACGCAGCCGAGCGGAAAAATATCGAAGCGGGAAGTATCGCTCCCGGTATGCGCAAATCCGCGGTGATCGTGGCGCGGGGTTATCCGCCGAGTCATGAGACCCCCTCCCTGCTACGGGATCAGTGGAAATATTGGAAGAATCGCTGGGATACGATAATTGTTAGCTTCAAGAATGACCGGGTTGTGGATATCAAGGACTGATCGCCGGTCATGATCATTCGAGGGCTAAGTCACCCCGGCAACGATTGCCGAGGTCCGGGATACACAGTGCGTGATCGGCGTCGTATCGGTTCCCTGGCCTCCGGATTACCGAAATCGAGAGAAATCCGATCTGCGCAAAGTATATCAAGCCCTTGATGAATAACGGAATGCCAGAATCCTGCGATGTCATCGTGGTCGGCAGCGGGATTGGCGGTTTAACCGCGGGCGGCCTTCTTGCCGCGTGCGGATACTCGGTGCTGATTCTGGAGCAACATGACCGGCCCGGAGGCTATGTTCATGGTTTCCGGCGCAGGCGCTATCACTTCGATTCGGCAGTCCATCTGACCAGCGGATGTGAGCCCGGCGGCTATCCCGGCGGCCAGATTATTCACAAGACGCTGAAAGCCCTCGGCGTCCTGGACGAGGTCGATTTCATTCCGGTCGATCCGTTGGCGGTCGCGGTTTTCCCGGGCCTCACGGCAGCCCTGCCGCGGACCATCGGCGCGTTTGTTCGGGCGATGGCGCAGTGCTTTCCCCCGGAAGCCGGGGGTCTCGCAAAATTCATGGATCTGAGTCTCCAGATTGCGCGCGAAGCCGCGAGCGCGGACGAAATCATGGCGCGGCACGGCCTGGTAAGCGTGCCAGCCGAATTGCCGGCCTTGCTACGGTATCGAAGGGCGACGCTGGCCGAAGTTTGCGCCGAATTCATTCAGGACCCAAGGCTGATCGCGGTGCTGTCCGCGAACTGGCCCTACCTTGGTTTGCCGCCGGAGCGGGTGTCGTTCGTGTACTGGTCGACCATGTTTATCGGCTACCTCGAGGACGGAGCCTGTTACTGCCGGGGAGGATTTCAGCGACTTGCCGATGCTTTGGTCAAGGGATTAAATCGCCACGGCGGAAATCTTTGCCTGAAGCGCGCAGTCGACCGGATCTGCATCCATAACGGCCAGGTTTCGGGCGTGATGCTGGATAACGGCCAGCACATTGCCGCCTCGAAGGTCATAGCCAATTCCGACATGCGGCGGACGGTGTACGATCTCGCCGGGCAAGACCATTTTCCAAAACGATTCATTCGCAGACTCGAAAACATGAAACCCTCGCTGTCGATCTTCGTCGTGTACCTCGCGACCGATCTAAAACTCGAAAAATTAGGCCCGAGCCACGAATCCTTCCATTATGCGAAATTTGACCATGAGCAAAATTATCAGGACAGTTGCAACGGGAAGGTGACCTGGATCGGGGTCAGTATTCCCACGCTCACGGATCATACGCTCGCGCCCGCCGGGCAGCATCTGGTCACCCTGACCACGCTGGTTGCCTATGAGATCGGTCGGAGTTGGAAGCAGGAAAAGCCCGGATACATGGCCGAAATGCTGGAAATCGCGGAACAGTATTTGCCTGGGTTGAAAAAACACCTGCGTTATATTGAAGGCGGTTCGCCGTGGACCCTGGAGCGTTACACCTGGAATTACCAGGGCGCGGCCTATGGCTGGGATCTGACTCCGGATCAGGTCGGCCCGAATCGCATCGCGAACCGCTCCGCGGTCGAGGGCCTTTATTTTGCGGGACACTGGGCGGCTCCCGGCGGGGGTGTATACGGCGCGGCCGTTTCAGGCGTTGAGACCGCCAAGACGATCCTCGAAATTCGGCAATATTCGGAATTCTGGAGCCAGTTTGATTCGAATGCCGTTTCTTCAGGACCGGAATTCGAAGCAAGGACGGCGCGTCCGTGCCGGGACATCGAGACCCTGACCGGACCGGGTTAACAGCAGGGGATATCCTGAACTACGCCGAAAACGCGTTCAGGTCGCTGTTTTGAGTCAGAAGTTATAACTTTGAAAACCGCGCATTCCGTTTATTCAAAAAATGCGTCTCCAGCTTATTAAAATAAGTATGGACCGCATAAAGGAATCCTACTGCGATGGGAATCGCCAGATACCAATGGCTCCTCGCGATGGCTAAAAGATCTAATATTTCGCTGCCGAAGAAATAAGCTGGAGTGATGGTAATCGCAGCCCATACCCATGCGCTGATCAGGTTAATCAATGCAAATTGTTTTGCGGAGTATTTGGTAATGCCAATCGACATCGGAATAATGGTACGCAAGCCATACAGATAACGTTGCATGAAAATTATGGGCCAGCCATACTTTTTTAATAGCAAATGCGCGATCGCAAACTTAAGTCTTTGTTTATGTAGTTTGCGCTGGATAAATCCTTTATTAAAGCGGCCTATATAAAAATAGAATTGGTCTCCCGCGAAACCACCGAGGCCGGCGACAAATATTGCGATCAAATAATGCATGTCTCCGGTATGAGACAGGATTCCGGCCATAATCAGGCCGATTTCACCTTCGAGAATCGACCACAGGAACAGGATAATGTATCCGTACTCCTTTAGCCAACCGATCAATAATTCTTCCATTACGCGATAAAATAAAAGTATATAGTATTTTTATTTCGAGATAATCTGGCGTTCAGGGCCAATTGGCTGGATTCGATTGGGCCCGAAAATTTCCAACGATGCATCATAGCCGATCCTGACCGCGGTTGAAACGATCGAGCCGTCTTTTTTCACCAGACGAGTTGGTTGAAGGCTATGGCAAGACCATCGGATTAGGAATCGAAATTATCACTTTCCGAACTCCTCGACCCGATAGATAAGTCACTGATCCGTTGACGCTGGTTGTGTCCAGATGAAATTCGCCGGCGCGACCTATCGATTCATTATTCCCCGGATCGCGGAAGGAAGATCCGCGGGGAGGACGATAATCTTGGCATTCGACGAGTGTGCGATTTCCTTGACCGCGTCGACGTAACGTTCACCGAGCAGATAAACCGCCGGCAGTTCCTTATCCTGTATGGCTGTCGTGACTTTCTCGATCGCTTGTTGGGTGGCGTCGGCGAGCACGACCTTGGCTTCGGCGTCACGCCTCGACGCTTCCAGGCGGCCTTCCGCCTGGAGGATTGCGGCCTGTTTTTCACCGTCCGCGCGGGTCACTGTCGCACGCCTCTGGCGCTCGGCGGCAGCTTGCTCTTCCATCGCCTGTTGCATCGTGCTGGACGGATTAATATCCTGGATTTCGACGGTTTTCAGTGTAATACCCCAGTCAGCAATATCGTCGGATATTGCCGCTTTAAGTTTGGCTTTGATCTGATCCCGGGAACAGAGCGCATCATCCAGATCCATTTCACCAACAATAGATCGAAGGGACGTTTGCACCAATGTTTGAATGGCGACTCTGTAGTCCTCGATGCCATAAACCGCTTTTTCCGGAGAAATAATATTGATATAGGCGACGGCATTCGCGATGATCACCGCATTATCCCGGGTAATCACTTCTTGAGACGGAATATCCAAAACGACATCCTTGGTTGTGACCTTATACGCGATGGCTTCGATATACGGAATAGTAAAGTTCAATCCAGGAGCCAATGTCCGGTCGTATTTACCTAAACGCTGCACCACCCACTTACTTCCCTGAGGTACCAGTCGGACTCCCTTCAATAATGTCACCAGCAATAATACAAGGATAGCAATTAAGACAACGATGTTCATTCGTACGCTCCTTACAATTTAATTACAATCAGGGTGTTTCCGGAAAACTCCTTGATGTGGACACGATCACCTGCAGCTACGGGTTGTTCACATATAAATTCCCATTCATCTTCTCCCAGGATCGGCGTCGTAAAACGGACGACGCCCCTACTGCCCTCGATTGGCGATTTGATCACGGTCCCGGATTCGCCAATGACTGCCTCCCTGGAAATACCCGCTTTCGTTTTGTCCACCATGAGCGGCCGGAAATATCTGAACCAGAAAATTGCAAAACCACTCGTGAACACTATCCAAAACATCAGTTGCAGGTTAAGCGACATCGCTGGAAATACCAGCATCAATACGCCGACCAGAATCGCGCCAAGTCCGAACCAGAGAATGGTAAAACTTGCCAGAAACATTTCGGCGATCGCCAGGCCAATTCCTAACAATAGCCAGTGCCAATAGAAAAATTGAAAATCGATCATTGATATTAACCTTTATATGATTTTCGGGTGCGCGCCAGACAAAAAAGTTAGTATATCGGAATAACTCATGAGGATTTACCCGCCTAGGATACTGATTACCTTTTAATTCCGTTCACTCGTAAATCGATCACTGACGGTAACCTGGGGATGCGTGTACCGAGAAACCCAGGAAATCTGAACACGGCTCCAAGGCTTCAATTACAAACAAATGGGATTCGAATCTTAACGTTTCCATTCCGAAAATCCCACTTATATTAATCACAGGAATTTGGCGGGGATGGACACGGGATCAGTATAGGGGAAGAGCCTGGGTTTTTTTAGGATTGGGGCTTAAACGGTTGCCGCGAATCACTTTGGCGGATTCGACTGTAGACCAAAATCAGGCTTACTCCCCGTTGTCCCGACCTATACATGGATCCCAAATCAATTCTGCGGCCAGTCCATGCCCCCTACGTTTATGTCTGAGGTTCGAAATCCTTTGGCTGGTACGGGCGTATTTTCGGGCTAAAAGCCCGCCGTTCACGTCCATGACCGGACTGTGCCGAGCGCGCTGGCCTTGCCGCCGACCATCGTACGCCAAATATTCAGCCGGCCATGAATTATCGCCTTCTCCAACTGATTGTCAATTGCTATACGGAAAAAAATATTTCCAAAATCGTGGAGTTATCGGGTATCCAGGATGAAATCGCTTTATCTGTTTCGTTACGATTTCGAGTTAATAAAACATTTATTTCCGGATTGCCGAAAACATCCAAGTCGATCGCGACAGAACAATCGAATTATGAAATTGCGAAACCCGTCACAACAAAACGCTGATAAATTGCGAAAGAAATCACGTTAAAACTCCTGTTAATAGCTAAATTTAACCCTAGACGATAATTCTTATGTCGGGATAACTTCCCGCATAAATATTATCTGAAAGGGTCAATTACGCTGTCTTTGTAGAATCTCCAACATCCTATTAAGCGGTTTCCGTAAAAATCTTACTGTATTCGCTGAGAATTCTTTTCAATAGGATTCGGACATTTATCTAGCAGCCTTTTCTTTTGTTCAGGAGATAATACATTGGTTTCTCTTTCGCTAAATAAACAGATTTTTCTGCGGTATGTGGTACCTACCATATTCTTTTTGGGCGGTGCCTTCTTTTTATTCATCGAAAAATCATATGCTGCTGACGTAACTTTGGCGTGGGATGCTGTTTCTACTCCTAATTTAGGCGGATATCAGGTCTTTTATAGTCAAAACAGCAATAAGTATTCCGATAGCATCGATGCGGGAAATAAAACGAGTATTAGAATTCAGGGACTTCAAGACGGAACCAAATACTTTTTTTCGGTGAAAGCTTATTCCGCGGACCGGACAACCGCCGGTAACTATTCGAATGAAATAAGCACGCTTATCACAGCGCCGATAACGGCGAATTTTTCCGAAAATGATACCAGTGGATATGCCCCTTTATTGGTGAATTTCACCGATACCTCCGCGGGCAACATCACCAAACGGAACTGGGACTTTGGGGACGGTACGACGAGTATCGCACCTACTGCGATTAAGGCTTATTCAAAACCAGGCATTTACACGGTCACCCTGATGGTTTCCGGGCCGAATGGTACGGAAACGAAGACGAAAACTAACTTGATTACGGTAATGGATCCCGGATTATCATCCGTGGCAACGGCAAATACCAGTGGCTCCGGATCCGTTTCGACACAACCGTTGGGCGCCAGTACGGAACAAGCGGCTGATTTTTTCGAAGCCGGTTCGTTAGATATAACCGACAAGTGGCAATATGTGAGCTTCAACCGGACCTTCAACGATCCAGTCGTAGTTACGGGATCGTTAAGCGACAACAGTAAAGAGCCGACCGTAGTTAGAATTCGGAACGTGACCCCGGCCGGTTTTGAAGTTCGTATCCAGGAGTGGGAATATCTGGACGGTAAACATACCGTTGAAACTCTGAATTATTTGGTTATGGAGCGAGGACGGCACACTCTGGAGGATGGAAGCCAGGTTGAGGCGGGCTCGGTTTTGACCGATCGCACGGGACAGTACGAATCGATTGATTTTGCGGAGACTTTTCCCATTAAACCGGTTGTCTTTACGGCCGTGACTAGTCTGAATGGCAGTGATGCGGTAACCACCAGGGTTCAAAATATTTATCCGGACGGCTTTCAAGTAGGCATGCAGAAACAGGAAGGCAGTTCAGATCCTTGGCAGCATGCCGCGGAGACAGTTTCGTATATCGCCTGGGAACCGTCGGCTAGCGACATGCCGACCCGAGACTTTGAGGCGCATTTCAGCGCCGAAGATGTTGATCATCTTCCGTACCGGATTGAGTATCAGAATTCCTTCGTGAACCCTCCGATCATCTTGGTTGCGATGCAAACGACCGCCGATGAAGATCCCGCCAACCTGCGCTGGAGTGCGAATGACGCTTTTGGGGTCGACGTGCGGGTCAGCGAGGAACAGTCAAAAGATGACGACCTCGTCCATGCGCGAGAAATCGTCGGCTATCTGGCAATTTCGCGGTGAAATGCCGGGATGACAGCGGTCTTTGAAGTCGATAACCCATTTAGCCTGAATTTAATGTTTATTATATAGCCATGATTAATTATCGTTTCCTATTGTTTCTTTCAATAATCGTTGCAAGTTATATTTATCCGTCCAGCGCATCGGCACTGCCGTTTCCAAGTCAATTGGTGAACGTCGCTCATGAATTCGGAACCATCGTCGGTTCTTCCGGAGCGGAAACCGGAAATCCCGAAAAGAATTTGATCGACGGAATCAAGGGTAACGATAACAATCGCTGGAGTGTTCCAGGTCTGCTATCGAAAGACCTGTTTGCGGAAATTGATTTGGGCGCCAATTTCAGAGTGGAAGCCTTCCGCCTGGATACCTTTCAAAATCGTGCGTATCAATTTTATATCGAGGCCAAACCCGAGAATGGTACGTATGCCAGGGTAGGGGACCTCAATGCGAGTACCCAAGCTGGACCGATCGAATATGTTCTGCCTGTTCCTATTATAAGCAGGCATATTCGCATCACGGTGACCGGCGCTTCCGGCTATACCGGCGACTGGATGTCATTACGAGAATTTGAAGTCTATGGAAGCCCCACCATTAAGAACGGGGCCCGCAATGTCGCTCATGAATTCGGCGCCATCGTCGGTTCTTCCGGATCGGAAACCGGAAATCCCGAAAAGAATTTGATCGATGGCATCAAGGGTAACGATAACAATCGCTGGAGTGTTCCAGGTCTGATTTCGAAAGATTTGTTTGCGGAAATCGACTTGGGCGCCAATTTTAAAGTGGATGCGTTCAGTTTGGATACCTATCAAAATCGGGCGTACCAGTTTTATATTGAAGCCAGATCGGAAAGTGGCACTTATAGCAGGATCGTTGATCGAAATGCGAATACCCAACCAGGTCCCATTGAATATGCTCTTCCAGCTTCCATTATTAGCAGGTATATTCGAATCACGATTACCGGGGCCTCCGGCTATACCGGCGACTGGGTTTCATTGCGAGAATTTGAAGTTTATGGAAGTCCGATCATTGAAAACGTCGCTCAAAAATTTGGAATCATCAACGGCTCGTCCGGGGCACAAACCGGGAATCCGGAACGAAACCTGATCGATGGAATAATGAGCAACGACAATAATCGCTGGAGTGTCGCGGGACTCAAATCAGGTAACTGGGTGGAAATCGACCTGAAACGAAACTATGACCTCGATTCCATAACCCTGGATACCTATCAAAACCGGGCCTACCAATTCAAGATTGACGTGAAACCGGACGGTGGGAATTATTCCACGAAGTTGGATATGAGTGCCAACGCACAAGCTGGTCCGATTACAGCGTCTTTTTCAGGGAAACCCAGGGCCAGATTCGTTAAACTGACGGTCACGGGCGCGAATAGCTACACCGGTGATTGGATATCCCTGCGCGAATCGCAATTGTTTGGCTCCTTATCCGCCAATGTGCCGACTGATTCCAGTTCGTCGACGGGCTCTTCTTCATCGACCATTCCTGCATCGACGGGTTCCAGCTCATCGACCCCTTCTGGCTCATCAACGAATTCCAGCTCGTCGACCGCTCCTGACCCATCGACAGGTCCCGGTTCGTCGACTGGTTCCAACCTGCCGACCGGGTCTGATCCTTCCGCCGGTTCCGGTACATACAGTTTTCTGCATCCGGGCGGGCTGAATACGATTCAGCAGATTTATACAGCCGCGCAGAAGATCAAAAACGGGGAGCAACCGTGGTCTTCGGCATGGTCGCAATTGCAGAGCTTTGCCAATGCTCGGTTGAATGAACAGCCGAGCGCGCCAGTAACTTATGGGCCTATCCCAGCGTTCTACCAGAATAAATCAGGCAATATCGCCGCCAAAGCAATCATGCAGAATGATATGTTTGCGGCTTATTCCTGTGCGGCGTTTTATGCCGTCAATGTAGCGCGGACCGGCGTTAACCCATCAAACGATCAATATGCCAATAAAGCGGTTCAGATACTCAATAATTGGGCATCTGTAAATAAGGATATTGTTGTCGATGAGCAAACATCGCTGGACGTTTCTAATGCTGGTCCTGGGTTAGTCGGTGCTGCGGAATTAATATGGAACTATCCTGGATGGGCGTCCGACGATAGAACAAAATTTGTCTCGTGGGTAAAAAATGAACTCCAACCGGCGGCCGACTTTAAAAAACTTCGCAGTCTCATGAAGACGCCGCAAGGGACTTATGAGGTGCCTTCATATATTACAAATCCGTATTACAGCAACCATAATGCTTGGGGTATTCTGCTTTCAATAGCCATTGATCATTTTATCGAAAATCGTGTTGCTTTGGATGCGGATGTGGTTCTGCTCAAAAAATTAATTGACTTGATGGTTAAAGCCGATGGGTCGATGCCGGAAGAAATCAAGCGTGGGTCTAACGGTATTGTCTATACGGCGTTCGCCTTGGAACCACTTGCGGCGTCTGTTGAAATCGTCCGAAACGCAGGCGGCCAGAACTTATATAACTGGACTGCCCCCGGCGGCGGATCGCTAAGAAAAGCGCTCGATTTTCTCTATAACAAGGGGATCGAAAACCCGAGCTTATGGCCGATTTCGGGCACCCAATCTGCACCTCCGCATGCGCCCGAGTTGTTTGCGGCAATGGGTCCCATCTACGGTGTGTCGAAATGGACCAACTGGGCCAAACCGCAGATACCGGATCTTGAAACGGGTGTAGGTTTTCCACTACCTACGTTGTTTCGGTCGCTGCCATTTAATGCACAGCAGTCGATATTGACGGTTGGAACTCCGACGAACCTCCACATTCAATAAATATCAACCATGCGTTTAGTATCCGTTGCATTCGCTGCTCGCCAGGGAGAGGGAAGCAAAGGCGAGTAGTCCCTGGATAGCCCTAGCCGAATGTGTTCCCGGAGGTTGCTGCGAAAGCAGCGGGTAGAGGGAACATGAAAGGCATCGCAAAAGGGCGTCCAGTCATTGTGGAACGATGTCCCGACCCCTTGCTGGGTCGGGACGCCGAACGCGATAGCGGTCGCGTTAGGTTTAGCCGCTTTCTTGGACTTGGATGTCCAAAACCAGCTTGATCTGGATTTAGCTATTTAGTGTCCGTTCATAAATGGCCTTTTTTGTCGGCCGGATATAACAAAAACGAATTGTCTTATCGCTTGATGCGATAATGCTCCAGTCAAACACCGGCGTGTTGGCGTTTCATAACGCCTTCATGCCGAAATTGCCATTTTTCGGGCAAACATCCCCTCGAGGTTGCCAAGCCCCGCGGTGAAAATGCGTGAACAACAGGGTGAAATTTACTCGGTCTGTAATCGGGCAAATACCACCAGATTGTGCGTCACCACCGAGGACCACACATAGGCCTTGAAATGGTAGAGTAGAGGACAGGCTCTCGCCTGCCCTCCCTCATCAAACCGTGCATGCGCTATTAACGCACACGGCTTTCCGATGTTCTTCACACCAAGGCATGCGCTGTTTTCCAGCCAGCCTTTGTCGGAACCTTGTATAG
>JBGTCG010000243.1:0-9874 GCA_041748915.1 Methylococcales bacterium
GGGTGAATTTTCCCTGGTGTGCGCGACTCACAATATCAAAAAAATCGCCAAGTCGATTATCCGGGGAGTCGTCCGTCCGGAATTCGGGAAATAGGCCACAAACCCCGCCTGAGGGGCAAAAAATTGCCGGATCAAGCGGAAAAAGCGCTTTTATGGTGAACTTATGGCATGATTCCTGCTCTTTCCCCTCGCCAATGCGTTGAATGCGCCATTAATGACGATTCCCCGTGAACCTACCGAATTTCCATCACGCTATTCTCCGACAGCCTCCTAGACCCGCGGTTTGATCGCGGGGGGAGAATTGAACAAGCGGTTCCGTCGTAAAAGCAATCCGATTTTGCAATGATTCCTCCCTGAGTCGGCGAATCCTGCGCCCGGCCTGGCCTATTTCCTCGAAAATCAGTATACGCATGGCTCCGGCGAGGATCTGTATATTATTCCCGTCGAAAATGTGAAATAGGAACATTTCTGCTGCCGGCTGAACCCAAAAAATCCGTCCCAGCAGCAAAAGCCGCGGACCGCCTCAAGGCAGAAATTGGTGGCTCAAGGTGGCCTTCGGTATCGCAGTGGCGCTGATGCTTCGCTTGTCGCGTAGCGAGCCCTATTATAGTAGGAGCCGGTTTTATCGCTGTGCTCGTCATCGCCGTATTGATTGTGCTCATAAACCGCCGCGCGGATAAACTCATCGAAGAACTGGAGAACGTGTAATGAAATGGATCGTCGTTATCGCATTGACCGCGCTGGTCGTGGTGCTCTGCTTCGTTGTGCGGGAGACATCCCTGCACGGCCACAAGTAGCGTCAAATGAATAATGTCAGCCAGCGTAGTCCGGATGGAATGAAATGGAATTCGGGACCTTCGCAGGACTGAATTTCCCGTATTCCGCTACGCTATACTCGTCGCAGGTCAAAATTCGGCACATCGGTTCCTTCTCCCTCCGGGAGAAGGCGAGATGAGGGGATAAAAAAAACCGAAATTTGAAGCGTGAACACTATACATACGGGCTACGCGCCGCATACCGGTTATCTTGGCTGAGACGTTTGTCCAACGACGCAAAAGGAGATTTCTATTCCCAAAAAACGAGAAACTAGTGGGGCTACTTATGAGTTTGGTGTTAATAAATTCACAGTTGGTCCCATTCCTCGCGACTCACTTTAGCTTGCCGTAATATCCGTACCAGCAGCTCACGACCAATATCCCCTTGATGGGGATTGGGTATCCGGAGCGAGATTTCTTCCCTAACCATGAACTGATGTTTCCCACCCGAATAAGGGCCTTCAAATCCCAACAACTTCAAATAACGAACGAACTCACGCCGACTAATCGGGCCAAGCGCAGGCATTAAGCAACTTCTTGGATCTTTAGTTCGTGCCCATCCAGTACCGGCAAGGGAAGATTCTTATAGATACGAAAAAGCACCCACTCTTCCAACGCTTCTTCCAACTGCTCACGGCACTCTTCCAGAGTTGAAGCATTGGCATACACACCGTTACAAGGAGGTATTTCCCCATAGAATGAACCATCGTCTGGCAAAATTTCATAGCGTGCCTGGTGCAAAGCCGCCCGAAAGTAATTTTTTAGCATCGGCAATATCCTCTATAGTTAATCGCCCAGATGGAATGAAATCGAAACCGGGCTACACTGCGTTTGCGCGGCGCTCTAGCGATGCCCATACGCCGCGCGGCTTTCCGGCGTTGGCTAGGGAAGCGCTGATTAATTCAGAGCTTCCCGAAGTGCAGGGATGCACTGCCAAAATCGGACGCTGTAAGCGTTTGATTTTGTGAGGCAACGCCGAATCACATTGGCAGCGTTGCCGGCCGCTGAAAAATCCAGGACGGATTTATTCAGCGTTTCCCTAAATGGGCTGGTCACGCAGCCGACACATTGAGCTTCCGGACACGCTTGAGGTCTACACTCTGACGCGCGTGCCACAAGTCGTATTGGTCTTGCATCGCAAGCCAACTCTCAGCAGTGCGCCCAAGGGTCTTCGACAGGCGTAGCGCCATCTCTGGAGAGATACGACTCTCTCCATTCAAAAGTCGATTGAACGTAGATGCAGAAACGCCCAAGCTGTCGGAAACCTGACGCGCACTGATATTGGAAGGCGTGAGATAGACTTCCCGGATAAATTCGCCGGGATGCGGTGGGTTATGCATGGCCATTAGTGATAATCCTCGTAATCCAGTGAATAAGCATTGCCGTCCCGGAACTCGAAGGTAATGCGCCAGTTGCCACTCACCGAAACCGTCCACTGTCTCGTCCGATCTCCCTTCAATGGGTGCAGATCAAAACCTGGAACGTCCATATCATCAATCTGGTAAGCAGTATTCAACGCCGACAACAGAATTCGAAGCTTCTTGGCATGTGCTGGCCGGGTGCCTGTAACACGGCTTTCCTCGAAAAAGCGGCGCAGTCCCTTGTGCCGGAACGACTTGATCATGACCCAAGGATAGCGTGTTGCGCATTACGCTACAAGCCGTAGTTGCCTTAGGCCACAGTCGCCGTAGGGACGCCGGTTACCCCTGCGTCGATTCAACCCTCCTTAGACCCATGTCTTTTACACACAAGTTCGTCATTCCCCGTAGATCCATTTACTCGCCTTTCTTCCTGGCGACGGTGTTTCTGAGATAGACCGGAAGCGCATATTCCGGAGCGACGGCAAGCTGGTTCCGATAACCGTCTGCTCCCAAAAGGGCTACCGAGGACGCATGCGGATAGCATTCCGGATCGATCAATTGCACACGGCCGCTTATACGTTCCGCTAGTACATCCCCGTACGCGGCCCATCCGCTTCCGACACCTGCGCATTTTCCGCCGCCGCCGTTTAAAAACTCGACCTCATTGGCCGGGAGCACCGTTTCCTCTGCCGCAAGGCGCACGAGACCCGCCGAATCGTTTCGATAGATCCCCCAGTACACCTCGCCCATGCGGGCATCGAGCGCGGTAAAGATTGTCGCGGAATCATGGCGACTGATATGGTGTTGAGCCATGGCGGCCAGCGTCGAAACCGGGACCACCGGCAGATCGGCCCCCATGGCCAGTCCCTGAATGATTCCCGCGGCGATGCGGACTCCGGTGAACGAACCTGGACCGCGCCCGAACGCGAATGCGTCCAGTTCCCGCAAGGCAACTCCGGCTTCCTGGAGCAGCGAGTCGATCATCGGCAGAATCAACCGCGTATGTTCCCTGGGCGCCACGCGAAACCGCTCCAGCACGCCAGAGTCAACCAGCACGGCTGCGGAACACGCTTCGGTAGCCGTCTCGACGGCCAGTATTTTCATCCCGGTCGATCAGGCAATTTGATTAAAAAAGGATTCGACTTCTTCGATCGCACGGGTCCGCCGCATCGGCGGCAAGCTGTCGAGGAAGACCCTCCCATACGATCTTTTCAGCAAACGCGGATCACATAGCATGAACACTCCCCGGTCATCCACATCGCGAATCAGGCGGCCTGCGCCCTGTTTCAGCGAAATCACGGCCATTGGCAACTGAAAACACTCAAAAGGATTTTCTCCGCGGCGGCGAAGGCCGTCCAACCTCGCCTGAATGACCGGATCTCCGGGTGATGCAAAGGGGAGTTTGTCGATAATAACACAGGACAGCGCTTCACCGCGCACGTCAACACCTTCCCAAAAACTCGAAGTTCCCAACAGAATCGCGTTGCCATGAGCTTTAAATCGTTCGATCAGAACCGCTTTCGGCTGACTGCCCTGAACCAGCAATGGATATTGAATCCTGGCCTCAAGGATTGCCGCCGCCTGCGCGAGCGCCCGATGACTCGTGAACAGAAAGAATGCGCGCCCCCGACTCGCGTTCAAAACCGGTATCGCAGTTTCGACGACCGCGTTCACATAATCCGGCAATGTCGGATCCGGGAGATTCCTTGGATGATAAAACAGCGCCTGGGTGGCAAAATCGAATGGGCTGTCCCAAACACCGTCGCACGCGTGCTTGAGGCCCAATGCCGATTTGAAATGATCGAAGCGCCGGGATACCGTTAGAGTCGCCGAGGTAAATATCCAGGTAGCCCGACGCTCGGACATCAGTTGTTCGAATTCGGCCGCAATTTCAAACGGAGTTCTGTTTAACGTAAACGTTCGTTTATACGTTTCGAACCAGCGAACCCATTCGCCGCCGTCATCCTCGATCACCTTTTTCAGGTCGGTCTCGATTTCAGCACAACGCCGCCAACACGATTCGAGTCCCTTGGTCCTTTCGGAAGCCGGTTGTAATACGTCTTTCAGATTCGCGAGGCGGACAATGATTTTCTTCAGTCCCTGCAGTATTTGGGGGTTGGCCGTAATTTCCCGCCACGGACCGCGCCGGACCGACTCGCCGAATGCCAGCCTTGCATCCAGCACCGACTGTTCCAGTTCGTCCGCGGCGGCACGCAACTGTGGCATATCCGCGGCGCCCTGCACATGCTCGATCACCACATCCCGGCTCAGGTCATTCATCTGGCGGGCACTGACCGAAAGCCCCAGAAAATGAGAAGCGGTGTCATACAACTGATGCGCCTCATCGACGATGATCACCTCGGCGTCCGGCAGTAATTCGCCAAATCCGTCATCGCGCAGGGCCCAATCGGCGCACAGCAGGTGGTGGTTCACGACCAGAACCTCCGCCTCCTGAGCCTTGCGCCGGTTTTTGACCAGAAAACACTCCTGATAATCGGGGCAGTCTTGCCCGAGACAATTGTCCGCGGTCGAAGTGACCTGAAACCAGATCGGTGAGTTTTCGGATACGCTCGCGACTTCCGCGATATCCCCGGTCCGGGTTTTTCCGGACCAGCGGGTGATCCGATTCAGCGCCCGGGCATCCTCGCGACTGAATCCAACTCCGGAATTCAGCGTATTGGAAAGCCGGTAACGGCAAAGATAATTACTCCTGCCCTTGAGTATCGCGGCCTGAAACGACACCCGCAGCGCCGAGCGAACCAACGGGATGTCTTTGCTGAACAGTTGATCCTGAAGATTCCGGGTGCCGGTCGACAGGATGGCGCGCTTTCCGGACAGAATAACAGGAATCAGATACGCAAAGGTTTTTCCGGTTCCGGTTCCGGCTTCCGCGATAAAATGATTTCCCGACCGGATGGCTTCGGCGATCTGTTTCGCCATCTCCAGTTGCGAAGCGCGCGGCCTATAGCCTGAAATTGTACTGGACAAGGGCCCCATTTCAGCAAAAATGGAATCCAGATCAGGCATCGCCGGATTTTTTCCGGACCTGGGATTCAGATTAATTTTCCGCGACACAGGCATCGTCAATTTCGCGATCGGTCAATTCGCGTTTGGAATCTGACTGGAGCTGCGCCGCGCTGGCGGCCTGGAGCCCGCAATTCAATCTCCGACCGGTTCGATCAAACCTTCGTCCCGGCTCCAGATCAGGCGTCCGATGATCCGGAACCGGGCCACCGAGAGCGCGCCGCGCTTCTTTCGCGAAATACTGGGCCGGTCAACATAGTCCAGCAACTCCTCCCGATCGGCTGCAAAAATTTCATAGGCTTCATAGTCTTGGTCCAGCAGCACCAGGACCATACTGTCCCATTCCTGGCTCAGCTTAATCTGGCCGATTCTCTGACCCGATCTCGATTCATCAAAAATCGTGCGGCCCTTGATCTGAATGCGCTTGCCGTCCGAAGTTCTGGCGTCATATCCCTGCCCCTGGTCGGCGTAAGGCTCCAGACCTAGCAGCCGGCAAGCGTCATACGCGGCGATTTCACTGCTGACTCCCGGGAATGTTTTTCCGGTTGCCAAACGGTAATCCGCGGCAAGCTTCCGCGCCTGCGTAATCAGCTTGTCTACCGAATAAACCGACACCGATGAGAGAGCAATGAATTAGGTGGAGAAGCTCTGCATCATACCGCACTCCCGGGAAGGTTTGGAGTCTGCCGTAAACCCGAAATAGGAGAAACGTACTTAAATTTGCAGAAAACTATTCGGATAGTGGGTGATCGCCGGAAATTCCTTATATTGGAAATAAACCCTACCCCAGATTAATGACACCAAGGGTCCAAGCCCGTGAACATATTCGTATCGACGGACACCCTAAAAAGCATAAATAAGTGCCATTCAGGCCAGACCACGATGTTGCGCGTTTCCCATGTAATTTCCGTTGTTGTCTGGAGCGGTGTGTTTGTCCTGCTGAGCTAATACGTTCCCGCCCAACTCGAAAATAATAGACGAACATCCGCAAGCGATTGTTCAATCAAGGTTTCCGGAACTTCCGGGGCCTGACTTAAGGAAAGGATTCTGACCACAATGCCCGCTTGTTCCGAAGTTAATACCTGCCGGGGGACGATCTCGTTATATAACCAGACGGCCGCGGAATCCGGCGCCGGGGTCTGGAATTGGCCATTCAGCCCGGCCACCTTCAGCAAAAGGGCCGAGGCCAGTAAATCCATGACCCCGGCCGTGCATTGCCGCCGGAACAAAATCTCGGCCGAATTGAATTTCTGTTCCGCTGTTTTCAATAACGGATTTTCAGCTTTTTGTTCCGGCTCTGGTGTTTCGAATAAAGTACGAGTTTGGGCGATCGGTGACGCAGGACCCAAGCGCTTGAGGTTCCGCAATGTTCGCCGGTCGATCACGGCAACTGGCACTTCCGACCCGGATAAATTCTCGGCCGATTGCTCGTCGGCGTCTTTCATCTGGTCCAGGACGACCAGCAGACCGCCACCCGAGCCTAAAATCTGCTCGACACGGTCTTGGAAAATATTCTGAAGGTTTTCGATCAATTGCGAAACTCGGCTGTCTTCTTCGCTACCGGCCGGCACAGATTTTTCAGCGACATGCTGCGTTCCTTCCGGCACGGACTCGGCAATCGGAGCGACTGTTTCTTTGGTTTCCGGAATCGATTTGGATTCCGGCGTCGCGAGATCATCGATCAGGGTCTGGAGCATTTTTTTCGAAACGCCGACAACATCTTCCGATGCATCGGGGCTAATCACGTTGTCGAACAGATCCCGTTTTCCTTTCACCAGACCAGCGACACGCTGTTCATACGAATCCTGCGCCAAAAGCAGAAAAATCTGGACCTTTTCCTTCTGCCCTAAACGATGAACCCGCGCGATTCGTTGGTCCAGCACGGCCGGATTCCACGGCATATCCAGATTGATCAATACGGTGGCGGACTGCAGATTCAAGCCGGTGCCGCCCGCGTCGGTGGAAATGAACACCTGCACGGCCGCGTCATTCTGGAATTGATCTATGAGTTCGCCGCGCCGGTTGGAGGGAATGCCGCCATGCAGCCGCACGCAGCCCAAGCCAAGCGAGCGGACCAGGGACTCGACCATCTTCGTCATCAAGGCCCATTGCGAAAACACCACGGCCTTGCGGTTGCTTTGCAGGCACAATTCTTCCAGCAGGCGTGTCAATTCATCGAGTTTGGGCGAACCTCGGGTTTCCTTGTCCACCAGGCCGGCAGCGTTACACGCCATGCGGGCTTGTTGCAACGCGGCCATCAACCGGTTTTGCTCTCCGGGGGTCAGAGGCCGGCGTTTACTGATGGTGGCTAACCGACCCGCGGTCGACAATGCCGAATCGTGCAAGTCCTGTTGCGTTGCGCTCAACGGAATATCCAGGATCACTTCGGTGCGGTCCGGCAATTGATCGCTCACGAGCGTCCGGTTGCGCCGCAGCATGACCGGAGCGATCCGCCGCCGCAACTCCGACAGATTACGATATCCGATCACCTTGCGGCGATCGTCGGTAATATGGAAATCCAGCAGACAACGCCACAAGGGTCCCAGCACGCGAGCATCCACCACCTGCAGCAAACTGTATAAATCTTCCAGGCGATTCTCGAGCGGCGTACCGCTCAACACGAAAACATAGCGCGACGGAATCAATTTAACCGTCGAAGACAGTTTAGTCCGCCAGTTTTTGATCCGCTGAGCTTCGTCCAGGATCACTAAATCCGGTTTGAGCGTTTCGTTGATTACGCTCAGATCACGCAAAACCAGTTCGTAATTGATGATGAAAAACAATCGATCTGCCCGATACTGGGCCAGCCGGTTTTCGGCGCTTCCCTGAATGATCTGCGCCGGATGCGCCGTGAATTTCTGAATTTCGCGGGCCCACTGCTGCTTCAGCGACGCCGGACAAACCACGAAGACGCGCCGCACGCCTTCCCGATCGGCAAGCCACGACGCAGCAGTGATGGCCTGCAAGGTTTTGCCCAGACCCATGTCATCAGCAAGCAAGGCCCTGCCGCGTGAAGCCAAAAACGCGACGCCCTCACTCTGATATGGAAACAGCCGGGCTTTTATACCGGGTAATACGCCGTTGAAGCGGAGAATTTCCTGCTTGATTTTCTGGCCGCGCAAGGACTGCGCCGCATCGTCCGCGCATTGCCGAACATACTGGACCGCATCGTCTCCCAACTGAAAATCATCGCGGCCGTACGCCTGTTCGGAGAAACGGTAAAAATCATCCGGCACGCGGCCGGTGAACACGCCGTTCTGATTGAAGAATTCCGACAACAGCGCGTCGAGATCGCTTTCGATATCCGCTTTGCGGTGCAAGCGGATCACCGGCCGGGTTGCCGACTCCCAGGCTAAATACACGAACGAGACCGGGCAGCCGGCCGCTTTCAGGCGATTATACTCCGGCTGTTTCTTCGCGTAATGTAACACCGCTTCGATGTGCTTGCAGGTCCCCAGACAATTGCTCGCGAGATCCGGGCAGGTACAGTAATTCATGCGTTGATCCAGCGAACGGATTTGCACCTGATAGGATCGTTGGCGATGCGTGCTGGATACGATGGACGAGGCTTGCCAGGTTCCGAAGCCGGGGTTCCCGCTGATCAATTTGACCCGCACTTCGGTACGGCCTTTTTTTACGCGCGCTTCAATCGCTTCATCGACCACGTTACTCAAGGTTTTTATATCTTTTTCATAATGATATTGATCGGCAAAGGCATATAAAGCGGCGATCGCATGTCTGCAGATTTCCTCTCCGTCGTGGCAATCGCAACTCACGGTCAGTTGACCGTCCCGGTGGATCAACTCCAGCCAATAGGGTTCGTTGTCCTCGGCGTCCTCCACCTGCGCGGTCAACCGGTCCCCCGGCCTGTCCAGCGCAAACACCCGGTTGTCCGAGAAGCAGGCGAATCCTTGCCTTACGAGTTCGCCGGAAGCAATCGAATGCAACCTTTCACTGTCGTAAAGGAAATAATCTTGGTTCATACTTGGTTCGTCCGCGTTATTATGATGTCTGTATTGTATCCAAGGATTGCGAGACTATCGAAAAAGATCGTCCGTTTTTCGGCGTTGCCGAATTAACTGTTGAAGTCCAAAGGAATATCAGGAGAATTTTGAAGCGATGAATGTAACGATCATTCCGAGAGCCGCGTATTTTGCGTCGATGAAGCACCGTGATCAGCGACGCGAGGATCATGCGTCGTCGCCCTATATCAACCATCCGATCGCGGTCGCCTTGCTGCACGAAACGATCGAGAATACGGACACGAGTTCCGAGGAACGCGAAGCTGTTTTCGGCGCGCTGGTTCGTGAGGGACAACAGCGGCATGAAGAAGGAGTGGGCCAGCCGAAACTATCAGGGGGTGGATGGCTCTACATGCCGATTGCGGCGTATCTGGGCAACGAGGACTGGTGCCTGGGGTTAGAGTTGCGTCCCGCGGCGGCGAGCGCATCGCGCTGGAGACGCAATACTTTCTGGAACGGGTGTTTGCGACGCGTGCGTGAACTGGTCGCCGCCACATCCTCCGTACCGGTGTCGACCGCTGCCAGCCATGGAGAGCGAACGCGAGGGCTGGTAGTCCCCGGTAGGCGTAGGTAATTTTGGATACCCGTCGTGCGCTAGCGCCAGAGGGGATCCAAAATTACATCCGAAACGCCGTCCAGCCATTTGTGGGAG
>JBGTCG010000244.1:0-6411 GCA_041748915.1 Methylococcales bacterium
GTTTCCGCGTCGTGCGGAGCACGTAAGCGGAAATTGACGCTTCATTCGCTGTTCGGTTTCGCGTCAGCGAAAGCGAGCGGCGGATGGTAATCCGCGACCCGTTCGGTCTTGCCGCGGAGCGAGCAACGCTCGCGGAGCGGTGAGACCGAACAATGGATTCAGGGCCAACCCCAGTACTCGGTTACGCTTGCTAATGGATCTTCACAAAATCGAGCAATCGAGGGTGTTCGATCGCATAGCCCGGTACAAAATCGACGCCGATTTCCCGCAACCTTTTTCGGATCTCAACATTTTCGACCCGCTCGGCGATGGTTTTTTCCCATGACGTGACCGATCCGGTTGATCGAGTCAACCAATTCCATGTCGATCGGATCGGTCAGGATATCCCTGTCCAATCCGCCATCGATTTTGAGAAAATCCACATCAAGGTTTTTCTGATAACTGAATGACGACCGTCCGCCGCCGAAATCATCGAGTGCGAATAACGCCCGTTTGGTTTTCAATCCCCTGATCAGCCGACTGACGCTGGATACTTTTGAATCGCATATTTATGTTTAATATTACATATTCCACGTTTAAACTAACTGTGCTCTGATGATAATCACCAAAAATTGGCAAACAACAAATCTGATTATACGAACCTAATAGCTATTTTTCGAAGTTTCACTCAATGCTTTTGGAAACAGCAAGATCAAGTAAACAATTTATTTATCACGCTTAGCGCCGATCTAAAGTCTCGCATTCTCAATGCCCAAACGCGCAGCGAACCCAGGTCGCGTCGTAAGCTGAGCAGTCCGATCTGAAGATAAAAAACCGGGCTCGTGGATATTGCACACCGGTTGCGCGATGGCGCTTTCGCGGCAGGTTACTTGCCAAACAGATTTGACCTCAACGCGAACGGCGAGATTCGAAGTGATCACGGCGCCAACGATTTTTGGATCAAAGTGCGAGGAAATTTGATCTTGCCGCGCTTTCCAAGGGGGACTTTAACTTGAGAACAACCAAGTTGAATTCAAAGCGGTTTTGAGAGATTCCTGTGCTGGAAATGTGAATTTGATTGAGAGGGGTTTATTGATGTCAGGGTTCTTTTCGAAACAACGCACCGTCGCCAAACCAGACTACAGCAGGTGGATGGTGCCGCCCGCGGCATTGTCGGTTCATTTGTGTATCGGTCAGGCGTACGCGTTTAGTGTCTTCAATGATCCGCTGACTCGCGTAATCGGAATCAACGTTTCCACTCCGGAGGACTGGAAATTAACCACTTTGGGTTGGATTTTCAGCCTGGCCATCGTGTTCCTGGGTCTTTCCGCGGCGTTTGCGGGCAAATGGTTGGAAAAAGTCGGGCCCAGACTCACGATGTTCGTCGCGGCATGCTGCTTTGGAGGCGGGTTCTGGATATCCGCACTGGGCGTTTATCTGCATCAGATCTGGTTGATGTACCTGGGGTATGGTGTGGTCGGCGGCATTGGTCTTGGTCTGGGTTATGTTTCGCCGGTTTCAACCTTGATTAAATGGTTTCCGGACCGCCGGGGTATGGCGACCGGGATGGCAATCATGGGCTTCGGGGGAGGCGCGATGATCGGCGCACCGCTGTCGGTGCTGCTGATGGATTATTTCAAATCCGCTCAGTCGGTGGGCGTCATGGAAACCTTTATGGTGATGGGCAGTCTGTATTTTTTCTCGATGCTGATCGGATCCCTGACCATCCGGATACCATCCCCGGAATGGCGTCCGGCCGGCTGGATGCCTTCTGTCGTTCAAAACAAAATGATCACCGATAATCACGTCCATATCGATGAGGCCTTGAAGACTCCGCAATTTTATTTTCTCTGGATTGTACTCTGTATGAATGTCACGGCCGGAATCGGTGTTCTCGGACAAGCCTCGGTGATGATACAGGAAATGTTCAAGGGTGCGGTAACCCCCGTTGCGGCTGCGGGTTTCGTCGGGTTGCTTAGCCTGTTCAATATGGGAGGGCGATTTTTCTGGTCGACCACATCGGATTTTATCGGCCGGAAGGCTACCTATTTCATTTTTTTCGCTCTTGGCATCGCGCTTTACGCGACCGTGCCTGCGATGGGCGCAGCGGGAAAGGTTGGCTTCTTTATATTGTTGTACGCGATTATTTTAAGTATGTATGGCGGAGGATTCGCGACGATTCCAGCCTATTTGGCGGATATTTTCGGTACGAAGTATGTGGGCGGCATACACGGCCGTTTGTTGACAGCCTGGTCGACCGCCGGAGTACTGGGTCCTGTATTGGTGAATTACATCCGCGAGTTTCAGATCGACCACGGCGTCCCGAAGGCGGAGGCCTACAATGTGACCATGTATATCATGGCGGGGGCGCTGGCCATCGGTTTTTTCGCCAATTTGATGATCCGGCCGGTGCATGAGAAACATCATATGCAACACGATGAACTGGATGAGCTGGACGGCGCTGTTGCCCGTGATAACGGTGTGCGTTCCAAACCGATACTGGAACAGGAACTTTCGGAAAACTAGAATCTCGGAGGTCTGATGTCGAAGTCCAACTCTTTCAAGCCAATCGACCTTTTAATATTGTTGTTGTTTTGGCTGTATGTCTCGATCCCGCTGGCCTGGGGTATCTGGTCCACCTTGCAGAAAACGTTCACTTTGTTTGAGAAGTAGATAGTCTTCATTAACGAAAACCATCCGCGCTGCCGACAGGAGACCATAGGATTTTGCTCATTGATCGCCCTCCGAGCCGCGTTAACGAAATTGGCGTCTTCAGCGACGCATCGACGTTTTGAGCCATGGTCGATCCAGCGTCTATGCACAGATCCGCTCAGATTCCCGGCCCCTCGGTTTGGCGTATTGAGCGTATAAAGTCGGTACCAGGAAAAGGTTCAGTATCGTCGAGGTAAGAAGGCCGCCCAAGATGACCACGGCCATGGGATACTCGATTTCATGGCCGGGAACGTTGCCTTTAAAGACCAGCGGCAGCAGCGCGAGCCCGGCGCACGAGGCGGTCATCAGGATGGGCGCCAGCCGCTCCTCCGCGCCGCGTAATACCAGTTCTGGCATGAAGTTCATGCCTTCTCGCTGTTCCAGGTACCGGTAATGGCTTAACATCAGGATGCCGTTGCGCGCAGCAATGCCGAGCACGGTCACGAAGCCGACCAGCGAGCCCAGGGACAGCGTACCTCCACCCAGGAAAGCGCCGGCGACGCCGCCAATGAGGGCAAACGGCAGGGTCAGCGCCATCAACAGCACCAGGCGCAGAGAACGGAAATCCACGTACAGCAGCACCAGTATTCCCAGCAGCGAAGCGACGGCGAGCCAGCCGAGTCGGTCGCGCGCCGCCTGGCGCACCGCGTATTCGCCCAGAAATTCCGGGTGGTATCCCGCCTCGAACTTCAGCGCCAGGACGCGATCCTGAACCTCCCGCGCCACGCGGCCGAGGTCGTCGCCGGCGACGTTCAGGCTCACATCGATGCGGCGGGAAGCATTCTCACGCTTGATCTCGTTGGGTGTCGGCGCTATTTCAAGATCGGCCACCTCACCCAGCGGCACCCGGGCGCCGGAGGGAGTTTCGATCACCGCCTCGCGCAAAGCGGCGAGGTCATGGCGCACCCGTTTCGTGCCCCAGACGACCACCTCGAGAACTTTCTGGTCCCGATAGAATTCACCGACCTTGGTGCCCCGAATCAGGGTTGAGGCCGCCCGGCGCATCTGATCCGGCGTCAGGCCGAACAGCGCCGCGGTCTCCGTTCGCAGCCGTATCTGAATCTGCGGTACCAGGATCTGCGGTTCCACCTTCAGATCGGCCACGCCCGGCACGTCGGCAATGGCCTTGCCGATTTCCGCCGCCTTGTCGCGGAGTATGGCCATATCGGGTCCGAACAACCGTACCAACAGCGTCGCGTCGGCGCCGGTCAGCACTTCCTTGATGCGTTCGCGGAGATAAGTCAGCACGTCGCGATAGAGACCGGGATAGCCTGCAACCACCGCGTGTATCCGGTCCAGGGTCGCGCCGTAGTCCACCGCAGGGTCGATACTGATCCACAATTCTGTGAAGTTCGGACCCACCACTTCGTCGGCTACTTCCGCCCGGCCGATGTGCGCGCCGAAGTTGCGGACGCCAGGAATGGCCCGAAGTTCCCGGCTGACCTGGACGGTGATGCGGTGCATCGCATCCACGGAGGCGCCGGGTTTTCCGACCCAGTGTATAAGGAAATCCGTCTCCTTGAAGTCGGGCAGGAAAGCTTCGCCCAGATGGGGCAAGGCAAGACCGGTTACTGCGAATGCCGCCGCGAGAAAACCCGCGGCCCAGCGCGGCCGGGCCAGGATGCGGGGCAACACGGCGCGATAACCCCGCTTCAGGCCGCGCGTCAGCGGAACGTCCCCGTCCTGCTGGTTCGCTCCGGGAAGCAACATCAGACACAAGGCCGGGGTTACGGTCAGCGCCACCAGCAGGGAGGCGAGGATGGCCAGCAGGTACGAAAACGCCAGTGGACCGAAAAAGGCGCCGGCCAGGCCGTCGAGGAAGAACACCGGTACGAACACCAGGGCAACGATCAGGCTGGCGAACACCACTGCGCTGCGTACTTCCACAGAGGCTTCGAGTACTACACCGAATGGGGACAAGGGTTTTTCCGCCGTGCTGTTCAGGCGCAGCCGGCGCATGACGTTTTCCACATCGATGATAGCGTCGTCCACAACTTCGCCCACGGCGATGACCAGCCCCACCAGCACCATGGTGTTGAGCGTATCGCCCCGTAGATGGAGCACCACAGCCGCGGCCAGCAGGGACAGAGGGATGGCGGACAGGCTGATGAGGGCCGCGCGCCATTCGAACAGAAAGGCGACCAGGATCGCCGCCACCAGCACGCAGCCCAGGATCAAGGCATGGCTCAGATTGTCCAGGGAACGTTCGATGAAGGTCGCCGGCCGGAAAATGGTCGGATCGATCTCCACGTCGTCGAGACCGGGCCGCAACGCCGCCAGCGCCGCTTCAACATGGCGGGTCACTTCCAGGGTATTGCCCCAGGGCTGTTTCTCCACGATCAACAGCAAGCCCGGCCCGTCGTTGATAACGGCGTCGCCGATAGGCGGCGGATGACCTTCGACCACTTCGGCTACGTCACCCAGGCGCAACGGTACGCCACCGGTGAACTGGACCACCGTGCGGGCCAGGTCCTCCGGCGTCGCCACCGGCGCCAGATGGCGCACCGGCAGGCGCTGGTTGGGCAGATCGACGAAACCGCCCGCCGCCACGGCGACCGCTTCGCTCGCCGCCCGGGTCACGGCATCGAGGCTGACGCCGTGGGCGGCCAGCCGGTCGGGGTCCACCAAAACCTGGAGCTGGCGGTCGCGCTGGCCCCAGATCGTTACGTTGGCTACCCCCGGCACGGCCATGAGCCGCGGCCGGATGGTCCACAGAGCCAGGTCCGTCAGGTCCATCTGCGACAGAGTCTTCGACGACGCCCCGATCTTTAGAGCCCGGCTGGTCGAGGAAAGTGGCGGCAGGACGACCGGGGCGAGCGCCACGGCCGGCAGCCTGGGCGTCACCAGGGCGACGCGCTCCTGGGCCAGTTGGCGCGCTTGCATCAGATCGGCGCCGTCCCGGAAAATGCACACCACCGAGGACAGGCCGAGTACCGACCTGGAGCGGAGCGTCTTGAGCAATGAAGTTCCGTTCAAGGCGTTTTCCAGCGGGACGGTGATGAGGCTTTCGACTTCCTCGGTTGCAAGACCGGGCGCTTCGGTCTGGATTTCGACCCGAGGCGGAGCGAATTCGGGGAACACGTCGAGCGGCGTCACACGCACGGCGTGGATGCCGAACACCACCAGGACCACGGCCAGGGCCAGGACCAGCACCCGCTGGTCTAGCGCCGCGGTAATCAGCCAGCGCATCATTGTCCAACCCCGGACTCGGCGCCGAACAATTCGGCGGCGCCGATGGCCACCACGCTCGCACCGGCCGCGACACCGCCCGCCAGGACGGCTGACTTATCCACCATCCGTTCCACCCGGACCCGGCGCCGGACGTAAACTGATGGCGCGGTCCGCTCGTACACCCAGGCGGCGCCGTCCGCATCGAACACGACCGCCGACCAGGGCACGACCAGGGAGGTCCCGTCCTCGCGCAGGGAAAGGGTCACTCCGACGCGCTGACCGAGGCTAAACGCGCCGTCGCGATTGGGCATCCGGTAGAATACATCCACGGTGGCGGCCGCGGGATTGGCGGACGGGGGTGCCGCGACCGGCATCGCCGCGCGACCGTCCGCGCCGGCCAACCCGCCGACCCGGGCTTCGGCGACCGGGTTCAACTTTGCCAGATCACCGACGTAAACCGGTACCCGCACCCAGACCTCCGCCGGGCTGGCGACAGTCAACAGGGCCGGACCGAGCAGACCGCGCCGCGCCTGCGCGGTCTGCAAACCG
>JBGTCG010000245.1:0-14835 GCA_041748915.1 Methylococcales bacterium
AGAGCGTTGGTCGGGTCCGTCGCGTAATTGGGAACCCGAAAAAATGGTGTACTTAAATCCGGCCAAACCGATGAAAAAGGAGGGTGATCTCAAACAGAAAATAGCCTAATAAATGCGACATCTTCCTTGACAACCACCGAACTTGATGAGCGCGAACGAAATCGTCCGGTGACGGATACAATACTGCCAGAGAAGCTCTGATCTAATCCGAGCTGTCCGTCAGTACGCGGATGCGCTGCCAAAATCTACGGTTTCTGCGTTTGATTCTATAAAACAACACGCAATCGCATTTTGGTGTTGCCGGCCACTTGGAAATCCATGATGGAGTTATCCAGCGTTTCGCTAGATTTTTTCTTCAAGCCATTGAAAATGCCATTTGCTTTATGACCCTCGCGCCCTTTCTTCCCACGGTCCGATGCTGTATTACCGCGGCGCTGTTTGCTATCGCATCTGTTAATCCTGCGCTGAGCGTTGAAGTCGTGATTCCGCTGACCATTCGGTCCGAATTCTTGACCTTCGGCATGACCAAAAAATTGAACGCCCGGGATGATACGACCGTGATGCTGTATAACAGCGATTGCCGGAATTTTCCCCTGGATCATCCGCAATTCATCCGGCAGAAGGAATTCATCCGCTTTTTCAGCCACGGAACGGGGCCGCGCAGGCGGCGAAGTTTTCGGCACATGTCATACGCTGATTGATTGGCGCGGCTATTAAGCGGTTTATAATGCAGGACCCGGCGCCGCGGACCGCTATCGCGACCACCGCAGTTCAGCGCGGGAAAAGCAGGTCGATAGCCGATTCTGGCAAGTTTACCGGGGATTTAAAGCAGACGGCAAAGTCGATTTGTATCACTGCGTCGTCGTTACGGACTGAACTACGGGTTTTGGATGAAAACGATTTCGGCTCAGGATGGAAACACCCGATGTTGGATGTTGAACATGGGTTGTATCTTGTGCTGAAAAATAATCTATTACAACTCTTCCATCCCGAGAAAAGCAATTGATATGCCACGTGAGAAAAGTGCCTTTGGGACAGGATCTAGCGCATCTTTCTGGTAATTGTTACAGTTCCGCTGTAGTTCTTACAAAACCAGCCAAAACGAAAATAGTCTCTGTCCCGGCTCCGCTCCTTTGTCCCCAAAGCGCCGCGCCGGTAGACGCCGACTTGACCTTAATACCCTAATCCGACGGTCCGAGGGGCCAATGCGAGTGCCACATTCGAGGAGGCGAACCTCGTCTCCAAGAAATTACTTGACTCCGCGTTTAAATAATATATGTTCATCCGTATATTTGTATATCATATTTTTTGTGACCACCACAACCCTTCAAAATCGCCGCGTATTGTTTGTATGCACCGCCAATTCCGTGCGATCGCAAATGGCGGAGGGCTTTTTAAAAACGATCGGCCGTGACCGTTTCGAAGTCTACAGTGCCGGTACTGATCCGAAGCCCGTACATCCGATGGCCGTGGCAGCGATGGCCAACTGCGGAATCGATATCTCCCGCCAATCTAGCCATCACGTGGGCGACTATACCGGCATGCGATTTGACTTCATCATTTCCTTGTGCGATCGCACCGAGGAGGACTGTCCGCTTTTTCCAGGCGATCCGGTGAAGATCACCTGGGATTTCGAAGACCCCGCCGCCAGTGGCGATTACGTAATCTTCGCGCGCGTGGCACGGGAAATCCGCGAGCGCGTAAAGCTGTTCGCGCTGGTCCAGACGAAAAGTTCGATAGAATAGTGAGGTGGCGTTGAAAGCGGTCGATTTTTTCAAGTGCCTGGCCGACGAAACCCGGCTCAGGTGTTTGCTGTTGTTGAACGGCAGGCCGGAATTGTGCGTGTGTGAAATCACGCATGCCCTGGCCTTGTCGCAGCCGAAGATTTCCCGTCATCTGGCGCTCTTGCGCACGCAAGGTCTGCTGCAGGATCGGCGCAAGGGGGCCTGGGTCTACTACCGCCTGAATCCCGAGCTACCGACTTGGGCACGGACGGTCCTTCAGAATGCATGCCCGGCATTGGCGGACCAGCCGCGATTTCGGGAAGACGAGATTCGACTGAACGGAATGCCCAATCGGCCCCGGACGAAGGACTGCTGCGCGGTCGGGGCCGAACTCACGCCGGATTATTTTTCAACGGTTGCACTCAAGGAAAATCCCCTATGAAAAGGGTACTATTACCGCAAATGGAAGCTTGCGACTCACATGGTTCCAGGAAAAGTTCCTGCAATGGCTGGCACTGGCGACCATAATCACGCTGTCGCCGTGCTGGTGATGAAAGCAAGACTCGGAGACAAAAGGTGTGGACTGATGTGCGAGGGTATTTTGACGCACACATCGTCCATCCCACGGATTGTTCCGACAATGCCGAAGACGCCTTCACCTATGTCGAAAAGCTGGTGGAGAGCGGTTGTCCCGCAGTGACTGTCCTCCACAGCCAGGGTCAAGGACGGATCGAGGAATCCGGTTTGAAAATCTTCAACGAAAAATCGGTCGCGGCCGCCTGGAGGGATTGAAAGAGCGCCTGGCCAGAAAAGGCGCGCGGGAGCCAAGCTCGTCGCAAAGTCGCGAGATGGTCGCCTGAGAAACGGCATGCTCCTTTCGGATCTCTGGTGATTCTAAGGCGTGCAGTGACGCAGTGTTGACACTCGCAGGTCAACCGCCTGAATAATGAATCGGCCAATAACCAGGACCGGTTAAGATTATGGTTGCGCCGATCAGGCAGAACAGGGCTCCCAACCAATCACTGACGACCAGCGATGTATTTTCCACAACGCGCATCCAAACCAGTGACAATACGATGTAGATACCGCCGTAAGCCGCGAACGCTCCTCCCACTATCGGCCTCGACATTGGTAAGCGCCCACGCGAAAACGATCAACGAAGATAACCCGGGCAGCACCCACATCGGATTGTGCGATAGCCGTATCCACATCCAGAAAGCATAACAGCCGGCGATTTCACACCCTGCGGCAACAGTAAACCAAAAATAACTCATTGTTTTGAATATCCTCCCAGTGATCCGGTTGATTATCCGCCACGATTATCAGCAGATAACTCGATGGATAGTACTCGAAAAAGAATCTTTCAAAAACCACTCGGAAGCAGAGGATATCGGGAATTGAAACCCCGGGAAATCTTGCTCAGGACACCGTCACTTTAACGGTGATTATTTTCCTTCGATCGGGCAACCCGTTCCCTCAAACGTTTGCGCCACTTCCGGACACTTTCGTGCCGTTCCGTATCGTTGCTCATTCCGACGAATAACAGCGCGCAACCAACGAGCCCGCCTGCGATAAAGAGTACTTTGATTAGAAATACAATGGACATTTTCAAACCTCCATCAAATAAACCGAGGAATGCGAATGCGGCAGCGGCGAAAAGCCGTTGTCGAATTCAGGATCGAGGGTATTGTATTGCATTGAACTTTTGACCCAGAGTATAGGCCTGGTTGATCGTCAGCAGAAAAGTACCGGGATGCCGGTCGGTCCATGTGAGCCCCGCCTCTTTCGAATGAAAAAAACGGACAGAAATACAAAAGTGATCCACCACTTTTTCTTTGACACGAGCAGCGTCCGGGATCATGACCGACATTACAGTATTCTTCGGTAAAACATGTTCCAGATGTTCCGGGCCGACGATCAAACGTATTGGCAAGCCGGTGGTTGGGCAAAACGACTCAACTCGGGCGCGAGTCCGCAAAATCCCGGGTAAAAACAAGGTATCGAAAGCGCACCAGGCATACAGGAGCTGTCCATCGTCGAGCTCTAAACGGTGGCTGGTTGGCTGTATCGTAAGACCCCGGTACCCAACAATTCGATTCTGATCATCGAAATCGACTCCCCACCACCGGTTTAGCATCTCAACAATAGTATTCACGGGAATTTGCAGGTGTACCGCTAGCATCTGCATGCTTAACGGAGTTCCCTGGCACAAGTTTCGATAAATTCCAAGGGATACGTTCTGTTCCGCCTTGGTTAACGGCGGAAAGGCGGCACTGAGCAATTCGATGCATTCAGCCAATCCCGGTTTATCAGATGCTTTCCAATTGAGGACTGTTGGACTTTCTTGATTGATTCCGGGTCCGGACCGGTCCGGATCACTCATCAGCCTGCACAGCAAGAAAGTTGTTTGAGGTCTTTTGAAAACGTTTGAGCGCAAAGTTTGAGCCCTTCGACCATGGTCAGATATGGAAACAATTGACCGGCCAGTTCATCGACCGTCATCCGGTTGCGAATCGCGAGCGCAGCGGTCTGGATCATTTCGCCGGCTTCCGGTGCGACGATCTGTACGCCGAGCAGGCGACCGCCCGCTTTTTCCGCAACCAGTTTGACGAACCCCCTGGTTTCGAAATTCGCAAGCGCGCGCGGCACGTTATCCAGGGTCAGGGTCCGGCTTTCGGTTTCGATGTTCCGGGTGTGGGCCTCGGCCTCGCTGAGGCCCACGGTCGCCATTTGCGGATCGGTGAACATCACCGCCGGCATCGCCGAGAGGTTCAGCGCAGCGTCGCCGCCGGTCATGTTGATCGCGGCCCGGGTTCCAGCGGCCGCGGCCACATACACGAACTGCGGTTGATCGGTGCAGTCGCCTGCCGCATAAATGTGTTCCATGCTGGTCTGCATGTGATCGTCCACCTGGATCGCACCCGAACGGCGGGTTTTCACGCCGGCCTTGTCCAGAGCCAGCGATTCGGTATTCGGCGGGCGTCCGGCCGCGATCAGCAATCGGTCACCCTGGATGATTGCTTGCGCGGTGTTGACGATAAATCTTCCGGAAGAAAACCAGCCCTTCCGGTATTGGATGGATTGCGCCCGGGTATGGGTCAGGATGCGCATGCCTTCGGCTTCCAGCACTTTTTGCAGTTCAGCGCCGATCGCAGGATCTTCGCGGTACATTAGAGTATGCCGCGCGAGCAGCGTGACTTTGGATCCGAGCCGTAGAAAAGCCTGCGCGAGTTCCAGGGCAACGATTGAGGAGCCGACCACGATCAGGTGTTCCGGGAGCTTTTCGGCCACCAGGGCTTCAGTGGAGGTCCAATAGGGCGTGCCAGCAAGTCCCGGAATCGGCGGAATCGAAGGCGCCGAGCCGGTTGCGATCAGGAACCGGTCGGCCGTAACCTCGACATAGTCTCCGTGTTCCCGGTCAACGATCAACGTATGGGCATCCCGGAAACGGGCCTCGCCCCGGACCAGCGTCATGCCGGACTGCGCCTTCAGGATTTCTTCATATTTGGCGGCCCGCAATTCATCCACGCGGGCCTGCTGCTGCGCGACCAGTTCGGCGCGATCGATCACCGGCATCTGCTTTTTGAGGCCTTTAAACGGGTTCGACTTCTGCTGGTGAGCGATGTGCGCGGCGCGAATCATGATTTTGGACGGAACACAGCCCACATTCACACAGGTTCCGCCGATCACCGGCGCCCTTTCGATCAGGGTGACCCGGGCGCCGTCTTCAATGACTCTGAGGGCGCAGGCGAAGGCCGCCGAGCCGGTGCCGATGATCGCCACATGCAGCGGGTCCCCGGCTCCTTTTTTCACCGGCGCCGCAGTGATGATCACCGGCTCACGATCGTGAATCGGACTGACCTTGTATCCTTTCCCCTCGATTTGCTCGATCAGCGATTCCAGGCTGACGTTTCCTCTCACCTTGAGATCGCCCCTCGCGTCCGTATAGGAGACCTTGATCTCGACGCCTTTGAGCCGATTCAGCGTTTTTTCAATTCCAGCCGCACAGCTCGGACAGGTCATTCCGTCTATTATAATTGCTTTGGTCCACATGGATGGCTCCGCTGTTGTTGATTGCATCGATGATTTCCAGGTCCGGCTACTTTTCATTTCCTTGTTTTGCACGATTCCCCCGGCTTCGTTTCGCCGGAATAAAAATCAGACCAAGCAGGGCAAGACCGGCAATGATCAAAAAGGGCCAACTGGTCAGCCAGATGATCACCGTAGGCGTTCCGAATTGGCTCAGATAAATTAGCAGACAGGGAAGGCAACCAATCACGAAATGCCATAGACGCGTCTGACGACCCGGATCCTTCATGGGACTACTCCGGTTTTACACTCGACGGATAGCCCGCATCCGCAGTTGCCCGGGTCAATGCATCGATATTGGTCGCAACAGGGTCGAAGGTGACGCGCGCGGTCCTGGTGTCGTAATCGACCCGGGCTTCTTTGACGCCATCGATCTTCTCGACCGCTTTTCGAATCGTGACTCTGCACATCGGGCAATCCATGTTCCGGACATCCAGGATCACGGTCTTGAGGCCCTTTTCAGAACCGGTCAAAAGTTCTGCGGCGCTCAGAAACGCAAGATGGCTCGAAAACAATAAGGCGATCAGCAGTGCTTTCAGTATGAACCGCATGAATCACTCCCCCTAGTCGATTAGATAGGGCGCATACCAGGGGAAGGCCAAAAGCGCGATCAGGATCGCGGAACCCACCCAGAACACGATGCGCTGGTTGCGTTTGACCGATTCCGAAGCGCAGGCTTCTCCGGTTTCGCAGGCATCCGGCACCCGATACAACTTCCAAAACGCAAGGCCAATAAAAATCAGCGTCGCAATCAGAAAGACGGGGCGTGTGGCCTCCATCGCGGTCAGGTTCGTGACCCAGGCGCCGCCGATTCCGAGGGACACCAGCACCAAGGGTCCGATGCAGCAGGCCGAAGCCCCGATCGCCGCGAGAACAGCCCCGAGCCCCAACCAGCCGGGGCGTCTAAATAGTTTTTCGATATCGCTTGATGTTTCAATTTCGGTTGACATTGAGGAACTCCTCGTCTCAGTGGTTTTCGACCAGTTTAGAGTCCGTACCCTGGTCCGTTGTCAAGTCCTTTTGTGGAATCGTGTTGCCGGATTGATCATTCTGTTCGCGCCGGTTTTCGAGGTCTTTGTTCAGCACCGCCAATCCAAAGCAAAGTACTGCCATGAATCCGATTACGAATATGCCGATGATGAACCAGGTGATGGTCGGATCCATAGTAAGGAACCTCCAAGGGTGCAAAAAATGGCCTTCTCTTGGATCGGAAAAGGGACGGTATCAGGGTAAACCCCGTACGCAGGTACGGAGTCAAGCAAAAATTTTGTTACGCAATACAGAATTGGAGATGAATTGAGGTGAAAAGGCCATGAATAGGCCGAGTTAAACCTCGGTGGACACCAGGTGTTTCGCTGCGCGTGTAGCGGTCGAGACGTTCCGGATGTTCATCCGCGGCTTCGAGGAATTGAAATATTCCGGTCCCGGCTATCCGGGTACGCGGTTGCGCCCTGTTGCTCGCGGGTCCGGCCCTGTCGCTGCCGAATATACTGGTGATCCGTGGTATCCTGGCCACGGCCAAGACAGGCCTTCAATCCGCATGCCATTGCCCGATGAGGCGGGCCTCGCCGAACCACGCGGCGCTCAACCTGGAAAACTCCGCGTCCAGCATCGCGAGCTGCCGAACGGTTCCAATACAAGGTTGCGGATGCCGGACCGAAACTTTCTGTCAGTGGTTGCCGATCAAGAATTCGGTAACAATTTCCATAAATCTTTCTGGCTGATCCACCTGCACCCAGTGTCCAGCATCCTGGACGATTTCGATCTGCGCACGGGGACAGATTCGGGTGATGGTCCCGGTATATTCGGTCAGAATATACCGGGAACGTGAACCGCCGACAAAGAGCGCCTCGCCTCGATACGGGGGTACGCCATCAAGCGCCGGAAAATCCAGCAGAACCGGCATCGCGTGCCGGAGATACTCGAGATCGATCCGCCAGCGATAACGGCCCTTCTCAGAAACCAGGTTCTGCAGCAGGAACTGGCGCAGGCCGGATTCCGGAATCGCTTTCGACAGCCACTGGTCCGCCTGATTGCGGGTTTGAAGTTCGGCCAGCGGCGAGTCCCGCATTGCGGACAGCAGGTGACCAAAATCATGGTCATAACGAACCGGAGCAATATCGACCGCAATCAATTGGCTGACCCGCGCGGGCTCGGTCAGCGCAAGCCACATCGCCGCCTTGCCGCCCATGCTGTGGCCGATCACCGCGGCAGTATCGACCCCTCGGGCATCGAGCAGCCGGACCAGATCGGCCGCGAGATGCGGATAATCCATCTCCGGACTGTGGCCGGAGGCTCCGTGGTTACGCAAGTCCGGAAGCAGGATGCGGTGCTGCCCGGCCAGTCTGCGAGCCAGGCTACGCCAGTTGCGCCCTGAACCGAACAGACCGTGCAGAATCAGGAGCGCAGAACCGTCCGAACCGAAGGACTCGAATGCCAGGTCGATCGTTTTCATTCATCGCTTTTTGATGTACAGATCGGTAATCGATCCTTCGATCATTTCGGCTGCAAAACCCAAAGTTTCCGAGAGTGTCGGATGGGAATGGACGGTCAAGCCGATATCCTGCGTATCGGCGCCCATCTCCAATGCGAGCACCGCTTCGGCGATCAATTCACCCGCGTTCGTGCCGACGATCCCCGCGCCGAGCAGACGGCCGGTTTTTTTATCGCAGAGAATCTTGGTGATCCCTTCATTGCGGCCGATACTCAGGGAACGCCCGCTCGCGGCCCAGGGGAAAGCTGCTTTTTCGTATTCAATGCCTTTTTCCTTTGCCTCCTTTTCGCTGATTCCCATCCAGGCGACCTCGGGATCGGTGTAGGCCACCGAGGGGATCGTGAGCGCCTGAAAGGCTGACGGCAACCCGGCGATCACCTCCGCGGCCACCTTGCCTTCATGGGTCGCCTTGTGCGCGAGCATTGGGTTGCCAACGATATCGCCGATCGCGTAAATATGTTTAACATTGGTTCGCTGCCGGATGTCAACCGGGATAAAGCCCCTCTCGTCAACCTTGACCCCGGCGGCGTTCACGCCGATCAGATCACCGTTCGGCCGCCGGCCGACAGCGACCAGTACTTGGTCGAAGCTGTCAGAGCCTGGCGCACCTTCGCCTTCAAAGGTAACCTTGAGGCCGTGTTCCAAGGCGTCGATTGCGGTCACCCGAGTGCTCAGATAAATATTCTCATATTGTTTTTTGATGCGCTGGTACAGGGGCTTGACCAGATCCTTGTCACAACCCGGAATGATTTGTTCCATGAGTTCGACGATCGTAATCGCCGACCCGAGCGCATGATAGACCGTCGCCATTTCCAGGCCGATGATGCCGCCGCCGATCACCAGCAGCCGCTGCGGAATTTCCTCGAGATTCAGCGCATCGGTGGAATCCATCATGCGCGGATCCTGGTTTGGAAAGGACGGTATCTTGGTTGCCTGGGAACCCGCAGCAATGATCGCATGGTCAAATGAAATCCGCTGGCTGCCGTCGGCCGTCTCGACTTCCAGAACATGATCGGAAACAAATTTGCCAACCCCCGTAAGCACCTTTACCTTGCGCTGGCGGGCCAGGCCCGCGAGCCCCGTGGTCAGGGTTCCGGTGATCTGCTCCTTCCATTGCACGATCTTTGCGGTATCCAGTTTCGGCGGCCCGAATTCGACCCCGAATTTGGCGGCCTCTTTGCTTTCATGAATCACCTGGGCTACGTGCAGCAATGCCTTCGAGGGGATACAGCCGACGTTCAGACAGACCCCGCCCAGCACCGGATAGCGTTCCACCAGAGTGACCTCCTTGCCGAGATCGGCGGCGCGGAAGGCCGCGGTATAGCCTCCGGGTCCTCCGCCGAGAACCACCACCTCGGCATGCAAATCGGATCGATTATTGTCCATACAGTTATTCGTTAATCATTCAAGAAAAAAGGCGTAAAAACAGATCGTAGAAACTATGAAGGACCGCTATCGGATAACCTAATGTTTTTGAGCATACCTTAAAGAGGATAAGAAAATGACAGCGGTCGTTGAGAGAAAAGATAACGCATCTGAGCCGACTTTGTACATGGTTTTGGAATTGAGCGACAAGAAGTGGAAGGTTGGTTTCAGCGATGTTGAGAGGCATCGGGTGAACACGATCGATGCGGGGGGATTGGGTTTCGTTGAATGAGCTGATCGGGCGGGAGAAGGAGAAATTCAAGTTTGCGGCGGATTGCCGGGGGCAGTGAGTTGTTACGAAGTGGGGCGGGATGGATTTTGGATTTGCCTCGGGTCCTGGAAGAACAGGGGATCGAAAATATCGTGATGGATTATGAAATACCTCGCTGTATTTCACCCTGCGGGCCAGCCTTCGGCTGTTCAAAATCGCTCCCGGCGATTTTGTCGGCGAGTATCGATGTCAACCGTCGGCAGCGACGGACCAAGACCGACCGGGTGGTTGCAGCGGTATATTGGAGGGGAGCGCGGGATGTTGAGTGTGGTTAAGGTTCCGTCGGTTGAGGAAGAGGATGATCGGCGTTTACTGTGCGAACCCCGTTCCTTAATCAACCGTTCCCGTTCCCGATACAGGTTTGCAAGACCGGCGGATACCGATTCGCGAGATGGCCGTAACCGCTGAACGGTTCGCCGACCGCTTCACCGAGCCCTCTGGCCTCATTTTCACCAAAGGTATGCGCTTCGCGCTTGACCCTTCCCGCAGCGCCCGGTCGGTATCGAAGGCATTGAAATTTTCCAGCGGGGCCGGTTGGTTGGTAACCTGATGGGTGTCGAGGTCTGCGATGGGGTTCCGGGTTGACATTCGACTTCTCCCGTCAGGGAGGACTTGGATCCAGTTTAGGACAGTCGAAATCAGAGGGTCAAGACTGATCGAGAAACCCTGGAAAACCGATTAGAATCGCGGGATTATTTGGTCGAAAGACGATGCAAGGCAAATAGTTCGAACGTTGCGGACAGAAGCGATTTGGGATTATCATCCACGGCTTTACATCGGAGAGCTGAACTTTTCATTCAGTGGAGCGCATGAAATGCAACAACAAGAATTAAAGTCGAATTACGATGTGGTGATCTGCGGGGGCGGGCTTGCAGGTCTTACCCTGGCAAAGCATCTTCATCAAAGCCTTCCCGAATTGTCGGTCGCGGTGATCGAAAAAACCAGAAGGCCCCTGCCCGAAGCCGGTTTCAAGGTCGGGGAATCGTCGGTCGAGGGCGGTTCGAACTATATCGGCCGGGTGCTCGGTCTTCATGACTACATGAAACAAAAACATTTTTTGAAGAACGGGCTGCGTTTTTTCCCTGGCCGCTCGGATCTGCCGCTCGAAAAGCGGCCCGAATTAGGGCCGCCGCGTCTGCCGCTATTGCCGGCTTATCAGATCGACCGCGGGGTATTCGAAAATGATGTCCGGGAGATGCTGATCGATCAGGGCGTGCAACTGTTCGAAGGCTATGGCCTGCGCGAATTCGAGCTGGGCTCGAACGGTTCGCGACATTCGATTTTCGTGCAGAAGCCCGACTCAGGCGAGGTGGCCGAGGTAAGCTGCCGCTGGCTGGCCGATGCGACCGGACGGCGCTTCTTTTTACAGTCGAAGTTCAATACCAGGAATCGCTGGGAACATAAACTCGATGCGTGCTGGTTCCGGGTCGAAGGCCGATTCGACATCAATGATTTTGTACCGAAAGGGAAATGGCATGAGGAGAGGGATCCCGGCAACATGCGCTATTTTTCGACCAATCATTTGATGGGGCATGGCTACTGGGTCTGGGTAATCCCGCTCGGGTCCGGCCACACCAGCATCGGGATTGTCGCCGCGGAAGAGCATCATCCGATCAAGGACCGGAGCAACTACGAGCTGTCTCTGCAATGGCTGCAAAAACACGAGCCCATCATCGCCAAACACCTGGAAGGCAAGATCCCACTCGATTTCAAATGCTTCAAAAATTGCAGCTATGGCTCGTCGCGGACTTTTTCCGCCGACCGCTGGGCCTGCGTCGGCGAGGCCGGCGTGTTTCTGGATCCGTTGTACAGTTATGGGCTGGATTTCATCGCGATGAGCAACAACATCACGGTCGAAATGATCAGCCGGGATCTGCGCGATGAACTGACTCCGGCCGATGTCGAGGAGTTTAATCATTTCTATCTGACGCTGACCAACAACCTGATGCAGCTTTTCAATGGCGCTTATCATATCTTCGACAAGCCGCACGTGATGATGGCGAAGGTTTACTGGGATACCGGGTTTTACTGGGGATTTTTCGCTCCGCTGTCCTTTTTCAAGATCTTTCAAAAGCCCGAATTGCTGTCCCGGATGACCTATATGAAAAATACGCTCGCGCTGAATTTAAGGATGCAGCAACTGTTCAAGGATTGGGGCAGGATGCCGTCATCGACCAGAGCGCCGGATTTCACGCGTTATCCGCATTTGTATTCCTACCTTTCCCGCGCGCATGTTGAGTTATCGCGCAACAAATCCCAGGAACGTGCGTTACGGGATATCGAAAAAAATCTCCGGATGCTCGAAGATACGGTCCGCGTCTGGTTTATGCGCGCGGTCGAATCGACCATGCCGGAAAAGATTGAAGTGATCAAAGCCAGTGGCCGGCTGAATCCCTATGCGATCAGCCTGAATCCTGACCAGTGGGAAGACGAGGGGTTATTCAATGCGGAACCGAAGAGTACCGACCTCATCGAAAAGGATGTCAAGGTCTTTTGCGGCGAATTGAAACTCTCGAAACTCGCGTCGCTGTATCATTTATTCAGATTGTATTTATGGGGCTGGACGATGAAGACGGTCGAATCGATCTGAGCGCCAGAAGTCAGATTCAACTTGGGGCTGGACGTGCCGTTCGGAGCGCCGAATGGATCATTATCGAAATTTCACGCATCTGAAGAACCATGAAACCGAATTCCGCGATTATCGGATTCGGGTGCGGGAACGCGGAAGCGGCGCCGCCATCCTGGCGCCCCACGGCGGATGGATCGAGCGCGGAACGTCCCAGGTCGCGGACGCAGTAGCGGGCCATAGACACTCGTTCTACGCTTTCGAGGGCTTGAAATCCAATCTAAAGTCCAACTGGACGCTGCACATCACCAGCGATCATTTCGATGAGCCGATTGGCTTGGCAGTTGTCTCCCGCGCCGACCGGGTGATCGCGTTTCATGGAGCCAAGGGATCCGAATCCGCGATTTATTTGGGCGGCTTGGATCTGGAATTGCGCGCGGAACTGCTCGAATCGTGCCGATCGAAAGGGTTTCGCGCATTCGACGATCCCAGTCCATCCCGCCAGGGCAAAGGTGCGACCAATATCTGCAACCGGGGCAAGACCGGTCAGGGCGTGCAGGTTGAACTCACATTCGGACTCAGAAAACGGATGTTTGATCCCAGTCCATGCGGGACGAAGTGGGAGCAGAACCGATTGTTCGATCGGATCGTCGAGTGTTTCCAGGCCGTTTTATAGTTGCGAGCACTCGGTGCGAAGCGGAGTCTCGCGCATATTGTTCCTCGGCCACACCCATTTGCCCCACGAGAGGCTTAGTCAGCAGCTTTCATCCCCGGCGGCCAGCCCCCGAACCGTGGGACCAAACATCTAGGGAGTTATAGGTGCGGATAAAGATGACCGGCAATCCGCGGCCCGGCAGTGTCAGGTCTGTGCTCTGAAAGAAATAGTCCCTAATCGCCGTATTGACCGGTTCGGCAGCGGTTCCGGAGGGATTGGCTGAATTCGGGGGTCCAAATGTGGTTCCTATCGGCCGAGGCAGCGGCCGCCAGTCAGGCTCGAAGTCGAACGCCGGGTTGTTCGTGAGGTTCGTCTGAGCGCTGCCGTCGGCGTTCATCACGTAGATCTCGAAGTTGCCGTCGCGATCGCTGGCGAACGCGAGCTTCGTGCCATCTGGCGACCAAGCGGGCTCGCCCTCGCCCGCCGGATTGCTCGTGAGGTTCGTAGGTGCGCTGCCGTCGGCGCTCATCACGTAGATCTCGCGGTTCCCGTCGCGCTCGCTCTCGAAGGCGAGCTTCGTGCTATCTCGCGACCAGGCAGGCTCACTGTCGAACGCTGGGTTGTTGGTGAGGTTCATCTGAGCGCTGCCATTGGCGTTCATCACGTAGATCTCGGCATTGCCGTCACGGTCGCTGGCGAAGGCGAGCTTCTGGCCATCAGGAGACCAGACGGGAAGGCTGTCGTTGCCCACCGCGTTGTTGGTGAGGTTCGCCTGAGCGCTGCCGTCCGCGTTCATCACGTAGACCTCGCGGTTGCCGTCGCGGTCCGTCGTGAAGGCGATCTCGCCAAACGCGCTGCGGGCAGGTGCAAAGGCTCCGAGGAGGCCCGCAACAAGTAGAAGCGCTGGCAGAGACAAGACGCCGCGCGTGTGCTGCGATAAGAGGAGATGAATACGTCGCGTCAAGATCACAGCCTAGGTTAAGAACTTCATAATTGTACCCTCTCAGTTATTAATGTTTTGCTACTCACAATAGGGCCTAACCAATAATCATAAGGTATCCGCGTATCTACCACAAGTCAGGTGTTGAGACCAATAAACTGTCCGGGTTTGTAGCACGTAATCTGTCCAGTTTCATTGAAGCCCGAGGGCGTTCCGGAGCAATTGGCCTGGCAGATATTTCTAAACGGTTTCTCGCCGGTTAGCTCGCTGCACGCGAATGCATCCGCCGTAACCGGCGCCCAGATTTCTGGACGCGCTGAACCACGAGTTCGGAGAGCAAAGCCGAGTGCTTTGAGCCATTCCGTGGCCGGGTCCGTTCGGGTGATCAGACGACGACGAAAGCGTAGCAAGCAGTCGCGCGATGGAGACAGGCAGAGCCGGAACGCCGGAGTTTATGGCTACTCGAAATCGGTGTGCCGATCGGTGCGTTAACCTGAACGGCCTTTCCGAATTCATGTTGGCCAATATTGGTTGAACTAAACCGCTTCGCGGCAGCTTTTCCTCTGCACCTTCGGAGGTTTTCCTTTTACTGACGGTTTGTCGGACACTCCTCTTGACCGCTTTTGGTCGTGAAGAGAGGAGAACAACGATGACACCGTTACGTCGCAAGA
>JBGTCG010000246.1:0-6615 GCA_041748915.1 Methylococcales bacterium
GAAGCATAACGTTAAACAATAAGGCAACTCGCTAAAATAATGCTTTTTAACATTTTCCTTCAATCATTTCCAGGTCTTTTTAAATCCATAAACCGGGATCGTGAAACAGCCTCAAAATTGATGAATTTCGACAGCCTAGAACGATCCCCGTGCCAAGAGCGACTCCGATCGTTGGAGGCAACCGAAGGTTCTTCCAAATCCGGGGAATGCACATCAAGTTTATAGGGATCCCGGAGTAAGGGCCCCGCTGCGTGTCTCGAACGAACGCCGGTTTGTATCAAAGAAGTCATCTTAATATAATTCCATCTTGGCGGACGTCAATTATGGAATTTGCCTCCCGTTTGCAATGGATATCTACACATTCACTTTTTACTTCCATTCCTCCGAAGCGAATATCCCTGTGACTTGGCTCGCCGTGAGTCGATGAATAACCAGGTACTGGTCACCGGATCGAGCCGCGGCATCGGGAAAGCCACCGCGGAACGTCTCGCCCGTGACGGGTTTGGGGTTGTAGTCCATGGTTATCACAATCCGGCCGCGGCCAGGGAGGTCGCCGAGGGGATTGTCAATCGCGGCCAGCACGCACGGGTGTTGTGTTTCGATATCGGGGATCGAGAGCAATGCAATCAGGTGATCACCGCCGATCTTGAACAGAATGGTCCGTATTATGGGGTCGTATGCAACGCCGGAATCGCTAAGGATAATGTTTTTCCCGCGCTTTCGGCGAACGATTGGGATCTGGTCATCAAAACCAATCTGGACGGATTTTACAATGTTTTGCATCCCCTCGTGATGCCGATGATCCGGGCCCGCCGGAAAGGCCGTATCGTAACCCTGTCGTCGGTATCGGGTTTACTTGGAAATCGCGGCCAGGTCAACTACAGTGCGGCCAAGGCCGGCATCATCGGCGCGACCAAATCGCTTGCGGTCGAGTTGGCCAAGCGCGGGATTACCGTGAATTGTGTCGCTCCGGGCCTGATCGAAACCGAAATGACTGGAAATCTGCTGCTGGACGCAGCCAAGAAGCAGATTCCCGCGAGGCGTCTGGGCAAGCCCGAGGAGGTTGCGAGCCTGATCAGTTACCTGTTTTCCGAGGAAGCCGCCTATATCACCCGCCAGGTGATTTCGGTGAACGGCGGCCTGTTCTGATTGCGACGATTAACCCCATGATGAATCCAACTTCAATACAACAGAAGTTACGTAATTTCATTCTCCATGAATTAATTTTTGTCGCGGACCCGGAAAGTTTCGGCGACCACAACGATCTTTTGCTAGCCGGACTGGACAGCATGGCGATCATGCGGTTGATTATTTTTATCGAAAACGAATTCGGCGTGACACTGCCCGATTCGGAGATCGAGCCCGATAACGTACGCTCGCTGTTCGCGCTGGAACACTGGATTGCTGGCCATCAGGAAAAATGAGACCGCATCCCGAAGCCATCATACGGATCCTGAACCCGGCCGATTATTTCACGCTGGCGATAGACGAAGAAATCCGTAAAGAGGGAATGCCCGGCAGCGTGTGCGGGTTCGCGCTCGAACTCAAGGGCCGGCCGGACAGCAATCAGCTCGGCGATCGAATTGATGATTTCTGCCGGAATTTCCCCGTCTCGCGCGGAAAGCTGCAAAAGATCGGTCGCAGATATTTCTGGTGTAAACGGCAACAGCCGGAGAAAGTGTTTTTTCTCCATGAGTGCTCTGATCGACAAGATGTAATTGACGAATTTCATAGTACTATTCTGCGGGTTATCAATCGCATGGAGCCGCGGGAAACCGTCCATCCGATCGAATTTCACCTGTTTCCGGGCACCGCCAAATCAATCCTGTTGGTTCGCTGGATCCATCCTTTCTGCGATGCGGTCGGCGTGGAGCTGGTCCTTAAATACCTCGCGGCGGACCCGCCGCCGGTTGAAAATGAATGCAACAAACCGCAGGTGTCGCTGGTGAACCAAAAGATCTCCCGCTTTACCCTTTGGCGGAAATTTGGCCTGATTCTGAAGACCAAAAATTGGATCGAGCAAATCGATCAATTTCAAAGCATCCTGCCGGCCGGTCAATCGTCGCCGCCGCAACGATTAAATTTCAAAGTTTTCCGGCTCGATCTGGCGCAGAGCCGGAAGATTACTGAAACGAGCCGGCAGCAGGTTGGGCTGACCGGAACCAGTTTGTATTACATCGGTTGTCTGATGCGCGCGATCGACCGGATGAAAACCCGAAGCACGGGGGAGGCCTATTGCGTTCCGTATGCTTTTAATCTGCGCAAGCAAAAAGCGTTGACTCCCGTGACCGGCAACCACGTCGGCGCGCTGTTCGCGCAGGCGCCGGTCGAAACCGTCCAGGATCGGGCTCGGTTGTTTAAACATTTAACCAGCCAATATCGGCGCACGATCCGCGACGAACTCGATTACGCTTTTCTGCCGCTGATGTGGGCCGCGCAATGGATGTCTCTGGAAAGAGTCGGAAAAACCCTGCGCCAGTCTTACCGGAACGGCAAAGAGCGCAGTTCGTTCTGGTTTTCCGATGCGGGCCAATCGGACCTGGCCGGACGGGATCTGTGCGGCGCGCCAGTCAGGGGCGTGTTTCATCTGGCTCAGGTAACCACGCCGCCCGGCCTCGCGCTGCTGACTTGTGTCTTTGAAAATCGTCTAACGCTTTCCTACAATTTTGTCGAACCCTTATATGATCTTGATTGGATCCTTGGCCTGCATCAGCAAGTCCTGCCGGAACTGCTCGGCGAAAGGTGAACTCCGCGAGTCTTCCACCAGGCACCACTGGAAAATGTGAATCTCGAATCCCTCTCCCCTTGGGAGAGGGTCAGGGTAGGGATTATATGAACATTCTTTCCGGATTCGTCGAAGCCTGCCGCGCCTACCCTGAGCGCGTCGCCCTGGTTCAGGACGGCTGCCCGATCCTGTACCGGGATCTGCTGCGGCGAGTCCAGGGTTTTGCCGCGATCCTGAACCGGCATCCCTGCGACGACCAACCCGTCGCCGTGGCGATCGACCGCGGGATCGATGCCAGCATCGCCATTTTTGCGATCCTCCACACCGGAAAGTGCTACTTGCCGCTGGACCTGAAAAATCCACCGACCCGCCTGCAAAGCATTACCCAGGACGCCGGGGTATCGCTTGTGCTCGGGAAAGGATCCCGCCCGGCATGGGTCCCGCCGCCCGCAACCTGGGTCGATATCGAAAAGCTCGGAAATCCGCCGGATTCGAATGCGCCGCCCGTGAATGTCGGCGCAGAGTTTCTGGCCTGCGTCCTGTACACCTCGGGTTCGACCGGGAAACCGAAGGGTGTGGCGCTCAGTCACCGGGCCCTCGTGAATTTCAGCCGATGGGCCGGACAAACCTTCGCGATCGGCACTAACGATCGAATTGCGAGCCTTGCGCCATTCCATTTTGATCTTTCGATATTCGACTTGTTTACCGGCCTTGGCAGTGGCGCTTCCGTCCATTTCGTTCCCGGCGGATTGACACTGAGACCGAGCCGGCTGACGGCATGGTTGCATGAGCACGCAATAACCGTCTGGTATACCGTGCCCTCGCTGCTGAATTTCCTCGCGCTGAAGGGCGCCGTGGAAACCACCGGTCTGAAGTCGCTGCAAACCCTGTTGTTTGCGGGAGAGGTGATGCCCGCCGCGACATTGATCAAGTTCGCGAGCGCACTGCCGGCAACCCGATTCTATAACCTGTTCGGCCCCACCGAAACCAATGTCTGTTGCTATTGGCCGGTCGAACGAAGCCGGTTGGCCGATGGCGAGCCGATACCGATCGGCAAGCCCGCCTGTGAGTCCGAACTGGCTGTTGCGGAGGCGAACGGTGAGCTCCTGGTCAGAGGCGATAACCTGTTTTCCGGATATTGGAACCGGGGAGGGTGGCTCAACCGCGTCAAACCGGGAAGCTGGTACGCGACCGGAGACCGGGTGTCCATCGGCCCCGACGGCCTGTTTCGGTACCACGGGCGAATCGATCGGATGCTGAAATGTTCCGGATACCGCGTTGAACCCGCTGAAATCGAATCGGTTGTCCGCAACATTCCGATCGTGGAGTCGTGCGCGGTGGTCGGGATCGACGACCCGGCCAGCGGCCGGCGGCCGGCCGCTGCGGTGGTTCTCCAGACCGGGAAAGGGATAAACGATTTGCTGCCGGCAATCAAGGCTTCCCTGCCTGCCTATATGCAGCCAGTCAAATATGTACTGCTGAATCGGCTACCGCAATTATCCAACGGAAAAATCAATTATCCAGAAATCGAACGCCATCTGGGCAAGCGCTGAATGGATTTAGCTTCGATAATTTCGTTGTTCCGGGGATTGCCGGAACCCAGAAGCCAAGGACGGTTTCCAATGATACAGTTGTGCCTGGATACCGGCAATCACTGCCTGTATGACGGTTCCGCAACATTTTTCTAATCAGGAGCGCTGATGCCCGCCGAACAGCAACCGGAATCGTCCAACATGACCGCCGCCCGCGAGCAATTCCTCGATTGCGCCAGGACCGGAATACTCAAGCACGCGATACCCGTTGAATACGGGGGATACGGCAACAGCTTCGCCGAACTCGTCGCGAATCATCGCAAATTGGGTAAAAGCTGTCTCGACTGCGGGCTGATGCTGTCGATCAATGCGCATTTGTGGGGCTGGATTTTTCCGCTTCTGGTATTCGGATCCGGCGAACAAAAATCGCGCTGGCTCAGCCAATCCGTTGCGGGACCATTGATCGGTGGCCACGCGATCACCGAGCCCGATGCCGGCTCGGACCTGAGCCGTATCGCGAGTCAGGCCGGCTGCGCTGGTGACAGCCTGGTCCTGAATGGACATAAGCAATTGATCAGCAACGCGCCGTTTGCCGAATTTCTGGTTGTTTACGCATTGTTCGAAGGGAAATTATCCGCGTTTATCGTAGCAAAAAACGATCCCGGCGTGGAAATCAAAAATACGGTGATCAGTGCATGCAAAGGTTCGCCAATCGGCGAGGTGATTCTGCGCAACTGCCGGCTCCCGCAGGACAGAATCCTCGGCAAGACCGGCGCGGGCAGTTTCCTGATCCAGCAGGCTCTGGAAATGGAGCGCGCGTTCGTGTTTGCCGGCATCAGCGGCATCATGGAATGGCAACTCGAAACCGTCGTCGATTACAGCAGAACACGCTCCGTAAAAGGAGTTCATCTGGGCAAGCATCAGGCGGTCAGTCATAAGATCGCCGATATGAAGTTGCGGCTGGATACGCTCAATTTATGGGTTCTGGAATGCGCCCGGCTCAAGGACGAAAATCGCCGCATTTCGCTCGCGTCCGCGCAGACCAAATTATTCGGCGCCGAAGCCTTTCTGCAATCGAGCCTGGACGCGGTTCAGATTATGGGCGGCCGTGGGCTTCTGGACGGCAGCCCGTTGCCCGGCATGGTCAACGATGCGATGGCCAGCCGGCTGTTTTCGGGGACTTCCGAAATTCAAAAAAACATTATCGCCGCGCTATTGGGCAGCGGAGATGGGTTTATCGGACCACCGAACCGACGAAATGAAAGCTGAATCCTTGCGCGCGGCTAGCGAATTTCCACATCCCAGTGTCAAACAGGACATAGTCCCCTAAGTGAATCCATTTCAATAATTTGACGAACTAAGGAAATTGCGTAAAGTGGAGGGAGGACGCCGTTACCATCTATTGCCCGTGTCAACGGATTTGGCTGGAATACGCTGTTTCGAATTTTGGAATCAACGATTACTGATGGCTAAACACAACGTTTCTTCGGAGTCGAAGTGGCGATTTTTTTTCAATCCCCGTATCTATAAATTTCGTGGGTGGCTGAGCTTGCTCGCGGGCTCGCTGTTACTGATATTGACTGCAGTAAAACCCCATGTGCAACTTTATTTCAACGATAATTCGTGGCTGCCGGTTATCGCATTCGTTTTGATTATCATGGGAGCTCTACGCTTTCTGGATGGCGTTTTGGCGCCGCAGTCGACGCGTTTTCATTTGCATTGGCAGGGCGGCATTTTCGATCTGGTTGTCGGATTCATTGTGCTCATGAGTGTCGGCAAGGAAGTGATCTTACTAACTCTGCTGGTTACCTGCTATTTGATTACGCAAGGGCTGGTTCGATTGATCTCCTCGTTTTACATCCAGCTCAATAATCCGATATCGAGCCGAATCGCCGGTTCATTGTCCTTGCTGACCGGTTTGCTCGTATGGGCACAGTGGCCATCGTCGGCCGCGTGGTTTCTTTCCTTCACGCTGAGCATCGAAATCGTTTCACGCGGGGTCGCGTTGCTTCAACTTGCGCACGCATTGGAAAACCGGCTAACCAATTTCTGAACGCGTGAAAGCTCTTAAAGAGCCCGCTTTCCGCTCCGCTAAACCGGAACGGCTGCTTCAATTGCAATATGCCCTGCCGGATACCTTGAGTCACTTTACGAAATCAAACATCGAATCGCTTTTTCCAACACCGCAACGGAATTTTGAATCGCGTTGAATTTATTTCTGTTAGCAACAAATAGAATTGTCCGGTTTTGTAGCAAATAAACTGTCCGCTTTTGGTTAAAACGGACCCCATTGTCTAGCGTTATCTTTTTACGCGAACAAGTTATTGTTGTAATTAAAAAAACCCGTGGTGGGTAAGC
>JBGTCG010000247.1:0-19402 GCA_041748915.1 Methylococcales bacterium
AGCGGAACAAGCGCTTTTATAGTGAACTTATGGCATGATTCCTGCTCTTTCCCCTCGCCAATGCGTTGAATGCGCCATTAATGACGATTCCCCGTGAACCTACGGAATTTCCATCACGCTATTCTCGGACAGCCTCCTAGATGAACAATAAATAAGGTGTCGAACCGTCGAATATACGGGGTTTTTTAGAGGATGATCGATACAATTGAGAGTCGAGTTACGATATGGGTAACCTCCCGGTAGCGGGGTTTGAGGCGCGGCCAAGTCGGTTATTGGGGGGCGGCCGATCCTAGGGTATTGTCAATAGAAATCCGTTGCTGAAGTATTGTGTTATCTTAGTTTGGACTTAGCTTCGTCGTTTCGAAAGGTAGGCGGATGATTTTTTTTCGGAGCCATTATAGGTCGTCAATGATCGGTTTGATCGAATATTTACTCGTCATCAGCGTTTTCGGATGTGTAGGAAACATTCGGAACCAAACGGCCGTGACCATCGCGCGTGAGGTCAAACATACAACTTCCGCCGACTCTCATGGTTTGGTCTGGTTCAGTCCGATGTTGCAAGTTAGCCGGTGGCGTACACGTTTTTGTTGCTACGATACTTTGTATTACCGATTAGCCGCCGGCGAACCGAAAGCGTCCACTGCCCGGGTCTATCGATTACTCATCATTGCCCATTACGGTGGCGATATACGGCGTTATGATATAGTCACGTTTCCCGACTCCTCCAGCCGTTTTACCGAGGGTCGCCGCCACGAAATAGAGCGCTGTCAGTTCTTCAATAGTCTGATCTATGCCTGTCTGTTTCGGAACCATGCCTATGTGGATTTATCAGGTTCGGAACTGGAAAGCGCCCAAGAGAACGGTTTACGGCTAACTTTAAGTTCAAAGACTCGGGATTACGAAACCGTCGACCTTCCTGCCAATTTCATACGCGGGTTTCTCGCTGCTGTAAAATGAATCGGGAGATTAATCAGTATTTGTAATAAATTTCGCTGATTTTCCTCTCATCTTCCTGTTCGGTCAGGGAGAAGAGTTCAAAGTGTAAATTTCGATATGTGCTGCGATAATCGGCCGGTCATCCTTTAACTTCGGCTGCGATCCGGACTGCCTTCTCCATCATCGCTTTCGATGTATAAAAGTGAGGGGAAAAACGGATTCCCGCGCCGCGCTGCGCGCAGATCACACCCTGGTTTCGAAGCGTTCGGAATAGCTCGCCGTTTTCAAGCGTTCGATGCCTGAATACAACAATTCCGGATGCGAATTCGGGACACATCGGTGTCAATAAGACCAGTTTATCCTCGTGATCGATAAGTTCTTTCAGATAGCCGGCATTATCAAGTACTTTTTTTTCAACGACTTCCATGCCAACCTCAAGAAGTAGTGATAAGCTTGAAGACAGCGCATGGATTCCTAGCATGTTTGCGCTGCCGCACTCAAATCGGCGTGAATCTGATGCGATGGTCCAGGGAATGTTTCGATAATCATTTGAATTTTCGATCATGTGCCAGCCAAATTGGGTGAGCTTTAACCGTTCACGAGCTTCGGGAGTCGTATAAAAAACTCCCAGACCTTCCGGACCAAGCATCCATTTATGGCCGTCGGCCATCGCAAAGTCGGCATAACAAGCTTGGACATCGAATTCAACCGCGCCGATCGTCTGAATCGCGTCGACACAGAAAAGAACTTTGTTTTTTCGGCAAAAAGCGCCAATCTGGTTGATATTCAATCGTAGTCCGCTCGCAAATTGAATGGAACTGACGGTAATCAGCCGCGTATTTCCATCGACCAAATCAAAAATCGCTTGTTCTGGCGATGAACTACCGGATAATCGTGCTTGTCGAAAGTCGACTCCTTGACTGTGCAATGATTGCCAGGGAATTCGATTGGATGGAAATTCTTCGTTGCTGGATACGATATTATCTCCGGCTCGCCAAGTCAGTCCGCCCGCGACGAACGACAAGGCTTCCGAGGTATTTTTTACCAGCGCGATGTCTTGGTCATCCGGAGCATTGATCAACAATTTCAATTGGCGCCGCAATTCGGCTTCCTTTTTAATCCAGTTCGAATAGTCGCGGGCTCCGATACTACAGTTTTCTTCGGCAAACGCTTTAACCGCCTCGGTAGTACGTTTCGGCCAGGGCGCCACTGCCGCATGGTTCAGATAGATAACCGAGTCAAGTATAGGGAATTCTGAATCAATGAGTGTTTCCATATGCTTTGATCCATCAAGTAGGCAACCGTGCATAATCCAGCGTATTGGAGTTTACTCGCGCGGCTGGCGGAAGCATTTGCCAGCATTTTATCCAAATTTAATCGGACCGTTTCCCAAATTCGGAGGTGCCAATTCGGCCTGAGGGTACACGCAGTATTTCGCGCTCGTTCCGCAGGGTTGGAGTCCGGCGGCCAGATTATTTGGATGCCCGTTGGATTACGCACCGGGCCGTAATTTAAGGTGATCTCTTCTACCACTGATGAAGTTCTGACACAATAGTCCAACCGCCCGCCTATCCGAGGCCCATACGACGGAATAGAACGACGACAGATCGTCCGGCGAATTGTTCCGGAACTCACACCCATTGCCATGCTGGAAAAAGACCGTCTTGCCGGACTATTCCGGACTGTACTGGATCGGGACTCAATTTTAACCGAGGAAGAGGATCTGCGACCCTATGAATGTGACGCGTTATCCGCGTATCGTAGACTGCCCTGGATGGTTGTGCTTCCCGAGCGGATCGGTCAAATTCAGCGGCTGCTGGCAATCTGTTCGCAACACCGGATTCCGGTGGTGGCGCGCGGCGCGGGAACCGGTCTTTCCGGTGGGGCATTGCCATTGGACAATGGGGTTTTGCTGAGTTTAACGAAATTTAATCGAATTCTTGAAATCGACGCTCTAAACCGGACTGCCCGGGTGCAACCAGGTGTCCGCAATCTCGCAATTTCCGAGGCGGTTGCGCGCCATGGCTTATATTATGCGCCAGACCCGTCGTCGCAAATTGCCTGCACCATTGGCGGCAACGTGGCCGAGAATTCCGGCGGCGTGCACTGTCTGAAATATGGTCTCACTGTGCATAATATTCTTCAGCTCAAGGTTATAACCGTTGACGGGGCGATTTTACAGCTCGGAAGCCTTGCGCTTGACTCGCCTGGTTTCGATTTGATGGCCCTGTTAACCGGTTCCGAAGGCATGCTCGGAATTATCGTCGAGATTACGGTTAAACTATTGCCGATCCCGGAGGCCGCCCAAGTTCTGATGGCGAGCTTTTCCAGCGTGCAACAGGCTGGCGATGCGGTCGCCTCGATCATCGGATCAGGAATCGTTCCCGCGGGGCTGGAAATGATGGATAATCCCGCGATTCGTGCGGCCGAGGATTTTGTCAGAGCCGGCTACCCGGTCGGCGCCGCGGCCTTGCTGCTGTGCGAATCGGACGGAAGCCGCGATCAGGTCGTCGAAGAAATTGGCAAAATGCGGTCGATTCTGGAGGGATCCGGCGCGGATTCCATTCGTGAAGCCCGCGACGAGGTGGAGCGGGGTCAACTTTGGGCGGGCCGCAAAGCCGCCTTTCCGGCGGTCGGCCGGATTGCTCCAGATTATTACTGCATGGACGGCACAATTCCCCGTCACCGCCTCGGCGAAGTCTTGGGCTGCATCGCGGACTTGGCAACGCAATACCGGCTCGGTGTCGCCAATGTTTTTCACGCGGGCGACGGTAACCTGCATCCACTGATCCTGTACGATGCCGATCGGCCTGGCGAACTGGAACGCGCTGAACGGTTCGGCAGCGATATACTCGAACTCTGCGTCGCGGTGGGCGGAACAATCACCGGGGAACATGGTGTCGGGATCGAAAAAATCAATCAGATGTGTATTCAATTCACCGCAGCCGAGCTCCAGCAATTTCACGCCGTCAAAAAGGCCTTCGACGAACATTCCTTATTGAATCCCGGAAAAGCGGTGCCCGCGCTGCACCGCTGCGCGGAGTTCGGCAGGTTACATGTCCATCGGGGACATACCCGCTTCCCCGAATTGGAGCGCTATTAGCCACCTCCGTGTTGATGCCCGCTTGCTATTTGAGCTTTCCATGCAAGATATCAGCGTAGATTTACGGTCTGCGGTATTGGATGCGATCGAACGAGCAAATCCGCTCTGCATCCAGGGCAGCGGCAGCAAATCCTTTTATGGGCGCGAACCTCAAGGCCAACTCCTGAAGGTTACAGGGCACAGCGGCATTCTGAACTATGAGCCAACGGAACTGGTGATATCCGCACGCTGTGGCACACCGCTTCGTATCATTGAATCCACCCTTGCGGAGCAAGGGCAGATGCTGGGTTTTGAGCCTCCGCGCTTTGGTCCGAACTCGACCTTGGGCGGCGTGATCGCGAGCGGTCTTTCCGGTCCGCGCCGGCCCTTTGCCGGCGCCGTCCGCGATTTTGTGCTCGGTTGCCGGATTGTTAACGGCCGTGGCGAAATTCTTTCATTTGGCGGCGAAGTCATGAAAAACGTAGCGGGCTATGACTTGTCGCGGCTGATGACCGGATCCCTCGGGACACTCGCCCTGATTCTGGAGACTTCCCTGAAAATCATCCCGCGGCCGGAAATCGAGCTGACATTGCGCCAGGAAATCGGCGAGCAGGCCGCAATTGAAAAAATGAATCAATGGCAGGGAAAACCGGAGCCTGTCTCGGCACTTGCGTGGTACCAGGGCGCGGTTTATATCCGGCTTTCCGGCGGCAAACGATCGGTGACCGCGGCAAGCCGGACGCTGGGCGGTGACGTGCTTACAGATACCGAGATCTGGGCGTCTTTGCGGGATCAGCAGCTGCCATTTTTCCAGCAGGCTGGAGCTCTTTGGCGTTTATCGCTGAAGCCGGCAACGCCGGTGATCGAAATGTCCGGCGACCGGATTTACGAATGGGGCGGAGCGCAACGCTGGTTGGTGAGCGAGGATCCAGGAAAGACCTTTTTTGATACCACCGCGGATTACGAAGGATACGCAACCCTGTTTCGCGCGGATGGAACTCGGCAGGCGGTATTTCAACCGCTGTCCAATGAAGTCGCCACCATGCATAAACGCCTCAAGGATGCGTTCGATCCGCACCGAATTTTTAATCCCGGCCGAATGTACAGCGATTGGTAAGCCGTGCAGACTCATCTCGCCGACGATATACGGAAAAGCGAGCAGGGCAGGGAAGCCGAACAGATCTTGCGCAGCTGCGTTCATTGCGGCTTTTGCAATGCCACCTGCCCCACCTATCAGCTCCTCAGTGATGAACTCGATGGTCCGCGAGGACGAATCTATCTGATCAAACAGGTACTGGAGGGTTCGCTCCCAACCCGGAAAACCCAGATCCATCTTGATCGCTGCCTGACCTGCCGGTCCTGCGAAACCACCTGTCCTTCAGGGGTTCGCTATGGGAGACTGCTTGATATCGGCCGGTCCTTGATCGAAAAGAAAGTAGAACGCGGCCATCTGGACCGTTTGGCGCGAACAAGCCTGCGGCTGATTTTTCCCTACCGCCGAAGAGTCCGGCCGCTAATCGAACTTGGCCGTAAATTACTGCCGTTGTTACCGGCCGGTCTAAGGCGAAAAGTTCCCCACCGCACCAACCCCGTGGAGGCTTGGCCTGAACCGCGTCATTCGCGCGCAATGCTGCTGTTGCATGGCTGCGTGCAGCCGGCGGCTGCTCCGCAAATCGATCTGGCGGCGGCCCGCGTGCTCGATCGGCTCGGTATCAGCCTCGTGCAACCCGCAAACGGAGGTTGTTGCGGTGCTCTGAGTTATCATCTCGGCGAAACGGACGAGGCCTTGAATTTCATGCGGCGAAACATCGATGCCTGGTGGCCGCGGATTGACGCGGGCGCGGAAGCCATCGTGATTACCGCGAGTGGTTGCGGCGTGTTGATCAAGGACTATGGCGAGTTGCTCAAGTGCGATCGCGATTATGCCGACAAGGCGCGGCGGGTTTCTGCAATGAGTAAGGATGTCGCCGAGGTTCTTTTCGATTTGGACCGGTCCGCGATTAAAACGAAGGGCCTGGTCGCGTTCCATTCTCCGTGCACATTGCAGCACGGGCAAAAAATTAATGGAGTGGTTGAAAAAATATTATCGGATGCGGGACTCATACTGTGCCAGATTGAGAATTCCTATCTTTGCTGCGGTTCGGCCGGTACCTACTCGATTCTACAAAAATCTCTGTCCGAGCGGCTGCTTGCCGAGAAAATCAAAGCGCTGGAAAAGGGCCGTCCGGATTGGATCGCCACCGCAAACATCGGCTGCTTGCTGTCCATCCAATCGGCCACTGAGATCCCGGTGCGGCACTGGATCGAATTGCTGGATGAGTGAGCACCGGGGTCGCGAAATCGAGCGACGCGCAACCCTGGATCCGTGCGATCCTGGCTTCTTCAGCCGATCGGGTTCGAAAGTCTGGGTTAAATGTTACCCGAACGTGATTTTTTCGAAGATTCTGAATCCCGCGATATAGGCACCCGCAGCCGATCCAAGACTGCTGAACAGAAAAATCAGCAACGTCCTGGCGACGCGGTTTTTCCGTACCTGAAACAGGTCTATCTTTGCGAGACCGTCGGCGTTTTGCAGGGCTTTATGACGATTCGGGCACAGCTCGACGACGATCGAGTCAAACCGGGTTTGCGTGAGTAGCTGCTCGACTTCCTCTATGCTGGATTTCGAAACGTGTGCGGTACCGAGAACGGTGATTTTTTCCCCTTGGAACCCGATTTCGAGAAAGTTCCGCCGAGTCGTGTTCACGATAGCTGGGTAATCGAGCAGGTATTAAGGATTTCGACGCGCAAGGGAACCGGATCTTCCATCAGTCTGGTCGCGATACTGAAGTTCCGGATAATTACTGTTTGTCCTGGAAAATATAGGCTTCCGTTTCCGTATATTATTAACGGCGTTTATTCATTGAAAATGCCGGCTGTTTCTGAGCCAGTAAATTCGTTCCAGACAATTCCGGCCAATGAATAAAAAAACCCCGCCTCGCGGGCGGGGTGTTGCAACGCAATAGTTTATTGTTATTGGGGGACTACATTGGTTGCGGCGAGTCCTTTAGGCCCGGATTGCGTTTCGTAGGTTACCTGTTGTCCTTCTGCTAATGTTTTATACCCGTCACCTTGGATTGCCGAGTGATGCACGAACACATCTTCTTTCCCGTCCTTTGGTTCTATGAAGCCGAAGCCTTTTTTGTTATCAAACCACTTTACAGTGCCAGTAGCCATTACTTATTCCTCTACTAAAAATTTCAACACACGCCTACCTTCACCATGGTCCGGTCCACACCATTTGTTCCAAATTCCCTTTCATCAATTTGTCAAGGTCTGCGTGGCGATGAGTATAACGCCATCGCAAAGAACCTGCTATACCTTATTTTTTAGATCATCGACAGGTTTTTACGGCCAGTCAATAAGGATTTGCCGACAGCTTTTTGTTTGATTGGAACCGATGCGGCCGGCTCGTCCGGAGCTCTTTTGGTGCTTCCTTCAGCAGAAATAATTCACTTTTCCGCGAGACTGTACAAACCGTCCAGAACCAATGCATTGGGGCTGATCGTTCCAATAACTTTGCGCCCATCGATGACCGGCGCACGGACCAGGTTATGGTCGGCGAACAGCCTTGAACAATAACGGATATCCATGTCCTGATGAACCGAAATAACCGGTTTGGTCATGATTTCATAAACATTGACACGGTCCGGCGCCCGATCCTTGGCGAGCACATGACGGGCGATATCGCCTGCCGTGATCAATCCGTATTCGTCGTCCTCGTGGCGCTTGTTCACCACGAGCACGGATGACTTGAGAGCTTTCATCAGCATGAGCGCTTCATGTACCGTCGCGATTCCGTCGATGCTCCCGAAATCGGTTTTCATCACGTCCCGTACGCGAACGATTTGCTTGCTTTTCATATTTCATCCTCCACCACTGGAGTCAGTTTCTGGACCTGATGCATCACTCCGATCGCATCTTCGACATCCACCTGGAACGCGATTCCAGTACCGGCTTTGGTGTCGAATTCCGCAGCCTTGGAAATTTCCTCGAGAATCTGCCGGCTCAGGTGTTCTTCGACCAAAAACAACAGTACGTCGCGCTGAGTTTCCAGGGTCAGACCGAAAAAGGTTTTCGATTGCTGGAGGCCTTCGCCTCGAGCGTGGCTGATTACGGTCGCTCCGGTCGCGCCGAATTTACGCGAAGTAGCCAGAGCGAGATCCGTTTTGTCGTCTTCGACAAAGGCGATGATTAATTTGAAATGCATAATTTTAAACCATGGTTTAATAACGCGGACGGTATTCGTGGATGTCCTCCGCAGACCGTAGGTCGTCTTGCAACCGATACCGGTCCAGTCATCAACGGTCCTCTCGGTCCTTGCTGTTCCGGGCAGCTCTGGTGCGTAATTCGGCAAATTGCGCATATCCGAGCACCGCGATTATAGGGAATAAACTTGCAAATGCAATCAGCCCGAATCCATCGAGGAGCGGGTTTCTTCCGGGAATCGTGGATGCCAGACCGATTCCGAGCGCGGTAACCAGAGGCACCGTCACGGTCGATGTTGTGATCAGGCCGGAATCGAAAGCCAGGCCGACGATCAACTTGGGCGCGAATGCGGTTTGAATCAACGCCACGCCATAGCCCAGAATGATATAAAGATAAAGCTCCGATCCGGTTACAATCCGGAATGTTCCCAGCGCAATACCAAACGCGACTCCAAGCGAAACAGCCAGCCGTAAATTTAGCGCTCGGATCGCGCCTCCGGAAATTTTTTCCACTTTCAAAGCCACCGCGATCAATGCGGGTTCGGCGAGAGTTGTCGCGAAGCCGATGTTCGCGGCGAACGCATATACCCAGGCGTAGGAGCGCCACGAGGTTTTCCCATCGCTGTTCTCGAATTGAATGAATTCGGGACTGGCCAACTGCTTGGCCATGAGTTCGCCAAGCGGGAAAAGGGTCATTTCGAGTCCCTTCAGAAACAGGGAAATTCCCAACAACACATACACAAGGCCAAAAAAAATCTTCCTTGCATGAGCGATCGGCTTCCGAATGACTAGAACTTGAAAACCGATCAGGATGGCTACAATCGGTACGACATTGCGAACGGTTTCCAGTATGATTTTGCCAAAATTTACAATCCAATCCATTAAATAATCATTCCATAGGCCATTACGAAAGTCATGGAGATTAGTGCCGCGAAGGCGATCAGACCGAAACCGTCCGCCATAGGATTGCGCGATTTGATTGAAGACGCCAGACCAACACCCAGCGCGGTGACCAGCGGTACCGTGATTATCGATGTCGCAACGCCCCCGGAGTCATAGGCGATGCCCACGATTTGTTGGGGTGAAACCGATGTCATTACGATGATTCCGAGGTATCCTACGATTATCAGGTATGGTAACGGCCAGCCCAGGATAATCCGTATCACGCCGATCACGAGCGCAAATCCTATCGCCAACGCAACGCTTAATCGCAGTCCCAAAGCGAAATCCTCACGGGCGCTTTGATCGTCATTGATCATCCCGCTCCCGGCTGCGATTCCGGAAGCTTTTTCGGCGACCGCAATCAATGTAGGTTCGGCGATCACGGCTCCAAATCCCAGTGCAAAAGCGAACACAATCATCCAGATTAGACTACCCTTGCGCGCAAACGATGTAGCCATGGATTCGCCGATTGGAAACAAGCCCTGTTCCAATCCGTAAACAAGAAAAGTCAGGCCGATCACAACCAACGCAGTCCCGGTCAGAAGGTCATCGATGTTCCCTAGCGGTTGACGAATGACGAGAAACTGGAAAATCAGGATGACGACAAGGATCGGAAGCACATCAAGAAAGCTGCTGACCAGGCTCTTAAGTAGTGGATTTCGCACCGAAATCATGATAATTTACTGCTCCGCAATGGAAAGCGTTACTGTAGCACAGTCCTATTGAATACTATATTCATTCGGATTGCGAACTGCGTTATTCATCGATGTCGGTCCGCGCCTGTGCGGAGAAGGAAACGGCGAATGCGATGGGTAGTTTCACGGTTTCATTGGCTGGAGGCTGTCGATCGAAATCCCTGATCATTCGTCACGGTAACGAATTGGCGAAGCGAAGGCCGGAGTGCTGATTTTGAATGGTCGTATCTAAAAAGGTAGCGTTAATTCCAGTCTGCCGGATAACGATGGTAGGGCAGCACGTCCAGTACTTGGCCCATTCGATGCCTCATTTGTAATTCACGCCAATAGCGGGCGGTCAATATTTCCCCGTGCCACTTCAGAAAAAAGCTTTCAAGCTCCTTTCGAAATCCTAGGAAGGATATAAACTGCTCCGGAAAAACATCGTTATCCGCGACATAAAACCATGTTTCCGATCTCATTTCGTCTTCCATGGAATTCGGGGGCGGCAATTCCCTGAAGTTACAGTCGGTGACCATGCACAGTTCGTCATAGTCGTAAAATATGACACGGCCGTTACGGGTGACGCCAAAATTCTTGATTAATAGATCGCCGGGAAAAATATTGCTCAGCGCAAGATCCCGGATCGCTTGACCGTAGTCATAGACGACCCTCTGTGCGGCAACCGGATCTGCCCTCTGCAGGTACAAATTAAGCGGTGTCAATCGGCGTTCAATATAGCAATGTTTAAAGATTACCTGGTCGTCAACGAAGCGGGTTGATTCTGTGGTTTCGTTGGCCAATTCATCCAGCAGTTCTTTCGAGAATCGATCATTTTTGAAAGCCAGGTGTCTGAATTCCTGCGCGTCAATCAATCGTCCGGCACGATCATGTTTGAATACCAACTGATATTTATCGAGAACATCCTGTCTTGAACTGGTTTTCGGCGGCGCGAAGCGATCCCGGATGATTTTGATCACAATGTCGTAGGATGGCAGGGTGAAAACCACCATGACCAGGCCTTTATCGCCGGGCGCGTGCACAAACCCGTCAGTGGACTTGCGGAGATGATCCAAAAGATTCCGGTAACGGACTGTTTTACCCTGTTTTGCGCGTCCCAGCACAGTATAGAGTTCTCCGGCCGACTTGCCGGGCATGATCGACCTCAGGAATCCTACCGCATCCGCCACCCTTTCCAGGTCCACATGAAAATACGACCGCGTGAAACTGAATAAAATGCTTGCTTCGTTCAGTGTCATCATCACCGCATCCACGGCAATGCCGTCGGTGGTGTTCTTCAGGGAAATAATAAACGGCAGGGTGGCTTGCTGACAGATCAGTCTCCCGACCAGATACGCCCGCGTTAGTTGATGGAATACCGGCTGGATGACCTCGAGCCGGTCGATTTCTCCGATCAAATTGTTTCGTTCCCGGTATTCCTTGACTTCCTGGCTGATAAAATCAAGATCCGCCTCGATATTCCGGTAGGGAACGGAAAAAGAGTACTCCAGGAGCATTTCACGGAACAGATCATGCCGAGAGTTCCGGTAAACATAGGTCTCCGCTTTTAGAGGTTCGGCAGGACGAGGCGCCGATTCAAAATCAACCGCGAGAAATTCGACATCCGGATCGACGCCGACGGTTTCGAAGATACCGCGGGTAATCGAACTGAAAAAGGTCTTGTAAAACTCCGAGTCCGGATATTCTTCAATCAATTTCGAATAATCGGCCTTGACGTTTGCCCATAGAGTTTTGTTTTTGGACAGGTGCCCGAGACGGCGCTGAATTTCCACTCTGGTCCGTTTGACAGTGATGTCATAAAGTTCGATCCGTTCCGCGGCATCCCGCTGGCTTGCCTTCCAGTCCCTGGTTTCGAACCGCTCCCGTGCCCTGCGCGTGATCATTCTGAATTCCGTGTTGTAATCGGAAAAATCACCGCAAATCGTCGACGCAACTTCTTTTGCGAGATCGTTGAACACAGCGTACGCGGTCATTTAGGATCAACCGAGCGCCTTGATCAACTCATCACCGAATTCACTGCATTTGACTTCCGTCGCGTTATCCATAAGCCGAGCGAAATCATAGGTCACGGTCCGGCGTTGAATAACGGTATCCATTGCGTTCAGAATTGCATCCGCAGCCTCCGTCCAGCCCAGATAACGCAGCATCATTTCACCGGAGAGAACAAGCGAGCCCGGATTGACCTTGTCCAGATTGGCATATTTCGGGGCGGTTCCGTGAGTGGCCTCGAAAACCGCCGCGCCGGTCATGTAATTGATATTGCCTCCGGGCGCGATCCCGATGCCGCCGACCTGGGCGGCAAGTGCGTCGGAAAGATAGTCGCCGTTTAGATTCATGGTCGCAATCACGTCGAATTCATCCGGACGGGTCAGAACCTGCTGCAGCGTAATATCGGCGATTGCGTCCTTAATCAGAACACGGCCGCTGGCAATGGCTTCCCGCTGTTCCCGGTTAGCCGCTTCGAGCCCTTGTTCGGCGAGGGCTCGTTCCCACCTGGCCCAGCTGTAGGTCTGTTCGGAAAACTGATTGTCCGCTACCGCATAACCCCAGTTCCGGAAACTGCCTTCGGTGAATTTCATGATGTTGCCCTTATGAACAAGGGTTACGCTTTTCCGTTTATTGGTGATCGCGTATTCGATCGCGGACCGGACGAGCCGTTCGGTTCCCTCGATCGATACCGGTTTGATGCCGATCCCCGATGAATTGGGAAATCGGATCTTATGAAATTGTTCCGGAAAATGTTCCTTTAATAAATTAATAAAACGACGGCAACTGTCGGATTCTGCTTCGAACTCGATGCCGGCGTATATATCCTCGGTATTCTCCCGGAAAATCACCATATCCACTAGTTCCGGACGGCGGACAGGTGACGGCACGCCGTTGAACCAGCGGACCGGTCGAAGACAAACATAGAGATCCAGAAGTTGCCTCAGCGCTACATTCAATGAGCGGATCCCGCCCCCGATCGGTGTGGTCAGGGGGCCTTTGATTGACACCAGGTACTGGCGGCACGCCTGGATCGTGTCATCCGGAAGCCAGGTATTGAACAGTTCGTTGGACTTCTGACCGGCATAGATCTCCATCCAATGAATCCGGCGCCGGCCGCCATACGCTGCCTTTACCGCTGAATCCAAAACCCGAACGGTTGCCCGCCAAATGTCGGGGCCGGTTCCGTCACCTTCGATGAAAGGAATGATCGGATTCTCCGGAACGTGGAGGATCCCATCTCTCATCGTGATTTTACTGCCCTCGGCAGGGGGGATTGGTTTGGGGTCGGCCATTTCCTGTTTACTCCCGTCGTGATACTTGGGTTGAGATTGTCGAAACCACTAACTATTAGTCTTGATTACCCGATCAATGCACAGACAATTGCGAGGCTTTTTGATCGTTAAGAATAGCTTCGGCTCAGGTCCGATCATCGGGATCGGCAAACGCCATTTAATTTGATTATAAAATAATTCTCTCGTTCATTGTTCCGCGGGATCCGATTTACTTGTAAATCCCGTTGCTTCCGCCAAGTCCGAACATTGAAATCCACGGTTTGTGCAAAGTTTCTTTTCGACTACACCGTTATGGATCGTCCATTGCCGATAAAGCGGACGCGTATGGACGTTATGTTGCCCCAGAACAGACCGAGGTGCAAAAATTTGTTGCGTGATATTAAATTCACCGGTCTGCATCCAACGTGAAGAATAATGCACGCAAAGCCGGATCGACGGCAGCCGCCCCATGCGCTGAATTTCTATCTAGCGACGGCGGAAACAAAGGGCGCCTATGAGCGACAAGGTTCCGGATGGTCGCGAAAATTCCCGCCAACAAAAGTAAAGGCTTAATAGTTGTGCGTGGTATGATTTGTAAAACCCGTTTTAATTGACCTTTTTTTCCTTTCCCCAGGTCCAAGCACCGGAAATGGGGAAGGCGCCGCGATAGAGACCAACGCCATGACCGAACGCACAGCTACTCTCTTGTTGGATGATGATGGAACAAAGCAGGACCTGCCGATTTTGTCCGGTACCGCAGGTCCCGATGTCATCGATATCCGCACTCTTTCGAAAACCGGCATGCTGACCTATGATCCGGGATTCACGTCCACCGCGAGTTGCACGTCGCGAATCACCTACATAGACGGTGAGGCGGGAATACTGCTTTACCGGGGCTATCCTATTGAACAGGTTGCCGAAAAATGCGATTTTCTGGAGGTATGTTATTTAATTCTAAACGGTGAATTGCCAAATGGGCAGCAAATGGCTACGTTTGTCAAGACCGTTACCTGGCATACGATGGTGCACGACCAGGTGAATAATTTCTTTAAGGGATTCCGGCGTGATGCGCATCCGATGGCAGTGATGGTCGGAGTCGTCGGCGCGCTGTCGGCTTTTTACCATGATTCGCTGGATATTTCGTCCGAAACGGATCGCAAAATCTCGGCAATACGCCTGATCGCCAAAGTGCCCACGATTGTTGCGATGTGCTACAAGTACAACAATGGGCAGCCATTCCTGTACCCCAGGAACAATCTCGGTTATGTTGAGAATTTTATGCGCATGATGTTATCCACGCCATGCGAAGATTTTGTCGCCAATCCGGTGTTGGTACGCGCGCTGGATCGAATTTTAATACTGCACGCGGATCACGAGCAGAATGCCTCGACTTCTACCGTGCGCCTGGCCGGTTCGAGCGGCGCGAATCCTTTTGCCTGCATCGCGGCGGGAATCGCCTGTCTTTGGGGCGCGGCCCATGGCGGTGCCAATGAGGCAGTTCTGAAGATGCTCGAGGAAATCGGCGATGCGTCGCATATTGGCAAATATATTCGGCGCGCAAAGGACAAAAACGATCCCTTCAAGCTCATGGGCTTCGGGCATCGGGTTTACAAAAATTTCGATCCCCGCGCCAAAATCATGTACACCACCTGTCATGAAGTGCTCGATGAACTCGGTTTGGAGGACGATGCGCTGTTCAGGCTGGCCATGGAACTCGAGCGGATCGCGCTCGAGGATGATTATTTTATCAGCAAGAAACTATATCCGAATGTTGATTTCTATTCGGGCATCGTGCTGCGCGCGCTCGGAATTCCGACGACGATGTTCACCGCCATTTTCGCGTTGGCGCGAACCGTCGGCTGGATCGCGCACTGGAACGAAATGATTACCGATCCGGAGCAGAAAATCGGCCGACCTCGCCAACTTTATCGAGGCCACCCGCGGCGGGATGTAACTCCAATTTCATGCCGTTGAAACCGGAATCGTAACGTTCGGGCGAACGCGCTTCGTTACCGGCCGACTGCCGGCTGCATTTTTGTCGTGACGAATCACGAGCCGGCTGTTTGATAATCGATCCGGCCCGACCTGGATACCGGCGTCAGCCTTCCGGAGAAATCTCGATCGCAGGCAGGGCACCAACGGAGTATGGCTTCGTAACCAGGTTCGCATAACCTCGTGCTTTGGTGGGAATAGGATGGCACGCGGACGAATTATACCGCCCAGATTCATAGGCCCAATCCAGATTTCCGCGCATCCATGAACGAAGCACTCCAACGAAACGGGCGACGTCGTGGTCGACGTGTGTCCCGAACGACGGTAACTGCGTTTCGAACACCATAAATCTTCGGATCTGATTGTCGATCAGTCGTTGTACATGGTTTATCGATTCCTGCAGGCTAAGTTTCGACTCCTGTCGCAGGATTAACACCAGGTTATGCATATCGCCGTGGGCTTCTTCTTTTCGTAGCGAAATGATGTCATTGCACCAGCAAACGACATTGTTGGTAATCGTGACCAACTGATTCAGGCGGGGATTCGAGCGCACTATGCAAGGTAAACTGACCTGCTCGGTAATTTCGATCATTTCGATGTCCGTATAGAGTCCTCCGGTATAAGGACGCATCCGGATATAGGACGACTTATCCGGCCAATGTTCGTGGAACCTGTTTTGCGCTTCCCACACAGTCGCTTCAAAGTATTCGGAAACGCTGTTGGCGAACCGGGTCAGCCATGCTTGCGACGCGATGGGCTGCAGCCGGCCGTAGATATTTTGAAGCGCGAACACCAACGGAAGATCGTTTGGAGCGGGTTCTTTGCCGCACAAGGTTTGGAGACACCGGGCGTGCAGCGCCGATAGCTGGGTCGGTTGTTGCCCCAATCCACATTCATCACACTGATCATCGAGTATAAACAACCAGGTATTCCAATCCGAAACAATTTCCAGCCGATCGAGTCGAGCATTCGGATACGCGCGCGCGGCCAACCAGCCGAACTTGGATTTACGAAGATGTTCAAAAGCGCTGCAATCCCTGATCAGTCCGTGCCGGCGTACCCATTCAAGGGTATGCTCCTGCACCGTTTCGGCTAGTGGGCTGACCGATTCGGGAAATGGGCATTCAAGACGCGGGAAGATTATATTTTTAAACACCATAGTAATCTCGTGATTTTTGGAACAAAAGTAAACGAGGCGTTTTAGGCCAATATTCGCCGATTGCGGACGACTGACTTTCGCTTAGCTTTGAGCATAGTACGAATTGCATTCTTCGGTGACCGGCCTGCCAATAAAGTAGCCTTGAACCTGGTCTACCCCCAATTCTTTCAAGATTTTGAGCGTGGCGGAATCTTCAACTCCCTCGCCAACGACCTGCTTTCCGAACGCATGCACCATTGTGGTGATTGCGTTGACGAAGTCCCGCTCGATTTTATCGGTGGCGATGTTTTTCACCAGGGATCGATCCAGTTTCACATAGGATATCGGCAGCTGCTTTAAATAATAAAGCGAACTGAATCCCGCGCCAAAATCATCTACTGCGAAATGAAAGCCATGCATGGTGACGGCCTCCGCAATCCGCTTGGCTTTCTCCATATCGGCGATGACGGCGGTCTCCGTTATCTCGAAAATGAGGCGATTCGGATTGAAATTATGTTCACACACCGCCTGAATTAACGGTTTCGTCCAACTGTCGTCTGCAAACGCGGCGGTAGTCAGATTAATGGAAAGACGTTTTCTCGGATTGGTGACGAGCGTCGCCAATGCAGTTCGGACGACAAACAGATCCAGGTCATAAGATAATCCGGCCCGTTGCCCGTGAACCAGAAATTCCGCTGGAGTAACAATTCGCCCATCGGCCATCCGGAGTCTCAGCAATGCTTCATGGTATACAACATTCCCGGTCGAAGCATCGACAACGGGCTGATATTGAAAGAATAAGCCTTCCTCGGTAAGCGCCCGTATCAGTACGTCCTTCCAATAGATCGTTTGCGTGAGCTGAGCAGCGTGCCCATGCTCGTAGGTAAAAAGATGTGCCCTGGAGCGTCCCGCGCGTTTCGCTTCAAACATGGCCATATCGGCGTTCGCCATCAATTCCTGGACGTCTCTGCCGTGGTGGGGCAACAACGCGATGCCAATACTGACACCGATCCGGTAACGCTTTTCGCCAAACGGAAAAACTTTGCCGCGGAACAGTTCAATGAGTTTCTGGGCGAAGGCCTGGGCGCCGGAAACGTCGGTTTGCGGCATCAATACCCCGAATTCATCGCCGCCGAGACGGGCCACAATATCCGATTTCCTGGCCCGTGCGCGGATTTCTTCGGCGATAAAGCGAAGCAGCGCATCGCCTGCGGCGTGGCCACTGGTATCATTAATTTCCTTGAAATGGTCCAAGTCGTATAGTAACAATGCAGAAGTTTGCCGGCTGCGCAAGCTTTCGTTCAGAGAACGGGTGACCTCTTCGAGAAAGCGGCGCCGGTTGACTAATCCGGTGAGCGGGTCATGGTTGGCAAGCCACCGCATCCGGGACTCGGCCTTGACTCGCTTGGTCACATCGAGTCCGACCGACAAGAGCGCAGTACCGTCGGTGTGCTCGGCTTTGAGTGGTGTATGAACCCATACGATTTGACGCCGTTCACCGTCATTTCGAACCAGAGTGTGTTCGTGCTCCAAGCGTTTCTGGCCATCCGCTCGCAAGGATTCCAATCTTCTCACGATTCCCTGGTGGGCTTTTTCATCGCCGATCAGGTCGGTAAAACGGCGCCCGTAGAGTTGCTCCGGGGCATAACCGGTAAGCTGCGCCGCAAATTCGTTTGCCATGCGAATGACGCCGTTCCGGGTTTGCGTCATGACCAGAACCTGGGCCGACGCCAACAGACCCTGAATAAAATCCCGCTCCATCGCAAGCTCGAGATTCTTTTTGGCGATTGCTTCGCTGTTTTCCTCAAGCTGGTGGGAAAGCGTAAGAGCGCTTTCATATAGAATGTCAATCTCATCGCGCAGCACCACCGACTCACGGCGGACCGAAAAACAATCCCGGGCTTGTTGATAAGCTCCCGCAGCCAGCAAAGGCAGCCGATGCGCGAAGCGCTCAAGGCGCCGGATCGGGACACCAATCAGGCCGGCGAGGCCCAGTTCCGCCACGGCCAACGCGACAATGCTGATGAACAATCCCTGCTTGGCGGCTTGATCGATGCGGTCGAGGCGATCGCTTACATCCGAAACCAAGACAATGGAGCCTTCGAGTTCGCGCATGAAATTGGACAAGGGGATGTGATGGATATCATAACTGGATCCTTTCCAGGTCACGATTTGTCCCTTGTCCAACGTGGCCGGGCTTTGAAAACGTTGAGCCAGGTCCTGTATAAGGGGCGTCATGGTATCTTTACTGGTAATCCCCGCGATTCGCGCTGACCACTGGTCTAACACGCCCATATTCACATCTGGACGCAGAGGCATGATTAGCGCAAGGTCGGTATTGGTTACGACATTGAACTCGATAATGAAATCGGCAATGGATTGGCCGATGGCCATGACTCCTACATTCTGTCCCTTCGCCAATATCGGCACGAAGGCATATAACAGGCATTGGGGCCGGCAGACCAAAAGACTGACCGGCCTTTCTTCATTGCGCACCTGCATGACGGTGTGTTCCACCATCGGGTCGAATTCGATGCCGTCATCCGCCTGCGCCCACTGCCAGATCAGTTCTGAATCCAGGGAATAAATTTCAATCTGGCGGATGTCCAATTCGTATCCGAGGCTGGCGTAATAGGAGGTCGGAATTGATTCCGCGGCCTCGCGCCGGTCGCGCCAGCGCAGCGTTTCCCCCAGATCGGTCATCGATGCCAAAGCGCCGCTAAGTCGTACGAGACGATCGGTCGTCCGCGTTAACAGGCCATGAATCTGGCGCCGCAGGTAGGTCACTTCAGTTTGCCGCTGGCTGCGGAATTGTGAAACCAGGTAATGATGGTTAAGCGCGTAAAACACGGAACTCAGTCCGAGCAGCAGAAGGCTAACCCATAGAAAACCTTTCCAGTGAAGTCCTAAAAAAGGGCGATTTCGAATTTTATTGTTCATACCGCCTCGAGTAATCGCTTTCCACAATGGATCAGAAACGGGCGGAAATCATGAAAGTAAACAGGTCCCAGTGGGCATCGCTGATGCCGCGGGCGAAATCCGGATTGTCCACCGGCGACAACCAGCCGGTTCCGTAGACCCGATGATAATCGGCCGCGACCAGAAAATTG
>JBGTCG010000248.1:0-4499 GCA_041748915.1 Methylococcales bacterium
CGCTGCATACAGCCGTCTCTGCCGCTCATCGAGTATGCTTTCGAGAGCTATGTACCGCGCCGTGATCCATTCATCTGTTTCCATACATCAAGTGTAACAACTGATGCGAAAAAGTCCAATTTATTAATTAACGATTACTAAGAGCAAAACAGAACGCTCGAAACTAACGCCAAGGCGGGAGCCCTATTGGGCGCGAATCCGGGGCGGCGGTTATCTCGGATACCGGAAGCTCCGGGAGGGAGAAGGCGCCTGGATTGCGCGCTGGAAAAATGACGATGGTAACCAGCGCTATAAAGCGCTCGGGTATTTCGAAGTCTTCGACACGGCGGCAAAGGCCGCGGCGACCTGGTTCGACCAAAATGAACTCGGAGTCGATCCGGCCGGCTGTACGGTCGAGGAGGCTTGCAAGGGGTACGTCGAGCATTTAAGGATGCAAAAGGGCGAGAAAACCGCGACCGATACCGCGGGCCGGCTTCGACGTCTGGTCTACGGCGAAAAGATCGGGTGCCTGGCGCTGGATAAATTGCGCTCAACTCACGTTCGTGGCTGGCTCAGCGCGCAGATCGAGCAGGCCGCGGAGGATGACGACCTTGAATTATTACGCAAAGCCAAAGCCAGCGCGAACCGGAATCTGCCCTGCCTGAAATCGGCATTGAACCTGGCGTTGCGGAATCATTTGGTGGCTACCGATATCGGCTGGAAAACCGTCAACCGCTTCCCGAAAACCGCCCGCAACCGGGAACACTTCCTGACCCTGGCCGAGCGCAATGCCCTGCTGGCGGTTTGTCCTTATGATTTGGCGCTATTGGTCAAGGCCCTATTGGTCACCGCCGCGCGTCCCGGCGAAATTGCCAACCTCAAGGCTTCCGATTATGACAAGCAAAACGGGACCCTGGTCCTTGACGGCAAGACCGGTCGCCGGCTGGTTTCATTATCCACCGCGGCGGTCGCGGTATTGACCCAGGCGGCAAGGAACAAGATCGGCGCGGCCCCGCTGATCGCCCGCGAAGACGGCAAGGCATGGGATAAAGACGCCTGGAAGCGTCCCTTTAAACGGGCCGTGCTAAAGGCCGGCGTTTCGAAGGACGTGTGCATCTATTCAATCCGTCACAGCGCCATTTCAGAAATGATTGCCTCGGGTATCGATGCGTTTACGATCGCGCGCCTGGCCGGAACTTCGACCGCGATGATTGATCGCCATTATGGCCACCTGGCGCATGACCGGACGCGGGAAAAATTGGACCGGGCCACGATGTTTGTTGAATGAACAAGAAGGCGCTCCAGGTTGTGGAGATCTGCTCCAGTCTGGAACCCGGCGGGCCGATCTCGATCGAAACGATTCGAACCAAAGCTGAAAGCTATTTGCACTCGAACCCAGAGCGCGGCGGCGCCAAGTATTTACAGCAAGTGATTCAGTTTGCCGATCTCACGCGCGCGGCGATCGATCAGAACAACGCGGCAGGCGCCGCGTTTGGCGCAACGCGAATGATGCAAGCGGCATGGAAAGCGGAGCTATCGGAAGGCCGGATGATGATCGACATCGGCGTGAAGCTGTATCGTCGGGCGGAGGCCGTGAACCTGGCGCGGGCCGCGGTCGCGAAGCAAGAGCGAGCGGAATGGAAAGAAGCCGCGATCAGGATTCGCTCCATTCCCGGCAACGAGAAGATGAGTAAGTGTGATATTGCGCTGCTCATTGATAGGCAACGTTGGAACACGATTCGCCGACATATTTAAATTTTTTTGTCCAGGCACAGTGAGTGGACAAAAAGACCGGATTACCATGGGTTCTCTACCTTGTTTTGGGGAATAACCATGTCAGAGCTTCTCTTGTTGCGGCTTGTTGATGTTGAACGAAAAGCTGGCGTTAAACGATCCTATATCTATCGAGAAATAAAAAACTCGCGATTCCCGGCGCCCATCAAGATTGGCCGGACGGCACGCTGGCCGGCGCATGTGATCGATTCCTGGATTCAGGAGCGAATTGCAGAAAGCACGGGCGCACGCTAATGGACAACAATCAGAGACCCGCGGGCCGTGCCGCCGGCCCGCGGGCAAGACTGTATCGAGGATGCGGCCATTGCGGCTCGCGCTGCCATGTCCGACGCCGATATTGTAACCGGTGCTGCAGATGGATTCGAGCCATCGGCATGATCAACCGCGGGCATCAGATTTTGCAGCGCCTGGCGCGGGAGGATGCGCCATGAGCGAGGACCACGAAACACGGAGTCATTTTGATGACCTGGCGGCCGAGCTCGGCTTTGCCGCCGAAGAACTGGTTTCGATCAAGGATACCCTCAAAAAAAAACTGAACGGCGGTCCCGACCCGTATCCCAACTCAAACCGTGGCGAATCCGGCGAATCCGGCGAAAACCCACGGAATACGTGGCCTAGAGCATGGCGAAAAAATGGCGAATGGTGGCGAATTTTTGATGAATTCGCCACGTTCGAGCCGCCACGGTACCCGATCGATGCTTTGGGGCCCCTCGCCGAAGTCGCCCGCGCGATCGCTGAAGGTGGCCAAATCGAACCGGCGATGGCCGGCCAGAGTGTCCTAGCGGTCGCCGCGCTATTGGCCCAGTCGAGGGCGAACGTCATGACCCTGGCCGGCCTGAAACCGTTATCTTTATTCATGTTGACGATCGGCGATAGTGGCGACGGCAAAACCACGGGCGAAGATACCGCGCTACGCCCGGTGCGTAATTACCAAAAAATGCAGTCTACGCATTATCGCCACGCTCTCGATGAGTGGGAGCAGGCATGTTTTGAGCGCAAACGAAAGGATGCCAAACCGCCTAAACCGCGGGAGCCCTACCTGATCATGCGTGATGGAACCGTTGAAGGCATCCGCCGCGGATTCGCGGAAGGGTTGCCCACGCAGGGCGTATATACCAGCGAGGCCGCGGTGATGCTGGGCGGCTGGGGAATGAACCGGGACAATCGAGCCAAAAGCGCCGGCGCATTCAATCTATTGTGGGACGACGGCGAGCTATCGATCAACCGGGCCCTGACCGGCAAAATCCAACTCTATGACCGCAGATTATCATTGCATTGGATGGTCCAGCCCGACGCGGCCAGCCAAGCGATTCAAGATCCGTTGTTGTTAAACATGGGGTTTTGGGCCAGATTTTTGTGCGCCTGGCCGGCGCCGAATAAACCACGCACAGCCAAGCCATTCAAACCGGAGCAGGATCCACGAATCGGCGCCTTCTGGGGGAAATGTACGGAATTACTAAAAGATCCGTTCGCCCAGGACTGCGCGCAGGTACCCGTATTGGAGCCGGAGCCTCGAACCCATTCATTCATTAACCAATTTTTCGAACGGATGGAACAGGCGGCGAAAACCTGCGGCGGCCACCTGGAGCCGGTTAAACCGTTTGCGCTACGGGCTACGGAACAACTTTTCAGGATCGCCGGCGTGCTCTCAATTTATTCCGGCAAATCCTCGATCGACATCGAATCGATCGGCGGGGCCGCGGAACTGGTTACCTATTCCCTGGACACCTGGCTCGGGATATTCGGCTTACGGCAGGAATCTACCGTTCGATCCGATGCAAAAATCCTCCTGGGCTGGATCTTGAAACAGCCGGATCGAATGGCGTCTGAAACTGCAATCCTTCGACTGGGCCCACGCCCCACTCGATTGAAACATCGCAGGGATGGCGCGCTGGCGTGTCTCGAGCAGGTCAGCGCGATCGAACGGCGGGGCTTTTACTGGTCAATAAAACAGTATGATTAAATCTACTCGCGACCTGATCGCCGACCTGCTTGGCGAAATTCGCCAAAATTCGCCACCAATTCGCCACGTTCCAACCGGCGTGAATACTGGGTTTTCGCCACATTCGCCGCTTTCGCCACCCTTACCAACCGAAACGCACGTTCAGCGGCCGGTCATGCGCTTCAGACTGATCGAAAACCAAGGCGGCGGAACCGTGATCGGTGCTTCCGCGGATACGTTGCAAGATTTGAGAGATGCGCTGCGCTGGCGTTATGGCGCGCGTGTGGAATCGACCGAGCCATGATGCCAACCCGAGTGCAACTGTCCCGGAAAAAGGGTTGGCGCATGCCGGAAAACACCGTCAAAGTCTGCCGTCCAGGTAAATTCGGCAATCATGTCGCCAAGGTGGGAACCGGGTATTGCATGACCAATCAGGAGGCCGTAGACCTTTACCGCGCGTGGCTGTTCGGCGCCCGTGAAGGAAAACAATTGATCCAGGCCGCGCGGCTGGAACTCCGCGGAAAAAACCTGGCCTGCTGGTGCAAGGGCTTCGAAGCCTGCCACGCGGATGTGCTGCTTAAAATTGCGAATGACCGAACCGCGGATTAGGTACCAGCTGGTGATCGAAACGACCGGCGCCGACCCGAATGGCACTTACTTAAGCCCATTTATCTGGTTCGTCTACGCTCAAGCCACTGAATCTACATGGAAAGGTGGCTGGCGGGATGATAAGCTGGTTGCAACCAAACAGCCGACTCTCATCCGGAGGCGCCAGCCGTGATGC
>JBGTCG010000249.1:0-27197 GCA_041748915.1 Methylococcales bacterium
CTCCCACAAATGGCTGGACGGCGTTTCGGATGTAATTTTGGATCCCCTCTGGCGCTAGCGCACGACGGGTATCCAAAATTACCTACGCCTACCGGGGACTACCAGCCCTCGCGTTCGCTCTCCATGGCTGGCAGCGCTCGACAGGGATGTTGGTGATGGCGATCGCCATCGGATTGCCGCCCACCTTGATGGTCCTGACCACGGTCTTGGAGGCGGTATCGATCACCGAAACCGACCCCGTGGTATGGTTGGCCACATAGAGCAGGTTCCCATCGGGCGTCAGCGCACAGCCGCGCGGCTCGTAACCGACCCTGATCGCGTGGCTGACCCCGAGGGTATTGAGGTCGATGACCCAAACCGAGCGGCTCGCTCCATTGGTGACGTAGGCACTGCTGTTTCCGTTGATCGCCACACAATAGGGCTCGTTGCCAACGGGAATCTCGGCCAATGGGTTCAGGCTCCGCCCATCGCCCGCGACCGCAAACACGGTCACGCTGTTCGCATCGGTATTGACGGCAACCAGCTTAGACCCGTCACTGGTCAGGGCAATATTGGTGGAACGGGTGGCCTTGGCTTCGACGCCGGCCGGCATGCCCATCAAGCTCAAGGCGATCACACAGAGCACCGTGCCGATAGAGCAACACCTCCATGGAGCAGTTAAGTAGCTCAAGCAGTTCATCGATATTCTCCTGTTGTTACGGTTGTTAACACGAAACGTGATTGATCCCATTATATGAATAATGGATTGCGGTTGCAGTATGGTCCCATCTTCTGGCTTCGATCTATCCAATAAAGAATCACCCGTCCTTCTCCCCATATACCATAGAATGATTAAATTATAATCGCCGTCGCTCGAACTCGAGTGACCATTGTCCATCAGCCCGCGTAAGGCTAAAACCCCAGCGGGGATAGAGGTCGGGTCTTGCGTGATCACACTGGACTGCCTCAAACATGATTTATCAGGGCCTCAAAATACTGCGATGTTGTGATGCTGACTGTTTTAAAATCCCTGTTCCCCCGGTTTAATGCGCGCGCTGCGCTTTGGCTTGTGCTTTCAGGAAGCCCAGTAGTTCCCTAAGCTTGGGATCGGTCATGGGTTCCGTGATCTGCACGGTATGCCGCTGGCCGTTGGCCTCAATGGTAATCGTATAGCGGTAATAGTCAGCCGCTCCGGGCGCGGGTTTGCCCATTTGTGCCGGCAGTGCAAAAAAGCGTGCTGCCTCGACGCACCGATTTAATTCGGCGGCTTCGGATTCGGAAAGCTGGCGACTGTCGATAATGATCGGTTTGGTGAGGCCGGGGAAATGAGCTATGCCGCCCTCTGTTTTAAATTCGATGTGCATGGCCACCTCACGATCTTGCGCACTCTTACCGGTACTGCCCGATAGCAATAGAAGGCCGGCCAATCCTGCCTTGATCAACCTTCTGTTTATCATTCCCTGTTCCTTACCGTAAACCGCGTCTTAGCTGACGGTAATTCCAACTTCTTGCCACGCGTCGCGAACCGCTGTTTGTTCCGTGCTGGCTGCTCCGAAAAGTCTGGCGGTGACGCGGCTCGTGAGGCTGGCAAAGCGCTGAAACGCGGTATTAGGCCGGAGTCCGGAATCGCGCAGGGTTTCATACCAGATCAGCCCGGCCTTCTCCCCGGCCTTGCCGCCAAGCTGGGTCGCCACTAAATAAAACGCCCGATTAGGAATACCAGAATTGATATGGACGCCGCCGTTATCTTGATTAGTCCGGACATAATCGCGCATATGGCCAGGTTGAGGGTCCTTGCCCAGCACTGGATCATCATAGGCCGTGCCGGGGGCTTTCATCGAGCGCAAAGCCACACCGTTGACATTGCTGGTGAGAAGCCCGGCGCCGATCAACCAGTCGGCCTGGTCGGCTGTTTGATTGAGCGCACGTTGCTTGATCAGCGAACCAAACACATCGGACATCGATTCATTTAGTGCCCCGGCCTGGAACATATAAACCAGTCCGGCTTCGTCCTCGGTGACGCCATGCGCCAATTCGTGGCCGATGACATCGAGGGAAACGGTAAAGCGATTGAAAAGATCGCCATCCCCATCGCCAAAGACCATACGCTGTCCGTTCCAGAAGGCATTATTGTAATCCGTCCCATAATGCACGGTCGCGTCGAGCGGCAGGCCTTCATCGTCGATGGAATTGCGCTCGTAAACATCCGCATAGAAGTCAAAGGTGGCGCCCAAGCCGTCATAGGCCTCATCGACCGCAACGTCGCCTGAAGGCGGAGAACCTTCCGCGCGAACAACCGTACCGGGGAGCGTTTCGACTTTGCGGGCATCATAAATCGTGCGTCGTTTTTGTACATCCAACGCTATCGACCGCCGCCGCCGATCGGCAGTCCTGCCGCCAGATTGCGGCGCGAGCGCGCGCAACGCCCGGAAGGTATTGTCCGTGGCCATGGTTTGCAAGGCTGCTGTTCGTTGCTTTGGCGTGCCGTTCTGCGAGACAGAACGCAAAATATGCGGCGGCAAAATGCAGAAAATCGAATGCCGGGGTTTGCGCAGCTTACACATAAGTCAATTCCATCGCTTATCGTGATTTGGATGGCCTCAGGGGGATTAGCCACACCCAATGGCCTCCACTGTACGATGGACACTACTTAAAAACCGATGCCTTGTCAATTGTGGTGCAAGGCAATCGGGCTAAAATTTGTTAGGCCGTTGATTCATTTGAATCAATCAAAATTCGTGTTGGATGCCGGTGCGCCGTGATCGCGGTCTGGACGAAGAATTATCTTGGGCCGTCGAAAATGCTTCAAAAGCATGCGACCGGCGAGTTATACAGGATATCTGCCGCACCAATTCCTGCTCATCTTCGCTTCGGATCTGATCGAAATTTGGCCTTCAATTAGATTGCCGATGGCTCGCCTCGTATCGCGGTCCCGGCTGATCCTTCGTACGTCGAAATTTTCGGATCAGGACCACGCCCAGTCGAGCTTCCTGAATCCCGCGGTTCCTAGATCTCATTATCTTCGGTACGGCTTGCCAGAGATCCGGCGGCATAATCCGGAACCGCCGTGTGCCTTGGCCGGTTGCGCGCAATGCCGATCCAGTCCATGACCACGCCGGTGACCGGAGTAAAACGGGCGACGCGGAATAGCAGTGATCTAATGCTTGTTTTCCGGCGCAGTCGCAGCTCGTGCATATGCGGAATGAACCAGAGGGTGATGGTTAATCGGGAGACGCTGGAAACCGCGAAGACTCCGAACAGGTTGTGATTCCAGGCCAGTTCATTCCCGAAAAATGTTATAGAAGTCGGCAGCACATCGGCCAGATAACCGCCCGTGATCGCCCCCGCGAATACCGCGGCCGCCGTAATGATCGATTGCAGCGCGGAATAGGTCGCGAGATGGCTGTGATGGGGGCGAAGATCATACAGATAATTGCCGGTGCTCAGGCTAAAACCGCCCCATGCAATTCCGGATATTCCCTGCACCGCGAGCAGATACCAGAAATTATCCGACATCAGCCAGAACGACGGCAGCATCGGGATCATCAGGCTGGCCACGGCCATGATCAATCGATTGCCAATGCGATCGCTGATTCTTCCCCATGCGCTAAGGGTCAGAAACTAAGCGAAAATGGAAGTCGCGAGGTTCGCGGTAAACTCGATATAGGTGTAGTGAAGGTCGCGCAGCATGTACACGGAGAAAAACGGGGCGGCGATCGCGACCGTTCCCTGCAGACTCGCGGTAAACAACGTAAAATGTCGGAACGCCGGATTCGTGAATGCATGCAGGATCGATCCGAAAGTCCGTCGATACGCGCGCTCTTCCTTGCGATCGGGTCTCGGTGCCGGATCGTGCATCTGATAAAGCAACCATACCGAGATCAACCGGCCGCCGGCGGCAATCAGAAACAACACCGTGAAGCCATACCGCGCCGCATGCCCGGCATGGATCGTATCCAGATACAGCCCCTCCCGCTATAAAAACCAGAAACGCCGTAATCATCGAGTTGCGGGTACGATTGGCAAAAAACCGGCCGCGGCGTCGGTCCGGAACCAGACATCCCATCAGCGCGCGCCAATGCGGTTGTACCAGATTTCCCGCGCTGTGGTACAGTGTCGTGATCAGGATCAACAAGGTTACGGCGGACACGGGAGCGGACCAGGCGAGCAGAGCCAGACCCATCACCGCCATCGCCTGTAGCAACGCGGCGCCCGCAATCAGCTTGGGACGCGACAGGAAAGAGCCCATCCACACGGCAAGGAGCTGTGCGCTGGCGCCGATGAATTGCGGCATCGCGGTGAGCCACGCGACCTGGGGCATCGTTGCTTTCAAATGAATCGCGAAAGCATTGATGAAATTGTCGCAAAGTCCGGTCATCAACGATGAACTGACCGCTTCCCGCTGGGAATGAATCAAGGTCTGGCGCAACCGGTGATTGCGGCGCTGGGATCGCATATCGATGTATGCCATGGAACGAGTCCGCGACGGGAGTGTCGTTGCGGATGATTGGACCGGAGTCGTTGAAAGGTCTCGCACCAAACTGGAAGTGTAACTCGTTTTGGCTCGAGAGTCTTTTCGGTCTGGAGGACCCTTAAACCGTGGCACCGCATTTGAATACTTCATTGATATCCCTTTTCGCATAATTTCCCGCTCGCGGAATGGTCCTCCCTGACGCGTAAGTTCTGAAGATTAAGACCGTTACGGGATTCTAATTGAATTTCCCGTCGTTTCTGAAGTCAAAAAACCGATTCACACATTGCGTGGACGGATTTGTTCGAGACGGTCAATTCAATCGGATTACGCGAATGGATTCGCTGCTATTGGGATATCAACCGCGACAAGGTACTAACTCGGTGCGAAGCTTCACGCGATATTTTTATATTAGTGACAAGACGTAGAGTGGTAGGTGACTAAGATATGAGAAGTCAACGTAAACGATAGACCCATTATTCATGGCACGCTCAATTTATCCGTATGAATTTCAATAATTGGAAATTAAAAATGAAGCCGGTTAGTAAAACCTTTTTCAATGGTTTGATCGCTTTTATCCCCCTTATATTCACTATTTATCTGCTACTCTGGCTTGCCGGTACTGCAGAATTGGCGCTGGGAAATATCTTCAAGTTTTTCTTCCCTGACAGTTGGTACATAAAAGGCTTGGGGTTTGTATTGGGTCTTGCCGTCGTCTATTTTTTTGGACGCTTTCTGGAGACTCGAACTTTTCGCAGACTGTTCAATAGCTTTGAAGAACTTCTGCTGCAGATCCCGATTGTTAAAGGCATATATACGGCGATCCGCGATTTTATTTCTCTTTTTTCCAGCAAAAACAAAGGGCAATTTAATCAAGTCGTTTTAGTTAAGGTACCTTCCGGCAATGGTCAACAGATAGGGTTTATTACGGTTTCGGATATTGACGAGCTTCCCCGTACTTTTATTGCCGATGACAACGTTGCCGTATATTTGCCATTCAGTTATCAGATGGGTGGTAATACGGTCATCATGTCCCGGAAAGAGGTAGTAGAAACAGATATGTCTGTTGAGGACGCTCTACGTTTTATCGCAACAGCGGGCGTTGTTCGCAATGTTGAAGTTGACAAAGATAAAAGTTGAGCAGTTGAGCTGGAAGAAGATTCGCTAATGAATGCTCTACAAACCAAGAATATGAACTTGCCGGTAAAGGCAGTGGGGCTCCTGGCCTTGCTATTGGTCTCTATCCTCAGTGCACGGGCGGAGACATCGCCGGCGCTCGTCAAGGTGTTACTCTTACTCCACGGCATGAATTCCGATCCCAATACCTGGAATGATCTTGTCGCGCTCAGGTTCAACAATAGCTGCGCCACCATCGCGAATGGAGTCCTCCTGGAAAGCTCCGTCCCGAATCCACAAGCCGTACTGTGCTATCGGGTAAGCTTCGGGAGTTTTGATCCGATCTCGGGCCGGGTGGGGCTAGAAGGTATCACAACCGCCTCCCCCCTCTCGGGAGACTTCTCGACCCTTACCCAGCTAGGCCGGGAGGTGAAGCGCGCGGTCAACGGCCTGGTGAATAATTACGGCCATGCCGAGATCGTATTGGTCGCCCACAGTCGGGGTGGCCTGGCGGCGCGTGCCTTCCTGCAAAGCGCCTCCCAGGCGAAGGCGAACGTGCTCGGCCTGTTGACCACAGGGACGCCGCACCGGGGAAGTCAGCTTGGCCGTGTCTATAAATACTTAAAAACGAATACCCGCGCGACCTGCGCCGGCCAAGCGTGTGACGCTGACTGGCGAGTGGTTGACTTCTTGAGAGGAGAGAGAACCTGTGTCGGTGTCGCGAATCCTGATCGGTTCGATGTGCGCCGTCCCACGGTAAAGGATTTAGCCGACGATTCGCGCGTGCTCGGCGAATTAAACCAGGGCATCAACCTGCTCCCCACCACCCTCCAATACGGTCAGATCGTGTACAAGAAACTCGATTTGGGAATCTTCCTGATAACGGATCTGCCCTTCGTCGATGCCTATTCCATCTTCGATAGAGCAGGCAAAACGGACGTCTGCGATCAAGTATCGAAGGAGGCCGAGATGTTTATGTTGGGTGATCTGCCGCCCAGCCAATACCCAGGCGATGGCGTTATCCCGGTGGCAGGCCAGCGGTACTTCAACCTCTCGGGTTTTCCCGGCGATCCGGCAAAGCTCCACCGCCTTCGGGTGGAGAGCGGCGTGCTACACACCGAAGAAACCTCGCAGGAAGCGGATATCAGCAAGGTCTTGACGGATATGATGGGTACCTGGTGGACCGGCGCTTCTGCCGTCGCTCAGGGCAGTGAGCAAAATAAAGCAACCGCGGCCTGGGAGGAAAAAGCTTCCGCGCACGCCAGCGAGCCTCCCGCCGCGCTCAATAGCGTAGCGGCACGTCAACAGTATTTCGACTGGCTGCTGGAACAGCTTCCCGAGCAGTTATGGGGCTATTGGCAACAGCTAGTGAACAACCAGCAATGGACTCGGTTAGAGATAGCCACTCACGCCCTGGCCCATAAGTTACGCCAAGCCGGAATCGAAGAGATCTATGCTGGGATAGCGGAGATCTTAGGGTCCCCTGCGCTATCGCCAGACCAAAAACGGTGGGTTATTACCCTGCTTACCGAGGCGGCCACCCCGCAGGCGCTGAGCATCGTATTGGACGAGGCTGTGAGGAGCCAGTCGTCCCCCTTACGCAGTCTGCTCCTGGAGAGCCTCGTCAAGATCACCAATAATCATTGGGATGCCCGTTTCCATCCTGAATTATCCCCGGCTCTGGAAGCGGTGTGGAACGAGCAGCCAGATGACTGGGAGCTACTCCTGGCGGTGGCAAGCGGTATCGCGAACGTGGGTTCCGCAGACGGGATCGCATTGCTGCTGAAGACGCTGGACGATAGCGGTCCGATCGTAACGGAGGAAGACATGGATCTGCCCGCGCGCGCCGCGCTCCTGGCATTGAAAAAGATCCGCAATCCGGACGCGGTGCTGATCCTGACCAAGGAATTAAGGCGCGCCGATCCCAAGGATGTTGTATTCATGGCGAGCGGGGACGCGTTGGCCGCCATGGGTAGACCGGAAGCCACCGCGGCCCTGCTCGACTGGGCGAGCCATGCTCCAGGCGAGGCCGCGCCGCTCGTGAAGAAATGGCTAGGACAAGCACGCGACAGCGGGTCTGTGCAAAGATTACCGAAGGAGTTGCTCCAAGATCAGCTTCCCCCACCGTGAACACGGACGCGAGCGGGCCATGCAAGCGGCGCCGAGGATTTCACCGCATCATCCCGGCGCGCCGGTATACGCGCGCGCTGGACCGCAGTTTTGCTCGCATTCGATGGTTTTAAAAGCGGCGGCGGTGATCTCCAAAGCGCGCTCGCTGTTCTATTCCTCGCGATCCTGTTGAAAATCCTTGTGCGGGACATTGAATTCAATTCCTTTCAGCATAATCTTCCAGTACATGAACGGAAATAAAAACCTTTTCATCAGCCAATAGCTGTAACGTTCCTTGCGCGGGTCCAGGGGCAGGGATGGAGTGACCTTGCCGTTATAGCAGAACTCCGCGAGCATGACCGAATTTTTGCCGGTGACCAGGGGACAGGCGCCGTAGCCGTCGTAGGCCTTGGGCGCGGGTCGATTTTTTATTTTTGTGAGCAAACCGCGGGCGACGATCGGAGCTTGCAGGCGCACCGCGGCCGCGGTTTTGGCGTTCGGCGTGTTGGTGGCATCGCCGAGACCGAAAATATTGCCGTATTTTTTGTGTTGCAGGTTTCCCGGATCCACATCAACCCAGCCCGCGGCATCGCCGATCGGACTGCCGTTCAGAAAATCCGGCGCGCTCTGGGGCGGAGTGACATGAATCATGTCGAAAGCTTTGGTGATCCTGTTTTTGCCGCCATCGGCGTTCTCGACCTCGAAGACCGCTTCTTTTTTGTTGCCGTCGATCGCGACCAAAGTGCTTTTAAAATCCGCGTTGATCCCGTACCTGGCCACAACCCCCAACAAGGCTTCGGCGAATAACGGCACGCCGAACATGACGGGGAGCGTGGTGTTAAAGTTGATATCCGCAGAGATCTTGTTTTTCTTGAAGTGATCGGCCGCCATATACATGATCTTCTGCGGGGCCCCGGCACATTTGATCGGCATCGCCGGCTGCGTAAACAGCGCCCTGCCGCCTTTGAATTTCTGGATGCATTCCCAGGTATAGTTCGCATATGGCAGCAGATAATTGCTGCACACCCCGTTCTTGCCGAGCGTTTCTTCGAGCCCGGCGATCTTTCCCCAATCGAGTTGAATTCCGGGGCAGACGATCAGGTAATCGTATTCGACTGTGTCTCCGCCCTTCAAATTGAGTGAATTTTGATCGGGGCTGAAGCTGGCCACCGCATCCCGGATCCACGCGGCTCCTTTCGGGATGAAATTCGATTCTGGCTGGTGCGTGTCGTCGGGATTGAATTCGCCGCCGCCGACCAGCGTGAATGCCGGCTGATAATAGTGGATTTCGGACGGTTCTATAATCGCGACGTCAAGCGATTTATCCTTGCGCAACAGGGTCGCGGAAACTGCGATCCCCGCTGATCCTCCACCCACGACGACGATTTGATGTTTCATCATGACTCCTCGGAATAAATAGATGAATAATATTTTTGCAAGCGGCTTCGAAAGTGTACGATCGAACCTGGAACCACTTTTTTCATGCATTCAAATCAAATAGTGGTCAAGCAATAACGCCGCGAAAAGGATCATCAGATAACTAATCGAGAATCCGAAAGTCTTCATCGCAGTTTTGTTATCACGAGTTCGAATTAAAACGATCGAATAATATAGAAAAACCGAGTTCAAAGCCAAAGATGCGACCAGATACGGCCAGCCGCTCATTCCGGTCAGATACGGTAACAAAGTCACCGGAAGCAGAAGGATTGTATAGAACAGAATATGCAGGCGCGTGAAATCGGCGCCATGAGTTACGGGCAGCATGGGGATATTCGCTTGGGCATATTCGTGCTGCTTCGCTACCGCAAGCGCCCAGAAATGGGGTGGAGTCCAGACGAAGATGATCAGGAACAGGAGCAGTGCGTGCGGATCGACCGTTCCGGTCACCGCGCACCAGCCCAACACCGGTGGCGCGGCGCCTGCCGCCCCTCCGATTACGATATTCTGCGGCGTGGCATGTTTGAGATACATGGTGTAAATCACCGCGTAGCCAATCAACGAAAGAAATGTCAAAGCCGCGGTCAGGGTATTCACGAATAGCACCAGAATCAGCATCGAAAAAGCGGCGAGTGTCGTCGCAAAGACGATCACCTGGGAACCCTGGAGTTGACCTGCCGGTAGAGGCCGGGCCCTGGTGCGGCCCATGCTGGCGTCGGTCTTGCGGTCGAGATAATGATTGAAAGCCGCGGCCGATGAAGCCGCCAATCCGATTCCCAGTGTTCCGAAGATCAGGATCGCAGCAGGAACCATGCCCGGTACCGAAAGAAACATCCCGATGATTGCGGTGAATACGATCAATGCAACGACTTTTGGTTTACACAGCACCCAATAATGGGCCCAGATCGTGGACGGGCTGTTTGCCGGCATTGTACTTACTTTCATGTCAATCTTGTTATTCGTTTACAATAGCCGGGGTTTAATCGCCCCCGATCGGATTCGTTTGGAATTGGTTTGGATACTGAGGATGCTATGGGCATTTCGATACGTCATATTCTGTTTTTCCTTTGTCTGTGGGCGGGTGTCGCCGGAGCAGATCCCGGGGTTTCCGAGCGGGTACTGGAAAATGGATTGAAAATTCTTGTCAAAGAAGACCATCGGGCTCCGGTCGTTGTTGCGCAAGTCTGGTATAAGGTCGGTTCCAGTTTCGAATACGGCGGGATCACCGGGGTCTCGCATATTCTCGAACACATGATGTTCAAAGGCACCCAAAATCATCCGCCAGGCGATTTTTCACGGATCATCGCGGAAAATGGCGGTGAAGAAAATGCCTTTACCGGACAGGATTATACTGCATACTTTCAGCGTCTTGAAAAAAGCCGATTGGCGGTCAGCCTGGAACTGGAGGCGGACCGGATGCGCAATTTGCAATTAACGGCCGAGGAGTTCGTGAAGGAAAGGGAGGTCGTGCTGGAGGAACGGCGGATGCGAACCGACGATCAACCCAGATCGAAGACCTATGAATATTTCATGACCGTAGCGCATACCAACGGAGGATATCGCAATCCCGTGATCGGTTGGGCCGACGATATCCGCAATCTCGCGGTCAAGGACCTTCAGGATTGGTATGAACTCTGGTATGCACCGAATAACGCGGTGTTGGTCGTCGCCGGCGATGTGGATCCGGACGCGGTTTTTTCCCTTGCCGCGGGACATTTCGGGCCATTAAAGTCCGGAAATGCGAATACGCCCAAACCGCGCGTCGAGGTCGACCAGCTTGGATTGCGACGTTTAATTGTCCGGTTGCCGGCGGAATTGCCCTATCTGGTTATGGGTTACAAGGTTCCGGTGCTGAAAACCATTGACAAAGAAGCGGACGCTTACGCGCTCGAAGTACTGGCCGGAATTCTGGACGGCGGTGACAGCGCGCGCCTCGCAAGCCGGCTGGTGCGCGGCAAGCAATTGGCGGTTAGCGCCGGAGCTGGATACGATTTGTATGCCCGTTTGAAATCCCTGTTCGTTTTTGACGCGACGCCTGCACCAGGTAATTCGCTGGAACAGGTGGAAAATGCGCTAAAAGACGAAATCCGGGAACTTCAGACCGAACTGGTAAATCCGGGCGAACTCGAACGGGTCAAAGCCCAGGTTCTTGCCGAAAAAATTTACGAGCGTGACTCCATTTTCTATCAGGCCATGCAGATTGGTCTTCTGGAAACCGTAGGACTCGGATGGCAGCGAATGGACGAATATGTCGATCGAATCAATCGGGTCACCGCGGAGGATATCCGGGAGAGTGCCAAAAAATATCTGATTGACGATCAATTGACCGTGGCTCATTTAACGCCGTTGCCCATGGAGCGGGGAGCACCTGCCCCGCGCAGTACCGGAGGACGTCATGCGCACTAAAACGGTAATCTTTGGTCTATTCGTTTCGAGCTTGCTCGTATTTTCGTCTCTCCAGGCCGGTCCGAACATTCAGCACTGGCGTACGGACAAGGGTACGCGGGTATATTTCGTCGAGGCCAAGGGACTGCCGCTGATCGACATCCAGTTCGTGTTCGACGCCGGGAGCGCGCGGGACGGGGCCAAATTCGGCTTGGCCGCACTGACCTCGGGGCTCCTCGACAAAGGGGCCGGAGAGTGGAATGCGGACCAGATTGCGCAACGGCTCGAGGGCGTTGGTGCTAAGCTGGGGACCGGGGTTTCCCGTGATTCGGCTTGGGTCACGCTGCGTTCCCTGACTGATGCGCGCATTCTGGACACCGCGCTGAAAACGACAGCCACGGTTTTGAGTATACCCCGATTCGATTCGGGCGATTTCGCGCGCGAGCAAAAACGGATCCTGGCAACGCTGCAACGTTACACGGAATCGCCGGCTCAAGTGGCGTCGAAGGCTTATTTCGACCGGATTTACCAGAATCATCCGTATGCACACCAGGTGCTTGGCGATCCGGAAACGGTACAAGCCCTGACTGATCGGGACGCCCGCGAGTTTTACCGGCAATATTATGTCGCGAGCAATGCAATCGCAGTGGTGGTCGGGGATGTGACCCGGCAAAAAGCCGGTTCAATAATCGAGGATCTCACCGCCGGTTTGGGGACCGGGTCACTATCCGCGTCGATTCCGCCGGTGGACTATAGTGTTTCGGGGCAAACGGAGACGATTGCATTTCCATCGGCACAGACTCACATCTACTCCGGAATGCCTGCGTCGAAATGGAATGATCCGGAATATTTCGCGCTGTATGTGGGTAACCATATTTTGGGCGGCAGTGGCCTGGTCTCCCGGATCAGCGAGGAAATCCGGGAAAAACGGGGGCTCGCCTATAGTTCCAGCAGTAGCTTTTCACCAATGGTGAGTGCAGGCCCGTTTATCATGGGACTGCAGACCCGCAACGATCAGACGGTCGAGGCCTTGCGGGTGCTCACTGAAACGGTAAGCGATTTTATAGCCAACGGCCCCGAGGAAGAAGAGTTGATCAAGGCGAAACGGAATCTGACCGGCGGCTTCGTGCTCAGAATTGACAGCAACAGCAAGCTTTCCGACTACGTCGCGATGATCGGGTTTTATGGTTTGCCGATGGATTATCTGGACACCTTTAGCGAGAAAGTCAATGCCGTGACTGCTGATGAAATCAAGAAGGCTTTTCAGAGTCACCTGCGCCTTAATCAGTTCCAGACCGTGCTGGTCGGAGGGGAGTCACAATCAGCCGGCGAGTGACCAGCGGGCTGCGAATCATCGGCGGTGAATGGCGAAGCCGGAGGATCTCCTTCGCCGCGATCGACGGCTTGCGGCCGACACCGGGCCGGGTGCGGGAAACCTTGTTCAACTGGCTGCAATTCAGCATCACCGGTGCGCGATGTCTGGATGTTTTCGCGGGCAGTGGAATACTGGGAATCGAAGCGGTATCACGCGGTGCGGCATCGGCATTGCTGATCGAGAGCAATGTCCGGGCTTGCGCCGCGATCACCGCGGCGATCCAAGCCCTGGCAACCCAGCGTGTTCAACTGCTGCAGGGGAATGCGATCGTGCTACTCGCGACGGCGCCGAAGGACGGCTATGATATTGTTTTTCTAGATCCGCCGTTCCGTATGGGGCTGGTGTCCATGGTTGTTGACCGGTTGGAATCGTATGGCTGGGTGGTTTCCGGATCGAAGGTTTATATTGAACAGGAGCGAGATTCGCGGTTCCTGGAACTTCCTCCGAACTGGCGGATCCTGAAACGCCAAAACGCCGGGGACGTGGCATATTACTTATGTGAGAGGGACTGACGCCATGCAGGTAACCGCAATCTATCCGGGTACATTCGATCCGATCACCAATGGGCATGTCGATCTGATTTCCCGCGCGGCAAGCATTTTCGATCGGGTAGTGGTGGCGGTTGCGGCAAACCGGGATAAATCTCCTCTGTTCGATGTCGATCAGAGAGTAGACTTGGCAAGGCAGGTGGTCGGGCAATTCGATAGGGTCGAAGTGATCGGATTTGACGGCCTGCTGGTCGAATGCGCGAGACAGATTCGCGCCCGGGTGGTGTTGCGCGGACTGCGGGCGGTTTCGGATTTCGAATACGAATTCCAGCTCGCGTGGATGAACCGTCGTCTTTCGGCTGATTTCGAGACGATCTTTATGACTCCCGCCGAGCAGTACGCATTTATTTCTTCGAGCATGATTCGCGAAATCGCGAAGCTTGGCGGCAATGTTTCGGAATTCGTGCCCGAACGAATCAACCGCGCCCTCGTCAAAAAATTTAAAGTCCAGGTTCGAGGTTAATATAATGGCGCTATTGATTACCGATGAATGTATCAATTGCGATGTCTGCGAGATGGAATGTCCGAACGACGCGATTTCACAGGGCGAGGAAATCTATGTCATCAACCCCGACCGGTGCACCGAATGTGTCGGTCATTTCGACACCCCGCAGTGTGTCGCCGTTTGCCCCGTTGACTGTATCATCAAGGACCCTGAACGCGCGGAAAGCCCTGAGTTGTTGCATGCAAAATACCTGAAACTCACGCTGGAATAATAATTACCATGCTTTTTCTGGCTGGCCGCGGCCTATGGAACGGTCTGCTGTTCATTGGATTGCTGCTGATCTTTCCGTGGATTGCGGCGGCGCCCCGGACCAACGCGATCGCCAGCGCGCATCCGCTCGCTACCATGGCCGGATTTGAAATACTCGATCAGGGCGGTACCGCATTCGACGCGGCGGTTGCCGTGAGCGCCGTGCTCGGGGTAGTGGAACCCGCCGGTTCGGGGCTCGGCGGCGGCGGGTTTTGGCTGTTGCATCGCGCCAGTGACGGCGTGGAGACAATGATCGACGGCCGCGAACGCGCCCCGTTTGCGGCAAGCCGGGATATGTATCTGGATTCGGCGGGTGGATTCGACCAGCAGCGTTCGATCAATGGTCCGCGATCGGCCGGTATCCCCGGTATGCCAGCCGCGCTCGTTTATCTTGCGGAGCACTACGGCAAGCTGCCGTTGAAAACCAGTCTGGCGCCGGCGATCCGCCATGCCCGTGACGGTTTCGTGGTTGGAAAAAGTTATTTACGATCGGTCGCTTTTCGGTATCCGGTAATGAAAGAATTCGCGGCCGCCGCGGCTATCTTTCTGCAAAATGCCGCAGTTCCCGATCCGGGCTTTCGTCTGATTCAGGAGGATCTGGCCGATACACTCGAATCGATCGCGGCCCGCGGCCGGGACGGTTTTTATGCGGGACCGGTCGCCGAAGCCCTGGTCAAGGGTGCTCGGGATGCCGGCGGAATCTGGACATTGCGTGATCTTGACGAATATCGGGTCGTCGAACGCAAACCGCTGCGCTCGGAATACAGGAGGATCCGGGTTACCAGTGCAGCGCCGCCGTCTTCCGGCGGGGTCGTACTTACCGAGGCATTGAATATTTTGGCCGGATTCGATTGGAGCCAAAAGGATGAAATTAGCCGTAAGCATCTCGTGGTTGAGGCGATGCGCCGCGCTTATCGCGACCGCGCGCGGTATCTGGGCGATCCGGATTTTGTATCGATGCCGATCGCACAGCTTACCTCGATCGGTTATGCGAATGAACTACGTGCGGATATCCGGCTGGACCGGTCCGGTTTTTTGTCTTCTAAGCCGGCTAGCGAACGCCCGGCGGTAACGGAAGGCATGAACACCACACATTTTTCGATCATCGACAAGGAAGGGAACCGGGTTGCGGCCACCTTGAGCATCAACTTTCCGTTTGGTTCCTGCTTCGTGCCTCCTGGAACCGGTGTGCTGTTGAATGACGAAATGGACGATTTTGTGAGTAGTGAGAGCAGCGGGAACATCTACGGACTGGTCGGCGGTGAACCGAATCGGATCGAGCCGGGTAAACGCATGCTGTCGAGTATGACGCCAACGTTTCTAGAGGACAAAGAGCGGGTCGCGATCCTGGGCACACCGGGCGGCAGCCGGATTATTTCGATGGTGCTTCTGGCCACGCTGGATTTCGCCGAAGGGAGACCGGCAACGTCCTGGGTTTCGACACCGCGGTTCCATCATCAATATATGCCCGATGAGATTCAGTACGAGCAGGGTGCTCTCAGCAAGAATGAAATCACCGCGTTACACAAAAAAGGTCACCAGCTCACAGAAATCAATCGCCGCTATGGCAACATGCAGGTTATCCTTTGGGACAAGCGGATGAATCAGGTCACCGCTGCCAGCGATCCCCGAGAAGAAGGTTGGGCACTGGTCCGCTGAACGGTTATCGTTTGTGGCCCAATCTCCGGCCCCGATTGTTTGGGCAAGGCAGCAATTCTCATTTCGGCGGTATTGGTAGGTCGGGTTAGGCGCGCATCCAATAAACTGGACTTTTTATCGCTGGGCTTGACGCGCGCCGTAACCCGACACGACGAGGGTTGATTTGAAGTCTGTGTCGGGTTACGGCGCGCGGTTTGTGCAAGAGTTTGGACAAGGTTAATGTGGAGCGCGCCTAACCCGACGTACGATTGGACGCAGGTTTCTGTTCAAAATGAGAATTGCTGTGGGCAAGGGGCGGATGTTTACCTCACAAATCCGTTGTGGTATAAAGATTTATTGGGAGTTTATTGAAAACTAAGGGTGTGTATGATGTCTAGAATTTGCCAGGTCACCGGAAAGCGGCCGGTAACGGGGTTTAATGTCTCGCACGCGCATAATAAAACCAAGCGTCGATTTAATCCCAACCTTCATTATCATCGTTTTTGGGTGGAAAGCGAAAATCGCTGGGTTCGGTTGCGGGTTTCCAGCAAAGGAATGCGCGTGATTGATAAATTGGGGATCGACTCAGTATTGGCCGACATCCGTAAACGTGGCGAAAAAGTTTAAGAGTGGAGTGGAATCATGCGTGACAAAATCAAACTAGTTTCCAGCGCCGGAACCGGGCATTTTTACACAACTACCAAGAACAAGCGGAATATGCCGGAAAAAATGGAAATCAAAAAATACGATCCGGTCGTACGCAAGCACGTGATGTACAAGGAAGCGAAGATCAAATAGCGTCGGAACCCGGATTCGGTGGCGGAGTTCGATGGCCGGTCGAGCGGGGCTGATTGACTATGGCGTGCCTAACGCGACGAGCCAGTTTGGTAGATTTGATCGTTAATAACAACGGTTCTGATAGGTTGTAAGGATTGGCCCTTGCATGGGCCCCAGATACAAAGCCCATTTTCAAGTTTAAAGAGCGCTCCATGCAAGGTGCACTGGATATGTGATCCGAAGATATCCAGAAATTTGTCGTCGCCCCAATTAAGTGGCACATTTGCATGAGGGCATTGATTTTTATAGGCTACCACGTGGGCGTGGTTTCTTATTACGAATCCGTTCGTTTCGGTGGTTACTGCGGCCAGCACGAATTCCCTACTATCGACTTCGGCCAGGTCGCTGAGATTGCAGATAAATTTCATCGGACTTTAAGTTCGTGGGACGTGATTAACGGGTAACCCTTATTTTGTTCAAAGGCATTCGAACTGTACTTCAATCCGAACCGAACCGCCAGATTCTGGATTTCACCTAATTCAGGCGCGCAGCGAAAGGTTTTATCGACTGCAAGGCTGGCGATTCCACGAAATCGGGGGCCGCTCTTTTCTAGTGCTTCTTGATCCGTTGGGCGATCAATTTTCCGAGGACGGTTTTCCCCTGATTGCTAGACTTTTTGGGGGCGGTCGCCCGATCCTCTCTTTCTTCGACCATATCGAATAAATCATGGTCGGCCGGGGTCAGCGCGGGATCTAATGAAAGATGCTGAAAGCTGGATTCCTGGAGTTCGACTACGCGTTGGCGCTCGGTTTTTAGATTCTGCGCAAGCCCCTGAAGATCCTTTTGCGATTGATTCAGCAGGTCTTGCATCCTGTTTGAATCTCGTTCGGCTTGTTCCCGAACTGTGTTTAGTTCGGTTTTAAGACAATTGATCAATTCCGCCGTCTGGTTCGCGTCGGGTTGATCCCTGAATTTCTGTACGAGTGTCTCCATCGCCGAGTTTTCCTGGCGCAATCTTGCGAGTTCATTGAGCGCCTTCATCTTTTCATCCAGCACGGCCTGGTATTGAGCTTGCAACGTACGGATTTGCAACTGTGCTTTGGAATGCTGGCCGGAATTTCCCGCGAACTCGGCATCGCCGTTCTTGAGCTCTTCGAGGCGGCGAGCGAGAATCGAATTTTCCTTTCGGATCGCGAAAAGCTTTTCTTCCATACTGCTGAGCTCTTGAGCTTTATTAGCGATGCTTTCCTGAATTTCCGAATCATCCGCTTTCAATGCTGCGACGTTATCTTCGAGAAGTGCTTGACGGGTTAGCGCTTCGGCGATTTTTTGAGCGTGCGCTTCTTCTATTTGCTGTATCTCTTGCTGGTGTTGTGCGGAAAGATTCTGCAATTCGGCCAATTGCACCCCGAGTTGATCCGAGCTTTCGAGAGCTTGCTTTAACGAGGCGTTTTCAGCTCCCAATTCTTGAATTTTGAGGTCCAGATCATCTCTTTCGTTGGTTAACAGTTTCATCCCGCCACGTAATTCTTCCAGGTCTGCTGCTGAATGTTTGATCTGGTTCTCTAGCGTTTCCACCTGATTTTGCAGGCTAGATTTCAGGTTTTCGGCCAGTACCACCGATTCGTCGTACCGCGTGGACAACTCCATGAATATTCCCCGCGATTTTTCGTCAGATGATTGCATTTGGCCAAGCTGTTCCTGAAGCGCTTCTAAATCCCGGTTTTTTCGCTCCAACCGATCAGAGAGGCCGGCAATTTCGGGTTCGAATTTCAGTTTGTTCTGTTTCAGCAGTTCGAGTTCTTCGATTGCTGACAAATGATCGGCTTTGGATGCCTGTCTGGAATCTTTGGCTTCCGTTAACTCAATACCGGTTATTTCGAGTGCTTGTTCAAGGTTCGCGATACGAGTCAACAAACCGGTACGCTCGATTTCGGCATTCAGTACCCCATTTTCATGATTCGCGGAAAGTTGATCCAGGACTTCCTGCAATTCCCTGTGGGATTGCCGTGTTTGTTCGAGGTCGTCCAGGATCGTCTGATTGTCGGCGGAGCCGGTCGCGATAGTCGCCAACAGTTCAGAAATTTTGGATTCCATGCCTGAAATGAGCGTATTCGTGTTTTGAAGGTCCTGTTCTAACGCGTTGGCTCTGGAAGTTTGATCCTTCAAGGTCTGGTCAATACTGGACTTTGCAGTTTCAAGTTCCTCTTTTTGTTTCTTTAAGTTTGCCACCTGCTGCTTTAACACGTGTTGTCCTTCCTTGGCGTGCTCTGCCAGCTGGTTATTAAGCGCAGTGAGATTCGCGATTTCTTTGTCGAGCCGCTCTTCTTTCGAACTGGCCTGCTGGAGCCTGGAACGCAGTTCAGTGACTTCTATTTCAAACTTCTTACATTGATCGGAAAGTTCCGTTAAGGATCGTTCCTGATCGTGCTGTTTAGCGTTCCCTTCCAGTGTGATCCGTTCAATTTCCGCGTTGAGGTCCGCTTTTTCCGCTACCAGGCTGTTGCGCGCATGTTCCGATTCGGAAAATGAGTGTTTCAACGCATCCAGTTCCTTCCGGGTCAATGCAAATTCATCATTCGCCGAAGCTTGTGCCGCGACCGCGGTATCCAGGATTTCCTGGACATATTCCTTTTCACGCAGGCTTTTCTCGACTTCATTTTTGAGCCGTGTGATCTCCTCAATCAGGTCGTCCTGGATTTTTCGATTTTCCTTCAATGCTTTTACTTGAACGGTGAAGTCGTCCTGAAGATTTTGTTTTTCGCGCGCGGAGCTTTCGGCGAACTGGTCTAACTGATCCCACAATTCCCGAGCAAGTATTTCACTTTCACGCAGTGCGTTTTGCGTGGATACTAGATCGTGATTTTTCTCCGTAAATTGTTGCTCGAGTTCTACCTGATTTTTCAATAGTTGATCGACCCGATCCTTTGCTTCCGATCCCGTTCGTTGCGTTTCATCAACGACTTGTTGTAGCCGGTGCTGTAGATCGGCTGCTTCTTTTTCAAATGCTTGTTTCTGACCAAGCAGGGATTCGACTTCCCCGGTTCGCAATTCGGCGATCTCAGATTTCTGCTTTTCCAGCAGTGCGCACGACTGGCGGCTCTGTTTGAGTTGCTGCTGCAGTTCGGTGATCAGCCGCTCCGACTTTTCGGCCTGTTCTCTCAGTTTCGCGACTTGACCCGAGCTTTCTTTCTGAATACGTGACAGGTTCGCTTCAACGACGCTTTTTGCAGAGATTTCTTTTGCGAGTGTCGAGGCTTTTTCCTGGAACGATGTGTTCAGTTCATTGATCTGTTTATGCTGATTGTTAATTTTCTCGTTAAACGCATCGATTCGTTTTTGATCGTCGGCCAATTGATTCACAGCATTCTCGAGTTCGGTCCGGCGATCGTTTAATTCGGCCTCGAGTGATTGCAGCTTTACATTGAGTCCGGCCGTCAGCTGATCGGACTGGCGGTTCGAACTGGCCAGTTTATTGTTGGTATCTTCCAGTCGGATCCGATAGTTTTCTGTTTCCTTTTTGGATATTTCGATTTCACGATTTAGTGTTTCGAACTGTTTCTGTAGCTCCGGTAGACTTGCGATGTCATTTTCCGGCAAAGTTCTTACGCTTTCCTGGTCATGTTCGGAAGTCGTATGCTTTTCTTTTTCAACCTGTAGCTGTTTTCGCAGTTGTGAAATGATCTGCCGAGCTTCGTCGAGCGCCTGCTTTTCGTCCGCAACCGATTCGTATAAATCCGCTTCAGGAAAATCCGGAGGGGGTGGCGCGGCTGAGGATTGTGAACAGGCGCTAAGCAACACCCGATGCTGTTCTGACAACGCATTGAATCCGCCGTGAAGGACAACTGCATTGAAAGCATGGCGGATCAACAGAAAGGAAGCCGCTTCACTGGTGTTTCCGTCTTCACAAATGACAATCAATTTTTTGGCTGGCTCCAAACTCGCCATCTGCATCCGGAGCGAAAAAAACGGGACATTGCGACTACCGTCGATGTGTCGGTGTCCGAAACTGTCCGAGGTTCGAACGTCCAAGAGAACCGCGCCTTTTTCGACTTCCTCGATTGCCTTCTCGATCGAAATAATTTGGATCACGGGCTTTTTGACCAGATTCAGGAAATTTTCCTTGCTTAGCCGCAACAGGATCCCGTCTGTCAACATGGTTATATTGACGTTGCGGGGGGCTCCAGAAATCAGCGAGTCTTCGCCAAATGTATCGGTCGTTTTTAGTTCGGCAAGTTTGATTTCCTTGGCATTCTTGGATGGCTTCCGGGTCAGGCTGCAACGGCCTTTTTTGATGATGTAATAATAGTCGCCAGGTTCTCCCTGCTTGACGACCAATTCCCCGGCATTTACCTCGACTGCTTCCATGCTGGTCAGCACTTTTTGCAGGTTGGCCGCGGGTAGCCGTTGGAAGATGGGAGATTTCAAAAGCGTCGTCATCCAGTCCCCGGAACACTCTTCGGGGATATCCGAAACATCGTAGCCAACCGAATCCTGCTGTTTCGAAGTAGTCGAATTCAGGATTTCCGCTTTTATGCGAATAAACCGGATCTTGTCCTTGGCTACCGCAAAAACCTTGCGCGGAATTTGATGGGCGAGCGCAAAGCGGGCGTCTTCGGATCCTCCGGTAATCGAGTCCATTTCCATACCCGCGGCTTGGAGCGAAATAGTGCCGTCGAGCAGATAGACAAATTCGTTTTTTAGGTCACCCTGTTTGAACAGAACCGTGCCCTTCGACCCTTCTTCTATCCGGAGTTGAGAACACAACGTATTAAACGCCGATTCGGGCAGTGTGGTTAAAGGAATTAACTTCCGTATTGCTTGTCCGTCTTTGGATTTAAGGATAACCGTCATGTTAATCTGATACAAGTTCAAGGTTCGCAATCGTGCGTTTCAGCCGCTTTGTTCAAGCGTGACCGCATTCAATATAATAGGTCATTTGCGAATGAAGATTAGGCGACAAGGCTCTCAAAAACGTACCGGAGGTCCAGCGCCGATTCTGGACGGGGTGATGCTCACAGTGATCAATGGTTCCGCACGTTCGAAGATCATCGGAATAAATTACCTCTCTATGCAGGATCCATTCATCAGGGATTTTTTTGAAATTCCCGGTCGCCAGCGGGAGCATCGTCCACACAGTCTCGGTTCTGGAACTACCTTTGACCGGAATTCGGGTTTCGTGCTGACCAATAACCATGTGGTTGGGACTGACCCAAATCGGATGTCGCCGTAATTCAGGGTCCGGCTCAAATTTTGAACAAGTCGCAGATTGCGGATTCCAGCCGATTGCGGGTCGGGGATAGTCGTCGCGATCGGTGATCCATTCGGTCTGGATCGTTCCGGTTTTGGCATCGACAGTTACGAAGATTTAGTGAAATCGATACTTCGATCAACCCGGCAGATTCTGGCGGCGCATTGGTTAATTTGAATGGTAAACTGATCGACATCAATACCGCCATTATCGCGCCGAGCGGAGGAAACGTAGGGACCGAATTCGCGATCCCAACCAATTTGACGCTTCCCGTTTGTCCGAGGTAGAAACTTGCGTGTAAACGTCAACGAATGTTTATCGAATCCACGATTACATGCCGGTGAGGATTCAAAATGAGCAAAAGCCCCGAATTCAAACCGCTGAACATTGCGGTTCTAGTGGTTTCCGACACCAGGACCGAGGCCGATGACCTGTCGGGAAAGGCATTGGTGGATCGCTTGACTGGGGCCGGTCACAGGCTCGCGGAAAAATTCATCGTACCGGATAATATTTACCAGATCCGCGCGGTTGTGACACGGTGGATCGCCGATTCTAGAATCGATGTGATCATCAGTACGGGCGGGACCGGGATAACCGGACGAGATGGAACGCCGGAGGCAATGATCCCTCTGTTCGACAAGGTTCTGGATGGATTCGGCGAGGTTTTCCGGGCTATTTCATACCAGGAAATCAAAACTTCCACCGTACAGTCACGCGCGGTGGCCGGCGTTGCCAACGCGACTTTTATCTTTTGCGTTCCCGGTTCATCGAGCGCGTGCCGTACCGCTTGGGATCATCTGATCCGGGATCAGTTGGATTTTCGTACCCGACCCTGTAACCTCGTCGAGTTGATGCCAAGATTACTGGAGTCCTAATGCCTTCCTTTCAACGCTATCTCGGATTTGCTGCGGCTTCCGGTTTTACCGGGGTCGGGTTGGGAGCTTTCGGCGCCCATGGGCTCCGGGACACTTTGGAACCTTTGGCAATGTCTATATATAAAACCGGCGTGGATTATCAGATGTGGCATGCCTTGGCACTGGGGCTGATTGCGATTCTGGTGCGGTCGGATACCGGATCCGGATTATTGGTCTGGGCTGCGCGTTTAATGTTATCCGGAATTATCTTGTTTTCCGGAAGTCTTTATCTGCTCAGTTTGACCGGGATTCGCTGGCTTGGAGCAATCACGCCGTTTGGCGGGACGGCGTTCCTATTGGCCTGGCTGTTACTCGGAATATATTCCTGTCAGTTATTCGGAAAAGAACGAAATGCGTGACGCAAACCCGAAAACCACTTATCTGAAGGATTATCGACCGCCGGATTATCGGATCGACTGGGTGGATTTACGTTTCGAACTGATTCCGAGCGAAACAATCGTGCGAACGCGCATGAAGCTCCGTAAAAACATTCCGGTGGTGCAAGATTACTCGCCATTACGTCTCGACGGTGAGGAATTATTATTGGAGGCGCTCAGTCTTGATGGCAGGCAGTTAAACGCGAACGAATTTCAGGTCACCAGTGACGGGCTGGTTATCGCCGGAGTTCCGCAGGAACGTGATTTTTTACTGGAAGTTGTAACTAGAATCAATCCGGAATCGAATACAAGCCTGGAAGGTTTGTATCTGGCCAACGGACTGTTCTGTACCCAGTGTGAAGCGCAAGGGTTTCGTCGCATCACGTATTTTCTCGATCGGCCCGACGTCATGACCGTGTTTACCACTACTTTGATCGCGGATCGGAACCACTATCCGGTATTGCTTGCGAACGGGAATCGTATCGAATCTGGCGAACTTGACAGAAATCGCCACTGGGTCAAGTGGCAGGATCCTTTTAAGAAGCCAGCGTATTTGTTCGCGTTGGTCGCCGGACGGCTGGAGTGTATCTCCGCTACTTACCTGACTCAGTCGGGCCGCCAAATCCATCTCGCGATCTATGTTGAAAAACAGGATCTGGATAAATGCGAACATGCGATGGCTTCGTTGAGAAAGGCCATGAGCTGGGATGAACGAGTCTATGGCCGCGAGTACGATCTCGATTTGTATATGATCGTCGCGGTTAGCCATTTCAACATGGGCGCCATGGAAAATAAGGGCTTGAACATTTTTAACGCGAAATATGTGCTGGCCCGTTCCGATACCGCGACGGATACCGATTACGAACAAATAGAGGGCGTGATTGGACACGAATATTTTCATAACTGGACTGGAAACCGGGTCACGTGCCGGGATTGGTTTCAACTGAGTCTCAAAGAAGGTCTGACCGTATTCCGGGATCAGGAATTTACGGCGGATCATACCTCGCGCGGGGTCAAGAGAATTACCGACGTGAACCGGCTTCGTACCTTCCAGTTCGCCGAAGACGCGGGGCCCCTCTCCCATCCGGTGCGACCCGAGTCTTATATCGAGATCAACAATTTTTATACGCTGACCATTTATGAAAAAGGCGCGGAAATCGTACGCATGATTCAAACGCTGATTGGCGCACAGGGTTTCCGGAAGGGATCAGATCTTTATTTTCAGCGTCATGACGGTCAGGCCGTAACCACGGACGAGTTCGTCACGGCGATGGAGGACGCTAATCAGATCGATCTGACTCAATTCCGGTTGTGGTACCGTCAATCTGGAACGCCTGAGATCAAAGTCGGCTCGGCCTTTGATCGTACGAATCGGTCCCTGATGCTCGAGATCGCACAATACTGTCCGCCTACGCCAGGCCAAATCGACAAAAAGCCGTTCCATATTCCGATCCGGTTGGCGCTGCTGGGCGCTGCAGGTGAACCTTTACCCATCAGGCTTGAGGGCGAAACAGGATCTGCTGATGAAAAGGTGATTCATTTACGTGAAGAAAAGCAGATTTTTCGTTTTCAAGATTTAGATGAAAAGCCCGTTATATCTATATTGCGCGGATTTTCCGCTCCGGTGAAGCTTGCAATGGAACGCACGCCGGCCGAATTGCAGTTTCTATTTGCGTACGATTCCGACCCCTTTTGTCGCTGGGAAGCCGGACAGGAGCTAGCCGGACATACCTTGCTGGATGCTGTCCGCGCAGTTCAGGTCGGAGAACCGATAAACACGCGCGCATCGGCATTGATCGAAGCCTTCCGTCGGTTGATGCGCAGCGCTTGGGAAGATCTTTCATTCGAAGCGTTGCTTTTGACGCTACCTTCCGAAAAATATATCGGAGAACAAATGGACGTGGTCGACGTTGACGCGATCTATGAGGCCAGGCGTCAGGTCAAACTTGGAATCGCGACGGAGTTACGTGGCCTATTGTTTGAGGGCTATCGTCGTAATAACCTCGATGAATCCGGCTGTTTCGAAAGAAACGCAATCGGCCGGCGGCGGCTCAAAAATGTCTGTCTCGAGTACCTGACCGAATTGGACAGCGATGAATCGCACCGGCTTTGCGAAGCGCAATATTCCGACGCCAAGACCATGACCGATCAGATCGCCGCATTGAACTGCGTGCTGAACAGTTCATGCCCCAACAAGACCAGGATCCTGGATGCCTTTTTCAGTCAGTGGGCGAACGAACCTCTGGTCATCGACAAGTGGTTTACGTTACAAGCCATGAGCCCGGTGGCGGGCACACTCTCCAGGATTTCGGAATTAAAGAATCATGCTGCGTTTGATATTCGTAATCCAAATCGGGTTCGTTCCTTGGTTGGAGCGTTCTCCCAGTCGAATCCGATTCATTTCCATGCGAAGAACGGTGGAGGTTATCGTTTTCTGTCCGATGTAGTGCTCGACCTCAATACAATCAACCCACAGTTGGCTTCCCGGATGGTTGGCGCGTTTACCCAGTGGCGGCGTTTCGATCAACACCGCCAGCAATTCATGAAGGAAGCGCTGGAGCGTATTATCGGCACGGAAAATATATCCAAAGACGTCTACGAGATCGTCGCGAAGACGTTGGGTTACTGAAATAGCTCAGCCAGCCTTCGCTCGAATTCGTACGAGGCCGTCCAGGTGGATTTGGTATAAGAAGCATTCGAGCTACAATAATCCTGCTAAAAAATATCATGCCGTCCGGTTTCGAAACGAAAACGTGAGGTGATAATGGCAGACAAAAAGGTTCCTATGAGTCGAAACGAGCAAATTGTTGCCGAAGCCAGACTCAACCGTGAGCAGCGGGAAAATTCTTACCGCGAAAAGGCGCTCAAAATGTTTCCTTGGGTCTGTGGCCGATGCGCGCGGGAATTTACCCGCTCGAATTTACGTGAATTAACGGTTCACCACAAAGACCACAATCATGATAATAATCCGCAGGACGGCAGTAATTGGGAATTGTTGTGTATTTATTGTCATGATAACGAACATTCCCGTTACATCGATTCGGTACGAACCAGCGATTCGATAATTTCCGAAAAAGATTCCGACTCGACCTTTAAACCCTTTGCTGGCTTGAAGGATTTATTGAAGGGCTGACGAATGCTGACTGGGCGTCGTGTAGAACCGATCGAACTGCGAGGTTCAGATTTTAGAGCAAAGGATGAATATCGGGCGGGATTAATAAATATCACTCAATGCGAGTCTTAGGAGGATTTCCGATGAATACAGTCAAAGAAGTGTTGAAAGTGAAGGGAAATTCGGTGTTCTCGATCGCGCCCGAAACGCCGGTATACTTCGCAGTGACAGTTATGGCCGAGCACGATGTCGGCGCATTGGTGGTTATAAAGGACAAGCGCCCGATCGGTATGTTTTCGGAACGAGACTACGCGCGCAAAGTGATTCTGAAGGGCAAATCTTCCAAGGAGATTACGGTTGAAGAAGTGATGGTACGAGATGTTTTATATGTGTCTCCCGAAGATAGCCTCGACGAATGCATGATTATCATGACCGAGAAACGGATTAGGCATCTCCCGGTACTGGAAGAAAACGAAATGATTGGATTGATCAGTATCGGCGATGTAGTCAAGCAGATCATTTCCGACCAAGAATTCAAGATCCGTGAACTGGAGAAATATATCCAGGGAAGTTATTAGTATTGATCTCTTCGGAACTGGGCGGGATTCCTGAGCTCCGGGGATTCCTTGCCCCAATTCAATATCAGGATTTAGCTGCAGGACGATCTTGATTGAACCGTGGAAAATCGTGGCAATTTACTGGCGTTCTATGGTTCTTTCCCGTATGGAATTCACCGGCATTTTCACCGAGTCCGGGTTGGATGATTTTGTTGCGATTGCGCTTGACGCAGCGACTTCGTTCTTTATAATAGCGAGACTCAGTACAGAGCAATCTGTAGTTCTTTAAGAATGAGATCGAATAATCTGTGTGGGTACTTGTGTTGGATATTGAGTAGGTTGATATTCGACGGAAGACCTTGATATTCATAGTGATGTAAAGATTTTACGTCGAGCC
>JBGTCG010000250.1:0-4514 GCA_041748915.1 Methylococcales bacterium
CGCGCGCATCAAACGGTTGGTGTTTGGCGCGGCCGATCCGGTCCGCGGCGCGGTATGCAGCGCAATCTCGTTGCCGGACCGTTCTTTTTTTAATCACCGGATTGAATGGGATGCCGGGGTTCTCGCGGACCGTTGCTCGGAACTGCTAACGAATTTTTTTCTTCGGAAGCGAAATTTATAGGGCGGGAACCGGACAGGTGTGTAAGAATCTAGCATAACGTTGTATATTGATCGCGAATCGGGAGATGCAGGGCAGGACGTTCCTCAGGGGGCGGCCTGCAAATTAATTACGGTGACACGCGCGGACTAATTTGGCCCACCTTGGTGAATGTCATCATCGGCAATCATTCATGAACCCTGGCCAATTTTCAGCATTGTGCGCGGTCAGGGCACCAACACTCCTGCGACATTTCCTTTGGCCGCTGCTCGCCGTGCTGCTCACGGCACCGCTTGACGCATCGGCATTGGCGCCGGTGGCGTCGGTCCCCGAAGCCGGTGAAGAAATCGGCGAGCCCATGGCGCGGGTCGAGGTCGATGGCGGAATACTTTTCTATGTGGCCGGAATCAAGGCCTTTCCAGCCGAAAAGCGCGCGCACCTGATCGCCGACCGAATCCGTAAGGTTGCTTCGGACCCAACACTCTCCGAAACAATGTTGCGCTCGGTCGATGCGACGGATCGGTCGAAAATCCTCATGGGTGACCACCCCGTGATGTCCGTATTCGATGGCGACGCCGCGATCGAAGGGGTATCCCGCAAGATCCTTGCGGAGGTTTACCAGGCCAAGATATTGGAAGCGGTTCAGGCCTACCGCGGCGACCGTAGTCCGGAGCGCCTTGTTCGGGCCGCCCTTTACGCATTCGGCGCCAGCGTCGTGCTGCTCGCGGCACTCTGGCTGGGCCGAAAGATATTCAGACGGATTGATGCGGGCATGGAGGAGCTCTACCGATCAAAAATACATGCTCTGGAGATCCAGTCTTTCGAGATCGTGCGCGCCGAGCAGATATGGGCAGTCCTGCGTGGTTTATCGAGGTGGTCGTGGATTGTTTTTGTGCTGCTTCTGGCTTATCTCTATCTCAATTTCGTCCTGGGGCTCTTCCCCTGGACCCGGGTCCTCGCCGGCTATCTGTTCGGTTTGCTCGTGAACCCGCTGCGCAAGATCGGAACGGCGTTGATCGGCATTATTCCGGACCTCGTGTTCATCGCGATCCTGTTCGTGATCACGCGCTATGTGCTCAAGGTAACTCGCCTGTATTTTTCCGGCATCGCCGAAGGCACTGTGACCCCGCACGGTTTCGAACCCGATTGGGCCTGGCCTACCTACCGGATTCTGCGGCTTTTGGTCATCATTTTCGCTTTGGTGGTGGCCTATCCCTATATCCCTGGCTCCGAGACCAATGCCTTCAAGGGTATCTCGATCTTTCTCGGTGTGCTCTTCTCACTCGGATCCTCATCGATCATCGCTAACGTCATTGCCGGCTACACCATGACCTACCGGCGGGCCTTTCGAATCGGCGATCGCGTCCAGATCGGTGACCACATCGGAGACGTCGTGGAAATGCGGCTTTTGGTCACCCACTTGCGCACCCCGAAGAACGAGGATATCGTGGTCCCGAATTCCGTGATTCTGAGCAACGAGGTGATCAACTACAGCACCTACGCGCGCCAGGAGGGCCTGATCCTGCACACCACGGTCGGGATCGGCTACGAGACACCGTGGCGGCAAATCGAGGCGATGCTGCTGGAAGCCTCGCGGCGCACGCCCGGGCTATTGCAGCAACCCGCGCCTTTCGTACTGCAGAAGTCACTCGGGGATTTCGCCGTAACCTACGAAATAAACGCCTATTGCGACCAGCCTTCCGCGATGGCGAGGTTGTACACCGCGCTCCACCAGAATATCCTGGACCTTTTCAATGAGTACGGCGTGCAGATCATGACGCCGGCTTACGAGGGCGATCCGGAACAGCCCAAGGTCGTGCCGAAAGATCAGTGGTTCACCGTCCCGGCGACTCCGACCGAACCCGAATCCCACCGCTGATCAGAGGCAGACTCTCTTGTCATCACCCATCACGACCCGCTTTTTTGCGCCCTCATGCTTGTCACAGAAAAGAGTCTCTTTAGGGAATCCAAGCTTGTAATGTTTTGAATGAGCTTGAAGAAACGAAAGAAGGAACGACGTGAGGCACGCGAGACCCCGACACTTCAGTCACCAACGGCGGCGCCACGGAACTGGCGGCGCCGGTCGCGGAATTGGATCGCGGTGGTGCTTGCGGTCGCATCGGCTTGCCTCGGCCTCTGGTGGTCACAACGCCCATCCGAAACCCCCAACCCCACTCCAACTCCCGCGTCCAGTTCTCCATCCACCGTTCCGGAATATCTCGGCTCTACGGTCTGCGCCGCTTGCCACATCAAGGAGGTTCAGGCCTGGAAAGGATCGCACCATAATCTCGCAATGCAGCTGGCGGACGAGCGCAGCGTGCTCGGTGATTTTGACAACGCAACCTTTGAGTACGCGGGCACCACTTCGACATTTTCGAAACGTAATGGGCAGTTCGTCGTCAGAACTGATGGCCGCGAAGGCCAAGTCGCCGACTACAGAATTCAGTACATCTTCGGCGCGACTCCGCTTCAACAGTACCTTATCGAATTTCCCGGGGGGCGCATGCAGGCGCTGTCGATAGCCTGGGACAGCCGCCCGAAGGAGCAAGGCGGACAGCGCTGGTTCCACCTCTACCCGAACGAGCGCGTTACATACCAGGACGAACTGCACTGGACGCGGCCGCAGCAGAACTGGAACTTCATGTGCGCCGATTGCCACTCGACCAACCTCAAGAAAAACTACGACCGCACCGCTCATGTGTATAAGACGACCTGGTCGGAAATAAACGTCGCCTGCGAGGCTTGCCATGGTCCGGGGTCCCGGCATCTGGAGTGGACTCAGCAGGATTCGCAGGCTTCGGAAAAATCCGACCCCACGAAAGGCCTCACCGTGGTTTTCCAGGAACGGCGCACCAATCACTGGATCGGGGACGCGCAGAACGGAACCGCGCGACCGCAGAATCCGAAGCCAATTCGCGCCGAGATCGAGGTATGCGCACCGTGCCACGCGCGACGAACCACGATTGCCGAGGACTTCGCGGCGGGCAAACCTTTCCTCGATTACTACCAGCCCTCGTTGCTCGAACCACGGCTTTATCAGATCGACGGCCAGCAGCGCGAAGAGGTTTATACCTGGGGTTCGTTCCTTCAAAGCAAGATGTACCATCAGGGCGTGACCTGTAGCGACTGTCACGAGCCCCATAGCCTGAAGCTGCACGCGCCCGGCAACGCGGTCTGTAGTCGATGCCATGCCCGGGCGAAATATGATACGGCCTCGCACTCCTTCCACGAACCCTCGGGAGCCGCTGGCCAGTGCGTCAGCTGCCACATGCCCGCAACGACCTATATGGTGGTCGACCCGCGTCGCGACCATAGCCTGCGGGTGCCGCGTCCCGATCTCAGCGTGCAGTACGGAGTGCCGAACGCCTGCAACCAGTGTCACGAAGACCGGTCGCCGCAGTGGGCCGCGGACTGGATATTGGAATGGTACCGGCGCCCTGCCGCCGGATTCCAGCGCTATCGATTGGAGGCTGACGACCCGAAGCGGTGAAGGAATTGCTGACCTTGCTCGATGAGCGTACCCAACCCGATATCGCGCGTGCTACCGCCGCGGCTTTACTGCCACGCCAGCCGGATCCCGCAACCATCGGGACGGCCGTCAACGCACTCGCCGACGGGAGTCCGCTGGTCCGGCATGCCGCGCTGGCGGCGATCGAGTTGCTGCCACCCGTGCAACGCGTCCAGTTCGCCGCGCCGTTACTCGACGATCCGGTGCGGATGGTGCGCATGGAAGTTGCGCGGGTACTGGCCTCGGTACCAGGGTCGACGCTTACTGAATTGCAGAGGGTATCCTACAATCGCGCCGTGGACGAGTACGTCGGTGCGCAAGGCCTGCACGCGGACCGTCCCGAGCATCGTACCAATCTTGGCACCTTTTACGCCGAACTCGGGCGTTACGAGGAGGCCGAGACCGAGTTCCGCGCCGCCCTCGTGCTGCAAAGCGGTTATCCGCCAGCTTACGTGAACTTCGCCGATTTGCGTCGAATTCAGGGGCGCGACCGGGACGCGGAAGCGATATTGCGCCAAGGCCTCAGGATTCTGCCGGCCGAAGCGCCACTGCACCACGCGCTGGGTCTGGCGCTGGTCCGATTGCAACGGACCGAGGAGGCGGCACCGGAACTGCGCCAGGCGGCCCCTTGCGCCCGACGACGCCCGCTTTGCGTACGTCTATGCCGTGTTTCTCCACTCGACGGGCGAACAGCGCGAAGCCCTGAAAATACTCGATCGCGCGCTTGCCCGTAATCCCCGTGAACGCGACCTGCTACTTGCCGCGGCGACCTTCCGCCGGGATGCCGGCGACCGCGCCGCCGCGCTGAAGTACGCGGAGCGCCTCACGGCCGAGGCGCCGTGGGATCCG
>JBGTCG010000251.1:0-3234 GCA_041748915.1 Methylococcales bacterium
GACGCCGCACAAAGGTCGTCTCCAAATGCAAAGAAATGGTGGATCTCTCCCTTCGACTTTACCATCACCTCCACGATAATCCCGAAAGCTTCACCAATTATCAGGTGGCCTTCATATCTATATTTAGTTAGGACTCTCAAAGAAAATTACCGACTTTTACCTCAGAGGCGCTCTACGGAACGACAGTTCGCCGTGGTGTTTCCAGTCTCGATCCGCTTCAGTTTAATGATCGCATCGGATGCAATCCGGCTTCTAATGAAGAAAGACGGTCTTCGGCATATCCGCTGCGCAACCGTTACGGACCAGTGAATCTGTTTCACTCTCATCCAATCGCCCTGCGATTCCGATATACTACTTGGCCATTTCAATCCTCGTCCTGGTCATGAGAATACTCTCCTGGAATGTCAATGGACTTCGCGCCATTCAAAACAAAGGTTTTCGATCGTCGTTTGACCTTTGTTTGCCCGACATCCTGTGCCTCCAGGAAACGCGGGCCGAGCCGGAGCAGGTTGCCGGTGTGCTTGGCGGAATCGACGGCTACCACGTCTGCGCCAGCGCAGGCACCAAAAAAGGTTATTCCGGGACCGCGATTCTGTCGCGAATTTCACCAATCAATCTGATCCGTGGAATCGGTTGTGAACAGCACGATCAGGAAGGAAGAACGCTCACGGCGGAATTCAAGAATTTCTTTCTGGTTAACGTTTACGTACCGAATTCCGGAAACGGTCTAGTTCGACTGAATTATCGTAGCCTATGGGATATCGATTTTTTGGAATTCCTGAAAAAGCTTGAGCAACAGAAACCGCTGATCGTCTGCGGTGATTTTAATGTCGCGCATCAGGAAATCGACATCGCCCGGCCGAAAGCGAACTATAACAAGACAGCGGGGTATACCCAAGTCGAAATCGACGGCTTCAGCAGACTCCTGGAATCCGGTTTTATCGACATCTTCCGCAGTCGGCATCCGAACACCGTCGCCTACAGCTGGTGGAGTTTCCGGGCTAACGCGCGCGCAAGAAACATCGGTTGGAGAATCGATTATTTCCTAATCAGCCCGTCTCTTGCAGAGCGCGTAAACGATGCGGCGATCCGGTGTGAGATCATGGGTTCGGACCACTGTCCGGTCGGAATCGAGATTCAGCTTTAGTTTCGCTGATTCCATCTGAGCTGATGACATGGACTCCTCCCTCTTCCCAAACGGCGCGGGATGCGTCAAATCGCGAAGTCAAGTGAACCTTCGAACCGGCGTACACTTCCTCGCAGTCAAATGATCCGGATTGCGATCCCACGTGCAAGGAATGGTCGAGCGTTTGGGATGGCCTTTGAGAGTGTGAAGCTGCCCAACCTGGCGTTGCAGACGGACGACCACCTCCTCAGTCGCTTGGAAACCTCGGTTGGTCGCCGCTGAACCCCAAGGTCGTTAGGCGCTACTAAAATCCAAAGGAGATGCAGCTATGAAAAACGTTCGTTTGGTTCTTGTCTTCGTACTACTTGCCGGGCTGCTACTTGTTGCCGGGGTGAAATTAGCAGTGGCCCCGGCGCAGGATAAGGTCGTCGTCACCGTCCCGGCAACGGCCGGAGCCGTTGACGGGACGACCCAGAACTCCGACGAATTCATCTGGCGCCTGTTCACGGAAATCGCGGCGCCGGCACTCAAGTCGCAGCCATCGACGGTAGTGTTCGAAACCTGGGCATCAGATGAGGATACGTTCTCGAAAACGCCTCATTGGCCCGGCCCGGACGAGCCTAAGAAACTGCACGGGAGCGTGCTCGGCGCAATGAAAGCCCAGTCTCACGCTACGATTGATGTCGCCTGCAACCCCCCTGGAAATGCCGCGGTTGGCGGGTTTCCAACCAGCGGCACGCCGACGCCCTGCATCGCCGAGGAGGTAAAGCGAAATCGTCCGCAATTCGATTATATCGTCAACAATAATCTAAATACACAAGCGGGACTGGCGGCCGCTTACGCAAAATCCTTCAAGGTCACAATGCCTACGTCTGCCATTGCGGTCAAGGGCGACTGGGTCCCTGTGCAGACGATGCTGCAATGGATCCCCGAACTGGGAGATATCACCAATATCGCACAACTCTACTATACGACTACCTCCGAGTCCGTCGAATATGCCCTCGTTGCGCTGCATGTCAGCAGCCGCCAAAACCCGAACTGGGTCTGGGGAACTTTCGAGCATCAACTGAATCCGGGCCGGTGCGACAGTATCGGATGTTTCGACAGCTTCGGTGCTGAGATCCCGGCTGTCTTGCCGAATAAAGCTGCGGTCAACACACAATATGGCGCCTGCCCCAAGACGCAGCCGCTGAAGACTTTAATGACCAAGGCGAATCTTTCGCCGGTCTGGGAACATTATTGCCTGAAGTCAACCGAGGTCGACTATAACGCCCCCGATGGAACGCCCTATGCGCTCGGCAGTTCGGTCATCGAACGGATCACGGGCAATGGAACTGTATCCGCTTCGTCCTGCATCGCTTGCCACGTCTACGCATCCTTCGGAGCGACCGGCACGCCGACCTCCGGCGTAACGGCGATGCTTCCCTATAATCCGACCGGCGCTCCGATCCCTGGCGTGCTGGACGGGTCGTTACAGTTCGACTTCATGTGGGGCGTCCTGCTGGCGAAGTAACCTTTCCGTGGGTCGGCGCGCACCGCGTGAATCTTTGTCTAACATGGCGCGCCACCCGACCCTCGCCCGCAGGCTTCGTTGGTATTTTCGGGTTTTGTGGTGGGGCGCAGGCGGGTGAGCTAATAACTTGGACTCCTCCTTCCGGTATCTTCCGCATCAGTACGCCGGTTCAAATCGAGGGCGGGGGTTCTCGTTCAATCAATATCTCATCGTCGACGATGAGCCCCCTGATTTGCCACACCGGACCTCGAAGGATGTTTCCCCTCGTGCGTGAAGGGGTCGCAACCGTGCTACCGGTGGAACAACTTCGGTTCTTTGCTCGGCCTGCGCAGTAGCCATCTGCGCTACGCTATCCCTGCTTCGCTGGCTGTCCAGCCAAACCTTCCTGGCTTGTAGTTCGCAGCTCACCGCTCCGCGCACCGGCGCGACACTTCGATCTCTCCATCAATCCCCGGCAATTCTCATTTTGGCGATATTGGTAGAAACTATGAAGGACCGCTATCGGATATCCTAACGTTTTTCAGCAAACAAAAAAGAGGATAAACAGATGACAGCGGTCCTTGAGCAAGAAGATAACGCATTGGGGCAGACTTTG
>JBGTCG010000252.1:0-2319 GCA_041748915.1 Methylococcales bacterium
ATCGACGTATGCCGCGGTGAAGGCGCGCCAGGAAAAAGCCCGTTCACCCTGTTGCGTCAGGCCTACGGAATTTAATCCATGCAGAAATTAAACCGGGAAGACCTGTATTCTCTCGAAGAATACGCCGAATTGCGCCAGGAAATCCGGGCAAAGGCGATCACGCATAAGAAAAACCGGCAACTCCCGATCGGACCGAATGCGACGCTGTATTTCGAGGACCGGATCACGGTCCACTATCAGATCCAGGAAATGCTGCGCATCGAGCGGATCTTCGAGAAGCAGGGGATCGAAACGGAACTTAAGACCTATAACCCGTTGATCCCGGACGGCGACAACTTGAAGGCAACCTTCATGATCGAAATCGAAGATCCCGTCGAACGGCGGCGTCAACTGAAATCGATGGTTGGAATAGAGAACCGGATCTGGCTCCAGGTAGACGGCCATAAACCGATCATACCGGTTGCCGACGAGGATCTGGAACGCACTACCGAAGAGACCACATCGGCGATCCATTTTCTGCGCTTTGAGCTAAGCCCGGAGATGATTACAGCGCTGAAGCAGGGCGCGGGCATGAGTGCCGGGATCGACCACCCGGCGTATTCCAATAAGGTAAAGTTGCCCGCAAAGGTTCGGGAGGCCTTGCTTAGGGACTTCGATTGATTCCATTGGCGGCGGGCGAAAACCGGCTGGGTCTGAGAGCTTGTTCAAGATCTCGATCAAGGGATGCAGGGCAAGGAAAACTGGCCGAAAAAGCGCGGCATACACATCGTATGTGAGCATTTTGAGGCCAGTTTTAACGCCGCGATGCGTCTTTCAGCGAGATCTTGACCAGGCTCCGAGACTGGCGAGGATCCGTTTGAACGGTACCGGCGAAGCCCTGTGCGCGGATTCGGCTGGAGCCGGTGGAGAATCCTCAGGCCGACAGATCCGCTTTCCCTTCCACGTTCCGTCCCAAAACCGCGCCGAGCGGGCTCAACACCGCATTCCCGCCGCGCTGTAACACGTGCGTGTAAATCTGTGTCGTGCGCACGTCCTTATGTCCGAGTTGCTCCTGCACGGTCCGGATATCCATGCCGCGCTCGAGCAGATGCGTCGCAAAGGAATGGCGCAACGTGTGGCAACTGGCCGGTTTCTGGATCCCGGCTTTGCGCATCGCGGTTTTGATCGCATTTTGAACCGCTTTTTCACCGACGTGGTGACGGCGGACCATACCGGAACGCGGGTCGACGCTTCGCTTCGCGGCTGGAAAACAATACTGCCAGGCCCACTGGCGCGGCGCGTTCGGGTATTTGCGTTCCAACGCATGTGGCAGATAAACGCTGCCGTAGCCATCCAAGATGTCTTTGTCATGCATCGCTTTGACGTTGCCCAGATGCCTTCGCAAAGGCAGCACCAGTTCGTCGGCCAGCGTAACCACCCGATCCTTCTGTCCCTTGCCGTCGCGCACGATGATCGCTGTATGCTCGAAATCCAGATCCTTGCTGCGTAACCGGAGCGCTTCCATGATCCGCAGGCCGGATCCGTAGAGCAAACAAGCAATCAGCCAATGAACGCCGTCCAGATTTTTAACGAGGAGCGCGACTTCGTCCTGCGACAACACCACCGGCAATTTCTGTGGCCGCTTGGCCCGGACGGCGCCATGCAGCTCACCGAGCGGACGTTCCAATACGTTTTTATAAAGGAAGCACAACGCGTTCAGGGCCTGGTTTTGCGTGCTCGCGGCGACATTGCCGGAAACCGCCAGGTGAGATAAGAATGCGACCACCTCGGCTTCACCCATATGCTTCGGGTGTTTCCGGCCATGGAAATAAATGAAACGCCTGATCCAATCCACATAGGTCTTTTCGGTACGAATACTGTAGTGGCGCAAACGAATCGCCGTACGAACCTGATTCAGGAAAGGGGAGGATTTGGCGGTGGTCATAATGCCCTCATTAAAGCTTGGTCAAAATTATGAATACCTATACAGTATTGCAAAATTCGCACGATTTCAAGTAGACTTCGTTCCAGACGTCGCATTTCTCCGCAGTCGAAACCTATAAGCATTGTTCGAATGCGGCGCCAATAACATGGAAATAAAGGAGTATTTGTTCAATGATTGAAATTCTGCATTCCCCCGCTTTGGGTGCTATGCGAACACTGTTCGTGTTTAAACACGACGATTGTTCGTCGACTCATTGTTGAACTAAACCGCTTCGCGGCAGCCTTTTCCCTCCACGTTCGGAGGTTTTCCCTTTACTGACGGTTTGTCGGACACTTCTCTCGACCGCTTTTGGTTGTGAAGAGAGGAGAACAACGATGACACCGTTACGTCGCAAG
>JBGTCG010000253.1:0-5352 GCA_041748915.1 Methylococcales bacterium
CAGCCATTTGTGGGAGTGGTGCGTAGCCTGCGCCGAGCTTGCGATGTGTGGCGAAGCGGCGCGGACGCAGGGCGGCCGGGGCCCAATGGTTGTCGCGTAGGCGAGTCGATTTTGGTGACTTGGATGTCCCAAAATCTTTCACGAGGTAGCGACACACTTTTGCGGTACTAACAGCCCTGCAATTTCTTCCAGGGTCCGAACAATCGGCACATGCTGTGTTGGCGCCACATTGTAGTTCTGAGAAATTTTAGCGATTTCGTTGACAGCACTGTCAGGTAAGCCGAACGCCGTTACCCACGCGGGCGCATCGGAAATGATGTTGTATCGGCCGCACATCGAACTATTCAGTTTCAGCTCAGTTTATTTGAAATTGTATCAACTTGATAAATCCGGCCGAAGCCGGGTTTATCAAGTTGAAGATTTTTTTAATCCTCCAGTACATTACTTAAATCTTCCAGCATGAAATCGAAGTCTTGCATCGCGGCCTAAAAAAGTGCTCATCGATGCAGCCGCTTCGGAGGCAATATCATCCGTTTTGTCTGTATAAGCTACCAAGAGTGTGAGCATACACTGGACCGAACTCATATCGTCATAGGAAAATTTTCTGAACTGCTTGAGTATCTTACTTGCTTCTTTTCGACTTTTCATTGAAACCTCCGATCATTGAGTAAATGCCGGGCGGTTAGAAACCGCAAGTAGACGGTCGGGCTATTTGCTGGAAGGCTGTTGTATTCACCACGCCACCCGGCAAAATCGGTAGGCAAAAAAAAACCGCGAGTATTACGGATGCGGTTGTCCGCTACTTGAAGGGTTTCTACACCCTAGAAAGAATAATTACGCTGGCGGCGATGGAAAGTCAACAGATAATTTTCCCATCTGGATTTGAAATCCAGATGTTTTCATCTCGGAAGGAAACGTTGTTTCCCATAAAAATGGGTGTTTCCTTCCGGCGGTGATCGCTACTTTTAGTAACCAATGTTCGATAGCAAGAACTGAACCGTAGCTGGACGCTAATGATGAAGCCATATTCAGAATATTGGCATGAAAACAAGCGTGGTAAAAATATTCGGCTGATTGTTTCCTATTATTGAACAATCGACGGTGACCCGCCGCGACTGAACGCCTGATTCGTGCTGGATGCGTGAGCTATCCGGCGCTATGCGCAATGTCGGATACATCCCGGACCACACCCGACGTGCGAACGAACTCCTCCGCAAGCTTCGCCGATTCTGCTGGTAAGACGCCAAAGCCATCGACAGCACCATGAATCGAATCGCGCAGTACGTTAAAATCGGTATTAACCGCGCCTAAAGATTGGCGAAGGTCAGAAATGACAATGGATTCGTCCGTGGCTTCGCCAACCTTGGCGCCTACGCCTTTAGCCAGTGCAAGCGCAACAAAGCCACCGAGCGCTAGTCCACCAAACTCAGCAAAGCGGCCAATGCCGCCCAGAGACAGACCGCCGCCTTCGGCTTCTCCTGCCGCCTCGGTTGCACCTCTCAATACATCGCCGGCAGACCCAGGCATGAAGCTGGATACCATACTCCGCGTTCCTGGACCCTTCCCGGAACTAATCCCAAGATTCTGCAGAACCTCATCGCGCAACTTGTTGTTCCGCGCGCCAAGAACCTCCGCGAGATTCGACCCAGCGAAACGAGTCCCTTTATAACGGTCCTGGATACCAGCCCCACTCCTCTTGACCATTGTCTTGACTTCTTCGCGAGATACCCGAATCCGCGCCTGCGCCATTAACTGATGCACTCGAGTCAGATCCTTCTCCCCCTTCGCGACTTTACCCAGCTCGTCGCTCATGGTGGATATCCAAGACGACCGGGTTGTTGTACCGGATAACTTCTTTTCGAAGTCCTGCGCTGTCTTGGCAATATCCGAAAAGTGTTTTGAGAACGCAGACAGGCTTTTCGGAGTTATATCCTTCTTGCCAATCCCTTCCAGCTTATCGGCTAACTGTTCAGCCTGGCTCAACAGTCCATTGAACGCCGCCTGCGACCCGCCGCGGTTCGGAGCGTTGAACTCCTTACTGATTTCCTTGGCGCGTTTGGCAAGTTTGTCCATTTCGGCCATAACCCCGGCCATATCTGCCTCAATACGGATTTTTGGCATGGGTCATGACCTCATGGTTTCGGCTGGTTGCTGAAAGATATGGCAGCGGCAAGCAAGATGCAGCAGGACTGTATGGCGTCTGTGTCGCCGCTCAGTGCCAGAGGCTTTAAGTGGTCAATGAGTTCGCTTGCGTGCAGACCGATACTACGGATGATTTTTCGCTGAACGGTTCGTGTTGACAAAGTTCTTGATTTGTCCCGTCGCGGATCCTGGCCGGGCTGGAATTGTCCGTTCATTTCTTCACCTTCGGCGGTTGGTTGTAATAAATCGCATCGTGAAGCGGACTGGATGACGATGAAACCCTATTCCATAATCCGGCTTAAAAAGGCGTCCGAAATCTGGAAATTTTCAGCCGAGTGGTGTACTGGATGGTAGGCTGGATTTTACGGCCTGAAATTACGCATTTAGGATCAATTGCTTAAAAATAATGATGGCGGATTAGTCAACGACCGACATGAAATCCGGGAGCCCGGTCTGCAATCGCCAGATTTCTCGTTCTTTGTCATAATTCCAGACTTGATTATCCCGGACGGTCAAAATCTTGCCTTGCTGTTGATGGTAAAACTTGATCTCCACGATCTGATTCAGTTGTTCGAAATCACCGACTATGTCCTGCCGGATAACCTCATATGAAATGACTTTGATTTCCTCGTAGCGATCCAGCGTTTCCTGCGGAACCGGCATATCGGTCAGGGTCTGGGCATCGCCATAGCTTCCCCACCGGATCGATTTTTCGTAAAGACGCAGCGCGCCGTCCATGCTTTGCTTTTTTTTGTCCGTAGCGGTTGCACATCCGGACACAACGAGCACGGCAACCAAAGCCAGCACCCACCTTCTCATGATTTGAGATCCCCGCGCGGTCATTCGGATCCGGACGGCTCGGCGAGCCATTTTTCCAGCGCGCCGATCAGTTTTCTCGCCTGCTCGGCGCTGGATATATTGAACTTGGATTTCTGCTGATATTCGCCGTTACGCTTCTGATAACGGCGAATCGTATATTTATCGGAACCGAACTCATTCTTGCTCCGGTCCCAATCCTGATAACGGAAAACGATCGTTGTCCAAGCGCCCCTGGACAGTATCTGTTTGTCCACCTGCTGGATGGTTTGAACCCCGTCATCGAAATAATCAACAGTAAGATCTTCTATCTCCGAAACCATAGGTCCTCCAAGACCGGAAATTTGGAATGTCTGAAACTAAAATACGGCAATCGGTGATCCACGGCAATCCGATATTGCAATTCCCGGCGGCGGGTACGAACAGCGGCGCCCGATTCGTCGCTTGCTGATCTCGATCAGAACCTCAACGCATCTTTGTCATATTCGACACAATCCGTGCGCGAAGTGCCCCGCTCAAATGGCTAATTCCGGCCGGAGCTCCCCGCAGGTATGAATTGCCCGAACGCGCGGCTGCCCTCCCCGGTCGGAATCGTTTCGACCACATTGAGATACTTGGCATCGATCACCGAAACATCATTGCTGAACCAATTGGCGACATACACGTGGCGACCGTCCGGATGTGTCGCAATACCCTCCGGATATTCGCCCACCTCGATCGATTTCACGACTTTCAAGGTCGTGGTATCGATCACGCTGACCGAATTATCATATTGATTGGTCACCAGCAACTTGCGGTCCCAGCGGGCAAGCGCCGTCGCATAGGGCCGGTCGCCGACCCGCACGGTGGCAATCGTTTTCCGGTCCGGGATACTGACCACTGAAACGTCATTGCTTTCCACATTCGCGGTGTACAGCCGAAGTCCTTTGCGATCGACACTGATCCCGAATGGGTGCCGGCCCACTTCGACCTCGGCGATGACTTTAAGTGACGTCGCATCGACGATCGAAACCGAGTTGCTGTCCCGATTTGCAACGAATATCCGAGTACCGTCCGGGCTCATCGCAATTCCGGCCGGGGCCTTGCCGACCGGGATCCGTTCCAGTAACCGGAGCGGCGCGGACTCATAGACCAATAGTTGATGATTGAACCAATCGGCCAGGAAAATCCGTCGACCCGATGGATCCACCGCGATCCCAACCAATGCCGACCGCAGTGGAATCGTTTCACGAACCCGGTGCGCCTTGCCGTCGATCACCGAGAAATCCTGGCTTTCCGGATTCGTGACATAGATGCGGGTACCGTCGGCGGACACGGCGATACCGGCAGGTTTTTCACCCACCGGGATCGATTTGACGACTCGATTCGCAGCGGTATCGATTACGGAAACGGTGTCGTCGCCCTGGTTCGTGATATACGCAAAGGGTTTCGCTCGTGCGTCCCAGGCAGCAAGCAGGATCAGTAGCCCGCAAATGCTTGTGGATGCGACCAGACCACGCCCGGTTATTTTCATGCCCGGCTATTTCGTTTCGACGATTGTTTTGAGATTGGCCAGCCCTTTCTGAAAAATCCCGCTGACCGCTTCCACCGCGACTTCTTCCGTCAATTCAGGAGGAGGATTATTGTTCATATACCCCCGGTAAAATGCAGCTTGCCAGGTCACCTCGGATCCACCTTTCTGGTCATCCTTTATCATGATGGTTGCGGAGTAATTATTGACCGGGAGGGTTTTAATCGCGACCTCCTCGCCGGAGTATTGAATGGTCTTCACCGTACTCATGCCCGCGATCTTATACGCATAGAGCATTTTCCCGCTGTCATATTTTTTGATGACCTCTTCGATGGTGCCGCCGTCGCCCAATGTTAAAGTCCTTGTAGCACACGGCGTGGTTGCGGCGCCGGCCTCCTCGCCTTTGCCGACCCAGATCGTCTCGTTGTTGGAATTTTCGTCACAATTACCGTCGCTGGCGGGTAGATTTGCGGATGAGGTCGATTGAACCTGCGGCAACCAGGCCATATCGCCGAAGTTTTTCAATTTCTCCCAAACGACATCCGGTGCCGCGTTGATTTCAATCGTCTCGACCACTTTCTGCCGCACCGGCCCGTGAGCAATCGAAAGCCCCGTGCTTAACATTAACCAGACAGGGACCATAACCCCGAGCATCGGTCTCATTTTTTTCCTCCTCTGTGTTTCCAGCTTAAAAATTGGCTAATCATGCCAATATTGATCACAGATGACAACCTTTTAGTTGGGCCCAAAATCCGCGGCTGGAATTTGGCTGAAGCGCCCGGCTGCCATTTTCGGGCATTTTTTAGCGCCGGCGTCGCACGTTTGGCCTACTGGCGTGGGCGGGGTGGCGCGGATTCCTGGTTTTTCGGCTGGCTAACGCCTTG
>JBGTCG010000254.1:0-27397 GCA_041748915.1 Methylococcales bacterium
CAAGGGTGGCTTTGCCACCGCTTGCGGCGTGCCCTCGACAATCGGTGCCTGGCGCAACATCCTGAACCCTGTCGGAATGGGTCGCTCCCGCGGAACCGGAGCCACCTTCTATCCGGGCAAGGCCTAAAGCCAGCCCCCTAATACCGCTTGCGCTCCCGGTATCCCCGGCTGGTTTCCTCCATGGTATCTATGTGTTCTGGTCGAAATGAGTGTAAACCTTTTGGCGAAACGTTCTACTAGTTAGAGAGCCACGATTCGATCAGGTCATCGAAACCTTTGCTCTTTCGAACGGAGCCACTCGCGGCTTTACGATTTCATGCTCTCCGAGGTAGCTCTCATCGACTGCATAATTATCGAACTGGATCGTGTAGTAATCTTCAAAAAACGGGCGCAGGGATTCTTCGACCGAGGGATCATAATCCGGCGCGACATGGAATATACGGCCGTGCTGATCGTGGCGAAATTCATGGTTATCGATGAAAACATTCCCGCTTTTGACCACATAACGGGCCGCGTTGAACATTTCTTCGCGGTTCTCGTTTTCATCGTAAATCGTGATATCGGCATCCGCTCCGACCCCGAGATGGCCTTTGTTGGTCAAACCGAGGATTCGAGCAGGTCCGGCGCGGGTAATGATGGCAATTTCCTGCAGGGTCATTTCCCGGTCGATATCCAGCAGTTTGGTATTTGCGATTGCCTTTTGATTGACCTTGCGGGTCTCTTCGTTCCGGAACTCGCGGTCCATCAGCAGCCGGATCAGTCTTGGATAATTCTCGAAAGAACCTCCGTTGGGGTGATCGGTCGACAGGACCATTCGCCAGGGATCTTTCGATAACAGAAAAAGTTCGAGCCCCACCGCCCATTGCAGCGCATGGGTATACACGTGGCCCTGATAGGAAAACGGCAGGATGCCGCAACTGCTTTCGCATTCGGTGTCCGCGTTAATCCACTTGTGGTCGGTCATGTTACGCAGCATCCAGGTCAATGGAGCGTCGCCGGTCATGATCGTCGCATTACCGAACATCACCTGCCCGACATCGGCAGTTATATTGGAATTATTATTCACATATTCGGCAATTTCGGCGGCCTTCGACGTGGGTTTCTGGCCGAGCTTCCCGCCGTAACTGTGAAACTGGATATGGGTGATATGGGCCCTGCGGCCTTCCGCGGTTCGCATGGTATCCAGTGTCGTCTCATAGTTTCCGCTGTGGCCGAGATTATTGCAGTGAATATGGGCTGGATGAGGCAGTTCGAGATCGTTACTGACATCGATCAGCGCTTTGATAATCTTCCGCGGGGTCAGATCGAAACCACTGATTTTTTGGTCGAGTTGAGTGACATTGGAATTTTTCCGTCCTTTCCAAGGTTCATCGCCACCGGGATTGACCAGTTTGACTGCGTAGGCCTTGGTCGCATTCAACCACCAGGCAACCGCTTCCCGGAATTCCTCCATGCGGCCTTGTTCCAGCAACTGGTTCAAAAAAATATTGTTTGCGAGCAGGACATAAAAGCCCTTGTCGATCACGGGAGTGTCGTGGAATTCCTCGAGCGCATGGCGGGCGCCCAACGGGGACACCGCCGCCTCCATCGCGGTGGTATATCCCAAGGTCGCGTAGCGATACCCGGTTGCGAACGTCGAGGGTACGATCCCGCCGGTTCCGGAGCGGAGTTCTCCGACCCGTATTTGAGAGTCGGTACGATGATTCTCCGGTTGGAATTTGCGTGCCATATTGACCTTATGCCCGGCAATATGGCAATGAATATCGACGCCACCGGGCAACACCACCATGCCGGAGGCGTCGATCGTTGGACTTTCCTCCGGAACACTGGCGACAATCTTTCCATCCCTGATCAATATATCTTTGATTTCACCGTCCACGTTATTGACGGGATCATGAACTTTCCCGTTGATAATCCGAAGCGCAGACACTGCTCCTCCTTAGATGTTCTTATTGTTTTAAACGGTAGCTCTGGCGGTTTGCCGAGTCCTTCGGTTAGTGGCCTGTTTCAATCCACGCAGTTCACAAACCCGTTCCTTGATTGAGCGGAGAACTGCTTCATCGCTCGGGAACGGAGATTCAAACGCAGGCCGGGTCGTGAGCGGTACATTATCCATCCGGTATACGGTACCTCGGACATTGATGCCGTAGGTCGCGGTCGTGAAGGCGACCCGAGCCATTTGACTGGTTATGGTCGGCTTGGGGTCGAGAGTGATGACCGGTATGGTCCGCAAATATTCGATCGCTTTCTTCGAGAAATTGGAGCCGGGATCGCTCGCGATCACGCACAGCGCATCAATCTCTCCGCGCGCCAGCACGTCCGCGGTCGTGAATTCGCCGGGATTGAACCTCGGGTATCCCCGATTGAACGAGATTCCGAATGGATAGCCGGTCTGCCAGGAAACCACGTTATCGGCGCCGGTCACATTGCCATGCCCCCGGGTGGGCATGGCCACAAAGTGCGTGAAGTCGTTCAAATCGGTCGCGAGTGCAAGCAAGGCGCCGGCATTGAAATGACGTCCGCGGGTCATGGTCAATCCCATGCCGAAGAAAATCACTCCGTACTGGCAATTTTTCATGCGTTCGACCAGGTCTTTCATCGTATCGAGTGAAATGCCGGTCGTTTCCTCGACCGAGGGATCCAGCGCGGCGCCCTTGACCAGCGCGCGCAACGCCCAGAGCAACTCGAAATCCCGGCCCGGTTTGACCTTCAGATAAATATCCGCGACCGAAGCACTCTGAGTAGTCCGCACATCCACCATTACGATGGTGCGATCAGACTTGCCGTTCGGTATATGCAGTCCCTTCGGAGAAACCGCATAGCGCTGGAAATGCCGGGGATGGGATTCGGCGGGATTGCCGCCCCAATACATCACGAAGTCCGCGCGGTTTTTGATTTCGCCAAGGCTCGCGGTGCTTTCCCCGACCCCCTGAAAAGCCATGCCGGTCGGGCCATGGCAGACCGAAGTTGTAGTATCGATATTTCCATTCACATAATCCGCGATTGCGACGGCTTCTTTCTGTGCTTCGCAGGTGGTATCGCTGAGTCCGTAAATCGCCGGAAATTTTGCGTTCACGAGGATTTGGGCGGCTTCCTCCACGGCTTCCTCGAGGCTGGCTTCCTTGCCGTCGATCAGCGCAACCGGATATTTCTCAATGGTGTGTTCATAGAACCAGGCCCTGCCCAGAACGCATGCATTTTTGGCTTTGGTGATGCGTTTTTTATCCAGATCCACGGTAAGTTCCATGTCGTCACACACGCAGCCGCAAAATGTACACACCGCATTCTTTATTACTTTAGTATTTTCACTCATAAGTTAACCCTCTTGCGCCTGGAAGGGAATGATCACCTGATTCCCAGACTAATTTTTTTTCGATGAGAAACAGTGGTTCCGTTTCCGGATCTCGATCAAGCCTTATTTTTCAAGGCCCGGTTTATTTACACTATTCAGAATTTTAACATACTTCGGTTTGTAACCGATTACCGGGAATATTGTCAACGCCTGATTTGTCGGTCGTAGCAGCAATGACGCCATTAGAGAACCAGTTCGGTCCGCGACAATCCTGCCCGTAACCGGTGGCAACGTGGAAACAGACGCGCTTTCAGAAGCAACCGATCCAGAGCGAGTCAACCACTTCCGAGCCGATAGAAGTTAATGGTGGCTGATGATTCCAGACTTACACGCAAATTCGACAGTCCGAAGATGGACCCATTCAATCGCAACCGGCCAGAATATCGTCGAGATGAAAATGGTACTTGCCGAGATTCCCCCCGTAATTCCCGGCACTGATGCGGCACAACGCGCGCGCCGAACCCCAGTAATGGCAGGCGGTCGTAATACCGACCCGCATCGCCTGTTTGATTGCGTCCTCGGTCAGTCCGTCGATCACGATTTCAACCACCGACCCGACCTCGCCGGACAAACGGGAATCGACGAGCCCCCGGAGTGTCGGACAATAGGCCTGATTGGTCGACGCGGGCAGAAAACGATATTTCGATCCGACCTTGGAACCGGATCCGACAATGCCTCCGGGAAACGATGTTATCACATTATCCAACTGCTCGATCGCTTCCACCGCGGTTTCACAGGCCGACAACACATGGTGTGCGCTTGTTCCGAGCACGAGAAAATTGCCGCCGCCGATTGCATCGCATACGCCGGTGGTATGTTCGCAGATGAATTCGCCGTGCATAACCGGAATTCTCCAATAACGCCGGCCGGCAAAAATTTTTGAGGTCTGATAACCATCACCAAAATAACGCAGATTTTTCCCCAATGGCAATCTGATCTTGCTTTCCATTCCGGAAAAGCAGGCCGTGGTCGGCGTTGTCATCACCGATTGGCCGACCCGCATCGGGACCTGCTTTTCGAGATCCTTTACCGTCATCGCAAAAATCATCACCGCATAACCGGGACGACCATCCGGAGTTTCCGACGGTTTCAAATTTCTCTCGATATCGATTTCACAACCACACGCGATGACCGAGGACGCAAAACCCCGAATCGAATTTGCGGCGCGAAAGGCCCATTTCTGATTCATCGCGGTAATAATGATGCGGGTCGCTTTCATCGGGAAGGCTTCCGCGAACGTACTGTCGATCTTGACGCCGTTGATCTTCATTGCCAATTCCTGCAGGAAAACGTCGAACAGGTCCGGCGGAAAGCGCTGCCGGAACTGATCCGAGGCTCGATAACCGCGGCCGCGGATAATCCGCGATCACCGCCGGGGCGAAAATATTCCATGGACTGTTCTATCGGTTCAATCGCGGATTACCCGGTTTACTGAAATCGTGCGCGGAGCGGGCGCGAATGGCTGGGGCATCGAGATTTCGTTCTTTCAGCCGCGAGATTCGAATCAGAATTCAGAAAATCCACTCAAGCTGCATCCACCCGGCACCGCCAGTCCGTGTTGCCGCCAGACCTTGCGCTTTCCGGTAAAAGGGAAAAAAGTTTGAATCGAGCTAACCCAGCGGGACGCCGTCGTGGTAGTGGGTTTGGCTGTAAAAGATTTTTTGGTTGAAGATCTTGCCCAGCAGTTCGTTGACCTGCTTCAATTTCTTATCCTTGTACTCGATCGCGCCCGAATCCGCGCCGTCTCCGTCACGAATCATCATGATCGTATCGTGATGTTCGGACAGCGTTCGGAGAGCTTCCTCGATCAGCGCAATATCCTTGGGATTAAACGAAAAATTATTGTTATAGGTGTTTGCCATAATCCAATCCTCCTAGTCAGTTGTTCGGTGTATCCCTATTCGGAGTGTCCCAACGACGAGAACTTTTTAAACCTATTTTTTTAAGGAATCAAGAAAAAAGATTGCACATAAAGCCGGAGTTGAAGTCTGCCCATTCCGAATCCGCTCTCGGGAATTTGGGGCTCCTCATTTCGCGGATTCAATTCGATCGCACCGCGCCTTCAGGACCCTGATCCGCGGGCAATGGCTTAGCCGCGCACGCATGAAATCTGGATATTCACGGCGCCCTCCGGCGAACGGTTCCCGGCCACACCTATCCGCATCAATCGAATATCGCCTGCTTCGTGTTTCTCGCCTGATCGAGGCCCTGAAGACTCGATTTTCCCTTGATTCTCCGAAGCACCGTGCCGTCCAAATCCGCCCCGCGGAAATTGGCGGCGTCGAGCCTGGCCTCCGAAAGGTCGGCGCCCTTCAAATTCGCGCCGGAAAAATCGGCCCCGGCGAGATCGGCGCGAAACAGGTTGGCGTGTTCGAGATTCGCGCCCGCGAAATTCGCGAATTGCAGCATCGCGCGATTCAGATCGGCCCCGGCCAGATTGGCGCCTGACAAATTCGCATTTTTCAGGCTGACCCGCATCTGTCCCATTGGTTGATTTTTGATATCCACGCCCCAGTTGGCACCGGACAGATCGGCCTTGCTCAGATTGGCTCGGTCCAGGGTAGCGATAATCCGGCTGCCTCGCAAATCCGCCGCGGTCAAATCCGCGCCGCCCATATGAACGCCGAAAATACTCACATTGCGTAAATTTGCATCCGCGAGGTTGATTCCAGTCATCACGGTCAAATCGAGGTTAAGTCCGCTCAGGTCGGTCTTGCTCAGATTCGCTTTCTTCAGATTGGCCCCCCACAAATCGGCATTGCGCAGATCCATACCGGACAAATCGATGCCCTGTAGGTTTTTTCTTTTCAGATCAGCGGGTTTTTCTTTGCTTGCGGACCGTAATAGTTGTTCGATGGCCGGGCGATCGAGATCGGCGGCCGTCACCGGATGGGATTCTAGAACCGCGCAGACCAGGACGACTAATACGTATCGTATTCTTTGGAATTTCGCCACCACCTGTCTCCCGTAATTCGTGAATGGTTCGAATGACACCTTTGATTGAATCCCGCCGACTGATTGAATCCCGCCGACGTTTGCTTTAATGTGTCATGGTCGATTGTGTTCAAACCAAAAGATTGGTTCCGGATGGACACCATCCAGATTTCGTTAAGGAAGCTCTGATTAAACCAGCGCTTCCCGCGGCACCGGGACGCGCTGCCAAAATCGAACGCTGTATGCGCTTGATTTTGGCACGCAAAACCAAATCGCATTGGCAGGGTTGCCGACCGCTTCGAAATCCAGATCGATTAATTCAGCATATCCTTTAGAGCGTCCATTATGGCCCTTTTCTCGAAACCTTCGCAATTAACCCTGCAGCAAGATGCACTGCCCGGCCGGGTTGCGAAAATGAAAGTATCCGCGATTCACTTCGTGAACGGAAACCGCATCATACCGCCTTTTCCGGATAACACAGAGACTGCAATATTCGGTTTGGGCTGTTTCTGGGGAGCCGAACGCAAATTCTGGCAATTGCCTGGAGTCTATTCCACTGCCGTCGGTTACGCGGGGGGATTCACGCCGAATCCAACCTACGAGGAGGTCTGTACCGGCTTAACCGGGCATGCCGAAGTCGTCCAGGTGGTCTTTATTCCCGGCCGGGTCGGATATCGCAAGCTCCTGGAATTATTTTGGGAATCGCACAATCCGACGCAGGGCATGCGCCAGGGGAATGACCGCGGCACGCAATACCGCTCGGCCATTTGTACCTGTGGGGAGGAGCAATACGAAACGGCTCTGCGTTCCCGGAGCGCCTACCAGAAAAGACTTTCGGAAGCCGGCTTTCCGGAAATCACGACCGAGATCTTACCGGCGCCGGAGTTCTATTATGCCGAAGATTATCATCAGCAGTATTTGGCGAAAAATCCGGGCGGCTACTGCGGTTTGGGGGGAACCGGGATCCAGTGCGGCGAATGAGAATCACCGATCAGGAAACAGACAATCCGGGCAGGCAATGAAAAAGGACTGTGAAACCATCATAAGGCCTCACAGTCCGTCAAGAGGAGGATATGCACCTAGTGCATAGACTGATTAGGTGGTAAGTAACCTAATGAGCCGGTAATCATACTAGCAAGGCTTTGTAAAGCTTGGAATGTGACATATTGTCGCACCCATTCGAATTGCACTGCCAAAATCACATTAGAGATTCCCCAAGCGGACCTATTGCATCCAATCGCCCGATGGTTGCGCCGCGGAATGGCTGCGCGGCATCATCGAGCAAACTTCTCGGCACCGGAATTCCAGTGTGACGATCGACATTCGGGCGACGGGAACATCGCGGCTCGGTCTCGCGCCCGCCGCGCGCTTGTTGAAGGTTAATCCGGAGTATGGCAAGATTCGATGCTTTTTGCGTCCTGACTGATTTGGTTTGCCGTAATCTTTTAGGAATTAATACAGTAGCCCACTTATCCAGCAAGCCCAGGAATCGCCAATAGGGCAGGTCGAAATCATCTCTATGTGCCCGGACCGACCAATATCCCGGAGTCGGTGCAAAACGCAATGCAGGTTTCAATGACGGACCATCGGTCTCCGAATTTCCCGCAGCTGGTCAAACCTCTTTTTGAAGATCTGAAGAAGGTTTTTAAGACCACTTCCGGACAAACGTTTATCTTCCCGGCAACCGGCGCCGCGGGTTGGGAAATCGCGCTTGCGAATACCCTTTCGCCCGGCGACCGGGTATTGATTTATCGCTTCGGCCAGTTCAGTCATTTATGGATGGATCTCGCGCGAGGGCAATGTATTCGCCCGCCATTACCGGCTCGCGGAAGGAGTCCGCAGCGCGATTCACGCCTGGGGCCTGAAGTTGTGCGCCAAAGAGCCCTAGTGGTATTCTGATACGGTTTCGGCAATCGTCGTTCCGGACGGATTCGATGCCCGCGAGGTGATTGCAACGGCTTATAAAAAATACAAACTTTCATTGGGTGCGGGCCTGAATCAATTAGCCGGCAAGGTTTTCAGAATCGGGCATCTGGGCGATTTAAACGAGGTCAGTTGCCTGGTTGCCTGGCGGCGATCGCGGGCGCCGAAATGGTTTTGCTGGATACCGGCTTCGACATTCGCCCCGGCGCCGGTGTCGGCGCCGCCATAGAATATTACCGGGCGGCGGCCTGAGCCCAGACCGGTTTGTAATCGAATTATTAACGTCAAAGAACTCGACCCAATACTGGACAGGAGAAATCAATCGTGAGCAAACCTAAAGTAATCGTGACCCGGCGCTGGCCGGAAGTCGTGGAGAACCGATTGCGGGAACTCTACGATGCGCAATTCAACCGCGACGACCATCCGCTGCCAGCCGCGGAACTCAAGGAAACGCTGCGTTCCGCCGATGCCGTGCTGCCGACCGTAACCGACCCGATCAATGCGGATGTGCTCAGCGCCGAGCCCCTGCGCTGCAAAATTCTCGGCAATTTCGGCGTCGGCTTTAACCATATCGACATCAATGCCGCCAAGGCTCGCGGCCTGGTCGTGACCAACACCCCTGAGGTCCTCACCGATTGCACCGCGGACATTGCGATGCTGCTGATGCTCGCGGTGGCCCGCCGCGGAGTGGAAGGTGATCGCCATGTCCGCACCGGCGAATGGATCGGCTGGCGGCCCACTCACATGATGGGCACCAAAGTTACCGGCAAAACCCTCGGATTGATCGGCATGGGGCGGATCGCTCAGGCCATGGCGCGCAAGGCGCATCACGGTTTCAACATGAAAATCGTGTTTACCGATCCGTATCCGCCGCCGCAGTCCGTCATCGACGAATTGCAGGCGGAAAACGCCGGTACGATCGAGGCGGTATTGAACCAGGCCGACTTCGTATCGCTGCATTGTCCGGGCGAGAAGGAAACCTATCATCTGGTCAACGCGGAGCGGCTCGCTATGATGAAACCAACAGCCTACCTGATCAATTCCGCGCGCGGCGATGTCGTCGACAATCAGGCGCTGATCGCGGCACTCAAAAAACGCGTGATCGCCGGGGCCGGACTCGATGTGTTCGAAGGCGAGCCCAAGCTGGATCCCGGCTTTCTCGAATTGGAAAATGCGGTGCTGCTTCCGCATCTCGGCAGCGCCACGCTGGAAACCCGAATCGCAATGGGCAACCGGGTAGTGGAAAATATCGAAGCCTTTTTCAAAAATCAGCCGCCGCGCGACCGCATCGTATGATCGGAGGCGAGGGTATTCAAGACCTGATCGGCGGCAAGCCTGGCCGGCAAATCCACAGGCCAGGCTTGCTCGTTCGAGACCGAGGCTCTGATTAAATCAAAGCATCCGCAGTCCAGGAATGCGCTGCCACTATCGAATGCTGCAGGCCTTTGATTTTGGTACGCAACCCCGAATCGCTTGTGGGGTTGCGGGCCGCCGCGAAATCCGGAATGGATTTATTCAGTGTTTCCTTGCATAAAACCCTAGAGTAAGTGCTCGACCGCGCTTCTTTCTTCGCGTAATTCCCGGTCGGAACTATCCATTCTTGCCCTGCTGAAATCATTAATTTCCAATCCCTGGACAATTTTGTAGGCTCCGGTCTTTATGGTCACCGGATACGAATAGATCACGCCCTCTTCGATTCCGTAGCTGCCGTCACTGGGTACGGCCATGCTGACCCAGTCGCCGTCGGGAGTTCCGAAGATCCAGTCGCGCATATGGTCGATCGAGGCGTTGGCGGCCGAAGCCGCGCTGGATACTCCGCGGGCTTTGATGATCGCCGCGCCGCGCTGCTGCACGACCGGTATGAATTCCCCGGTGAACCAATCGTTCTCGACCAGCGACATCGCATTCTGCCCTTTAACTTCGGCATGATGGAGGTCCGGATACTGCGTCGACGAATGATTGCCCCAGATCGTGATGCGCTTGATATCGCTCGCCAGTACCTTGCATTTCCCGGCGAGCTGGCTGACCGCGCGGTTATGGTCGAGCCGGGTCAGCGCGGAAAAATTGGACGGAGTCAGCGCCGGAGCATTATTCAATGCGATCAGCGCATTGGTATTCGCGGGGTTGCCCGTAATCAGGATTTTTGCATCCCTCTTTGCGACTTCGTTCAGCGCCTTGCCCTGCACCGTGAAGATCGCGCCGTTCGCTGCAAGCAAATCCTTACGTTCCATTCCGGGACCGCGCGGGCGCGCGCCGACCAGGAACGCATAATCGATATCGGCGAAGGCTACTTTCGCATCGTCCGACGCGACGATGCCGTGCAACAACGGAAAAGCGCAATCATTCAATTCCATGATTACTCCTTCCAGGACTCCCATCGCGGGGGCGATTTCCAACAGATGGAGTACAATGGGCTGTTCTTTTCCGAGCAGTTCGCCGGACGCAAGCCGGAACAGCAACGAATAACCAATTTGCCCGGCCGCGCCGGTTACTGCGATATGAGCGGGTGCAGTCATCTTATCGTACCGTACTGTGGTTTGAAATTCGGGGGCAGTAAGGCGTCTCGACCGTCGACATGCCGGGGAAACGACCGGAAACGTTCGGTTGCCTCTGCCGCAGTGGGCAAATACTAACCCTGTTTCGCGGCAGAATACAAATGTCAGCGAACCCCGACCTTCACCGACAGGAACGCGGGACAATTCCATGGTAATATCTTTTCTATTTAAATGAACGCGGTTACCATAACCGGCAAAAATTCCAGCTCAAAAATGGATGCCCAACCATTACGACAGCGATTCCGATGATACCCCGCAGCTCTTATACGCAAACGCCGTGACGATGAAACGCTGCGGTAGGCGCCGCGAGGACATTCAACGCGGGCAACGATTCTCTGCGCGCCGAATACACCCCGATCCATCTTTGCCGGAGGCCCGCCAAAGAATTCCGGTCTTAGCGATTACCGGCCCGGGCGGCACGAATGTGGCTGATTTGCAGGGATTTCAGATCATTCCTTTAGTCCTCTAACCGTTCAATTTTTCATTAACCCGGATCCGCCGGAATGAACGGTGGTATCTGCCAGACAGGAGAAAAATTTATGTTCAAGTTATCTCAAACCGTAGCCGGCTTTGACGATGAGCTATTCAAAGCGATGGAGGATGAGCGCCGCCGCCAGGAAGAGCACATCGAGCTGATCGCGTCTGAAAACTACACCAGCCCGCGGGTTCTCGAGGCGCAAGGATCGGTATTGACCAACAAATACGCCGAAGGCTACCCGGGAAAGCGCTACTATGGCGGCTGTGAATATGTTGACGTCGCCGAGGAACTCGCAATCGATCGGTTGAAAAAGCTGTTCGATGCCGATTATGCGAATGTTCAGCCGCATTCCGGTTCCCAGGCGAACGCCGCCGTATACATGGCGTTGATTCAGCCGGGCGACACGATCCTCGGCCTGAGTCTCGCGGACGGTGGGCATTTGACCCACGGCGCGAAACCAAATTTCTCGGGCAAAATTTATCATTCGGTCCAGTATGGCCTGAATCCGGATACCGGACTGATCGACTACGACCAGGTCGAGACTCTTGCGCGCGAGCACAAGCCGAAAATGATCGTGGCCGGTTTTTCGGCTTATTCCCGGATCATGGACTGGCAGCGCTTCCGCGAGATCGCGGATAAAGTCGGCGCGCTCCTGTTTGTCGACATGGCTCATGTCGCAGGCCTGGTCGCCGCGGGTTTGTATCCGAATCCGGTGCCGATCGCCGATATCGTGACCAGCACCACGCACAAAAGCCTGCGCGGCCCGCGCGGCGGCGTAATCGTGTGCAAGAGCAACCCCGATATCGAGAAAAAGCTCAGCTCCACGGTTTTTCCCGGCATCCAGGGCGGCCCGCTCATGCACGTGATCGCGGCCAAGGCGGTCGCGTTTAAAGAAGCCATGACCCCGGAATTCAAGGAATATCAAAAGCAAGTGATCAAGAACGCGCAAGAAATGGCCAGGGTATTCGTTTCCAGGGGCTACGACGTGGTTTCCGGTGGAACCGACAGCCACTTGATGTTGGTCTCGCTGATCGCGAAAGGACTCACCGGGAAGGCGGCCGACGCCGCGCTCGGCAAGGCCTATATTACGATCAACAAAAACGCGGTGCCCAAAGATCCCCAGTCACCGTTCGTGACCAGTGGAATCCGGGTCGGGACACCTGCCGCGACGACTCGCGGATTCAAGGAAGAGGAAGTCCGTGAGGTGGCGACGATGATGTGTGACATTATGGACGACCTGGATAACGAACAGCTGATCCTGAAAACCCGCGAGAAGGTCAAAGCGCTCTGCGCCCGGTTTCCGGTCTACAGCAAATAAAGTCGCAATGCGAGGACGAAGTTAATGTCTGACATAGAAATCGCCCAAAAGGCGCAAATGAAGCCGATCATCGATTTGGCGAAACAACGCTATGACATTGCACCGGAGCACCTCGACCCTTATGGGCACTACAAGGCGAAACTGTCACTCGAATACGTGAAGAGTCTGGCTGACAGGCCGGACGGGAACCTGATACTGGTGACGGCGATCAGCCCGACTCCGGCCGGGGAAGGGAAAACCACGACCACGGTCGGTCTCGGCGATGCGATGAACCGCCTGGGCAAAAAAACCATCATCTGCCTTCGGGAACCTTCGCTCGGTCCATGCTTCGGCGTCAAGGGCGGTGCGGCGGGCGGCGGTTATGCCCAGGTCGTGCCGATGGAAGACATCAACCTCCATTTTACCGGAGACTTTCACGCGATCGGCGTCGCGCACAACCTGTTGTCGGCGATGATCGACAACCATATCAACCATGGCAACGAGCTGGATATCGATCCGCGGCTGATTCAATGGAAACGCGTAGTCGACATGAACGACCGCGCGCTGCGCAAGATCGTAGTCGGGCTCGGCGGCGCCGCGAATGGTTACGCGCGGGAGGACGGTTATGACATCGTTGTCGCCTCGGAAGTCATGGCAATTCTGTGTCTCGCGACCGACCGCGCCGACCTCAAGGAACGTCTCGGCCGGATCGTGATCGGCTATACCCACGGCAAAAAGCCGGTCTATGCGCACAACCTGAACGCCCACGGCTCGATGGCCGCGTTGCTCAAGGACGCGATCAAGCCGAACCTGGTCCAGACGCTCGAAAATAACATCGCGATCATTCATGGCGGCCCATTTGCGAATATTGCGCATGGCTGTAACACGGTCACCGCGACCAAGACCGGCCTGAAACTCGCCGACTACTGTATCACCGAAGCCGGTTTCGGGGCCGATCTCGGCGCCGAGAAATTTGTCGACATCAAATGCCGCATGGCCGGGCTCAAACCTTCGGCCGTGGTGCTCGTCGCAACGATCCGGGCGCTGAAGTATCATGGCGGAGTCCAGAAAGACGCGCTGAACACCGAAAATCTTGCGGCGCTCGAAAAAGGCTTCGTGAATCTGGAAAAGCATCTTACCAACATCAACAAGCATTATGGCCTGCCTTGCGTGGTCTGCATCAATCATTTCACGTTCGATACCGAAGCGGAACTGAAACTGCTCGGGGACAAATGCGAATCCCTGGGCGCCAAATGCGTGGTCTCGAAACACTGGGCCGACGGCGGAGCCGGCGCCGAGAATCTCGCGCGCGAGGTGCTCGATGTGGTCGACAACCGCGCGCCGGGGTGCACTTTCGTATACGACGAGAACCTTTCACTCATCGAAAAGATCGAAGCGATCGCGACCAAGTTATACGGCGCCTCTGCGGTCACATTCGACGGCAAGGTTCGCGCACAGCTCGCAGAATGGAACCGGGACTATGGGAAGTTTCCGGTCTGCATCGCGAAGACCCAGATGTCCTTAACGGCCGATCCGGCCGTCCGCGGGGCTCCGACCAATCACACCGTCCAGATCAGCGAGGTCCGCCTTGCGAATGGCGCCGGTTTCATCGTCGCGATCGCCGGGAACATGATGACCATGCCCGGCCTTCCCAAAATACCGGCGGCCGAACGCATCGATATCGACGACAACGGCAAGATTACCGGGCTGTTCTAACCAAATCATCAGCGAAAAAGCGCCGGGCCATCGACCGATGGAACAGCGCTTTTTTTTGTGCCTGAACATTCGCGTAGTTGCCCCGCGGACGCATAGTTGGTTTCAAATCGGATCTTCCCCGTATGAATCGGGACACTCGATCCCTATACATCGTTTGGACACATCGTATCTTCCAGCGTAAAAAACGACCGAATTCAGCGGAACGGTTCACTTCGGACCGTGATGAGGGGTAGAATTACCAAGGGTTCCAAACCTGCCGTAATTCTCTGATTTTTCGAGGTCCCGATTCGCGGAGCAGGATACGCTGTTCCCAATGCGGTCAAATATTTTGCAGGGCCGGACCACCGCGCTTTCCTAGGAGTTATTCAAGATGCCCCAATTCGGCAGTACCGAACGTTTTGTCAGCCGGCTTACTCGAAATACGCTGGCCCTGGTCCTTGCCGGCGGGCGCGGCAGCCGCTTACAACAATTGACGGAATGGCGGGCCAAACCCGCGGTGCCGTTCGGCGGCAAATTTCGCATCATCGATTTTACACTCTCCAATTGCGTGAATTCCGGGATTCGCCAGATCGGGGTGCTCACGCAATACAAGGCGGACTCGCTGATTCGGCATTTGACCAAAGGATGGGGCTTCCTGCGCGGAGAATTCGGCGAATACCTCGACATCCTGCCTGCCCAGCAACGGCTCATGGATTCCTGGTATGCGGGCACCGCCGATGCCGTTTATCAGAATCTGGATATTATCCGCGGGCGAAATCCGGAATTTTTGCTGGTCCTCGCGGGAGACCATATTTATAAAATGGATTACGGTGCGATGCTGGCTTACCACGTGGAAAACAATGCCGACCTGACCGTGGGCTGTGTCGAGGTTTCAACGGCAGCCGCACGAGACTTCGGCGTAATGAATACCGACGAGGAGTTCCGGGTATTGAGTTTTGTCGAAAAGCCGAAACTGCCGGACGCACTACCCGGTCATCGGGATAAGGTGCTTGCCTCGATGGGAATTTATATCTTCAACAACGGTTTTCTATATGAACAGTTGATCAAGGATGCATCGACGCCGGGATCGAGCCGGGATTTCGGCAAGGATATTATTCCCGGGGTGGTGGACCGCTACCGGGTCTTTGCCTATCCGTTCATGAATATTCAGAGTGGCATGCAGAACTATTGGCGGGACGTGGGCACCCTGGATTCCTACTGGGCGGCCAACATGGAACTGATCGCGGTGGATCCGGAATTGAATCTTTACGACAAAACCTGGCCCATCTGGACCTTTCAGGAGCAGACTCCTCCCGCGAAATTCGTATTCGATCAGAACGACCGGCGCGGAATGGCGGTCGAATCCATGGTCTCCGGCGGCTGCGTCATTTCAGGATCGAAGGTCTTTCGCTCGTTATTGTTTTCCAACGTGCGCGTGAATTCCTATTCGACCATCGAGGATTCGGTGATTTTGCCGTCCGTCGAAATCGGTCGCCATTGCAAGCTCTCCCGAGTGATTATCGACAAAGGGTGTAATATTGCCGCGCATACGGTCATTGGCCAGGACCTTGAACAGGACCGCAAGCATTATCAGGTGACTCCCCGAGGGGTGGTGTTGGTCACGGGATCGATGCTCGCGCAAAGGCCGAATAATGTCTGACCAAAACATTTTGCGCCTGGTGTTGTGCTGGCATATGCACCAGCCGGAATATCGCGATCTGATCACCGGTCAATATCATTTGCCCTGGACCTACCTGCATGCGATCAAGGATTATGTCGACATGGCCGCGCATCTGGAAGCGGTTCCCGATGCCCGGGCCGTGATCAATTTTGCACCGGTGCTTCTGGAACAGATCGAGGATTATAGCCGCCAAATTGTCAATTGGCTGACGGACGGCATGGCCCTCCGCGATGACCTGCTGGCGGCGCTCGTGGAACCCTCAATGCCCGCGTCCCTCGAAAAACGCCTGCTCCTGGTGCAGGATTGCCTGCGCGCGAACCGGGAACGGCAGATCAACCGCTATTCAGCGTACCGCAAATTGGCGGTCATGGCGGATTGGCTCGTCGGACATCCTGACGGGCTCGCCTATGTCAACGCGCAATTCCTCGGCGATCTGCTGGTCTGGCACCACCTGGCCTGGATGGGCGAGACGGTAAAGCGCGGCGACGCGCGAATCAAACGTCTGCTGGACAAGGAACATGGCTATACCTTCCAGGATCGCAGGGAACTCCTGGAGGTGATCGGCGAGATATTGGCGTCGCTGATCGAGCGCTACCGAAAACTTGCGGCAAGGGGACAGGTTGAACTTTCAATTTCGCCTTATGCCCATCCGATTCTGCCCCTGTTGCTGGATTTCGAGTGCGCGCGGCAGTCGATTCCGGATCTCAGTCTGCCCCATTGCGGACCTTATCCGGGTGGGGAATCCCGTGCGTTATGGCATGTTCAGAACGGGCGGGAGACTTTTCGCCGCTTTTTTGGCTTCGCGGCCAGAGGTTGCTGGCCTGCCGAGGGAGGAATCCGTGACGAAACCTTGATGCTGCTCGCCGAGCAGGGCTTCGAATGGACGGCAAGCGGCGGAATGGTCTTACAAAACAGCCTGGCCAACCGCTCCGGCGGCCGGGCGCCGTGCCGGTGGCAGGGCTTTCGTTTGCGAGGTAATCCGCTGACTTGTTTTTTTCGCGACGACCGGTTATCGGACCTGATCGGATTTGAGTACTCCAAATGGCACGCCGACGACGCGGTCGCCGACCTGATCCGGAATCTCGAAGAAATCCGGCAATCGGTAGAGCCTGGAACCACGAATCTGGTTTCGATCATCATGGACGGGGAAAATGCCTGGGAACATTATCCCGAGAACGGGTATTACTTCCTGCACGCGCTCTATCAACGCCTGGGGCGTCATCCCGGCATTGAATTGACCACCTTTTCGGAATACCTGGATCGCAATGGCCCTTTCGCTGAAATCGAAACGCTGACCGCCGGAAGCTGGGTTTACGGTACTTTCTCGACCTGGCTGGGGGACCCGGACAAGAACCGGGCATGGGAGATGCTCTGCGACGCAAAAGCGTGTTACGACCGGGTTGTCGCGAACCGGCAATTGAACGACTCCGTACTCAGGCGCGCGGAGCATCAACTCGCAATCTGCGAAGGCTCGGACTGGTTCTGGTGGTTCGGCGATTACAATCCCGAAGATGCGGTCCGTTCCTTCGACCGCCTGTACCGCTTGAATCTGTCGAATTTGTACGCGATCCTGAACCAGTCTGCGCCGGACTATCTTGCTGAAGTGTTTACGCACGGGAAGGGATCCCCGCCGCTCGGAGGAGCGATGCGACGAAGTACCCCATGAAGCACCGGCAGATCCGCACGGCACAAGTTTCAATTTCTTAGCCGATCAAAGAGGAAAGCCTTGTCTGAATCATCGGCCGTGCTGGATCAACGCAGAGCCGGAATCTTGCTGCATTTGACCTCATTGCCGGACAGTCCGGGCAATGGTGATATGGGGCATGCCGCCTACCGCTTCATTGAGTTTTTGGAAGCCGCCGGAGTCTCGGTCTGGCAAATGCTGCCGCTCGGGCCGACTCATGCCGACGGTTCTCCCTACCAGAACTTGTCGATTCATGCGGGTAATCCGCTGCTCGTCAGTCTGGATTGGTTGACGGACCGCGGATGGCTGAACGCCGGTCGGTCTTCGGATTCCGATTGTCCGAGCGAAATCCGCTACCGCAGTCTCCGCGAGGCTTTTCTTGCGTTCTCCAGTGGCCAGGCAGATCCGCTGCGAGAGGATTATCAGACCTTTGTTCGCGAGCAGCGCTATTGGCTGGACGATTATGCATTGTACATCGCATTAAAGCGGGAATTTTCCGGGAAATCCTGGCGGGACTGGCCAAAACCGCTGCGCACACGGGAACCGCAGGCATTGCAGGCGGCTTCCGAGCCATTGCAAACAACGATCGACCAGGCCAAATTCGAACAATTCGTGTTTTTCCGGCAATGGGCCGAGATCCGGGCTTATGCCAATGAGCGTGGTATCCGGCTGTTCGGCGATATGCCGATTTTGGTGGCCGAGGACAGCGCCGATGTCTGGGCCCATCAGGAGTATTTCGATCTCGACGACCAAGGGCGTCCAAGGGTGGTCGCCGGAGTGCCGCCGGATTACTTTTCAGCCACCGGCCAGCGCTGGGGCAATCCGCAATACGATTGGAAGCGGATCGAGGCCAACGGATTCGATTGGTGGATCGATCGCATGAAAACCCAGCTGAGCCTGTTCGACTGGATCCGCATCGATCATTTCCGGGGTTTCGAGGCCTATTGGGAAATTCCGGCAACCGAACGGACCGCAGTCACCGGGCGATGGGTCAAAGCACCTGGCGACGCGTTGCTTGCGAAGATCCGCGCAACCTTCCACCATCTGCCATTGATTGCCGAGGATCTGGGCATCATTACTCCGGAGGTCGAACAATTACGTGACAAATATGAACTTCCCGGAATGAAGATTCTCCAGTTTGCGTTCGATAGCGATGCGGAAAATCCCTATCTACCGCATAATCATGTTCTCAACAGTATTGTCTATACCGGAACCCATGATAATGATACGAGCGCGGGCTGGGCGGATTCGCTCAAGCGCGAACAGCGTGCCAGGATTCGCGATTATCTGGGCTGCGACCGGGATCTAATCACCCACGCGTTGATGCGCTGTGCGCTGTCCTCCGTAGCCCGCCTCGCGGTTCTGCCGATGCAGGACGTATTGGACCTCGGCGCCGGCCACCGGATGAACACGCCCGGAACCTCGGAAGGCAACTGGCAATGGCGGTTTTCGTGGAGCCAGTTAAGCGAGGAAAAAATTGACCGATTGGCGAAATGGGTCAGGATTTATGGGAGATCGGCGAAGTAAAGGAAACTTTTGTTTGCTCAACTGCGTCGTCAATAAAATCACGTGGCATTGTAACGGACGTGATGTCGACCGGACTTTAAACGAAGCGCCGACGGCGGTGCAAGGCCGTAACCAGCCTGCGCCACACAAGGGCGCTGGCCACCAGAGCGTATCCATGCGCTTGGGTCATTCTCATTCCGCGAGCGCCCGGATCCGGTCCGACTCGTACACGTGGACCCCGCGCGCGGCGTCCGTGGCGGTGCGGACCATCGTTACCGCGACTGCCCGCGCCGCGATCGGCCGGTACCTCCCGAGCGGACCGACGAACACGAACCCGAGCGCCCGTCCCGCGAGGATCGCGAACTGCTCTCCGGGACGGCTCTCCCGGCGCTCGCCGACGAGCAGCGAGGGCCGGAAGATGTGCACGCCATCGAACGGCAGCTTCCGAACCGCGTCCTCCACCTCGCCCTTCACCCGATTGTAGAAGACCCTTGATTGGCGATCCGCGCCCAGTGCGCTCACCAGGAGGAACTGGCTGGAGCGGTGCCGGGTGGCGAGTTGCGCCAGCTCATGGACATAGGTAAGGTCCACCCTGCGGAACTCCTCCTCTGAGCCCGCGTGTTTCACGGTGGTGCCCAGACAGCAGAAGACGTCGTCGACCCTCGGAACGTCACCGAGCTCCGCCAGTCGGTTGAAGTCGACCACCCGCTGCACCAATTTGCGGTGCGTGGTTCCGAGCTCCCGCCGACCGAGGACGGCCACCTGCCCGTAGGCGTTGTCGTCGAGCAGCCGCTCCAGGCAGTGGCCGCCCACGAGCCCGGTAGCGCCGACAAGGAGCGCGGTGCGTCTGCTCGGTGTGACCATGCTTTACGCTTCGAGCTTGGCGTCCATCGTGATCCGCGCATTCAGCACCTTCGAGACCGGACACCCTGCCTTGGCATTATTCGCCGCCGTCTCAAATGCCTGCTGAACTGCTCCCGGTATTTTCGCCGTCACCTCCAGATGGACTGCGCTAATGGTGAATCCCGCGTCCGTCTTATCGAGAATAACACTGGCCGTGGTGTGGATCCTCTCGGCTGTCATGCCGGCATCTCCCAACTGACCAGAGAGAGCCATCGCGAAACAGCCCGCATGTGCGGCGGCAATCAACTCTTCCGGATTGGTGCCAACTCCCTGCTCGAAGCGGGTGCTGAAGGAGTACTGAGTGTCTGACAATATACCACTGTCGGTCGAAATAGTGCCTTTGCCGTCCTTGAGACTGCCGTTCCATACCGCTGATGCTTTACGTTTCATGATTCCTCCTGCTATCAATCGTTACTTGGTGAAAAAGTAATAGCCATTTTATCGGCGTTGGCTGGGGTTTCCGTGATGCGAACCGGAAAACGGGGACAGATTTATTTATTCCCATTCTGTTTGGTCTTGGGCCTGCCCGGTTGTCGATGTTCAATCCGGCGACCTATTATTTGTACAACCACTTCCACATAGCGGCTATTCCCGGTGAGTTGACCTCGCGCTACCGCTTCCTGAATGAATGCCCATTCCCGCTCTGGAAGCGCGCTTTGTAAATATTCTCGATAACGTATTCGCCTCTTTACGGGGCTATCGCCCAAGGCTATACTCAACACCGCCATAAATTGCGATTCCGAAAATCCCCTCGCCCTTCGGGAGAGGGTTAGGGTGAGGGGACCAAAATCATCAATTTTTGGCGGTGAGAAGTATAAATAACTCGGTTCAAAATCTGGAATCACTCGCCCATCCCCTTTCATTCGTGCATTGTAACTCGACCATCGAAAGTCCTAAGCGTCGGCAACCATCTGTGCAATATGGTTGGTCATAAAGCACGACGCGGACACGCGAATTCCAAAAACGCCCCGCCATTGCGACAACGTTACCAAATAATATTCAAAATCCTGATCCGCTGCAAAAATAACTTGTCGATTGTGTCCCCTCGGCACGACATGATGAGGGTAATTAGGCTCCATCACCGCCCGGCTCTAGGCATTCTGACTCCAGTCAAAACTGCTACTTGCTTGAAGATAGCCCATAAATAAATCTGTCCCGTTTTCTCACGCTTCTGCGTCCGGATGAAGTCGGTCAAGTGGTAACATGAGTTAGCCAGTGCTCTTGCCGACCTCAAAAATCCAAAAATCGTTGTTCTGGTTAAGAATTATCTTATGACTGTGATCACAAACAATCGGTTGCAGAAAGGACGAGGTCTATGAAAGTACCCTACGATGAAGAAATCGCGGAGTAGGGTGCTCCGTGCGCACGCGAAAACGGGTAAGCTGTTTGAATGTTCCGCGTGCGCATAGAGCACCCTATCGTGGCTGTTACGCATTTCCGAGTCCATATAATCCCATTTTCATCGATAAACGAACATCAATGAATGCATGAACCAAGGCTTCCAGACTGTCGAATTCTGCTTCCGCCGTGTCAAATGCATACTCGGGAATACCCGGGGAAAAAGGCGGATGAAGGTTCGGCATTCTTCGAAACGTTTCGCCGTGCCCTGGTTAACCGGCGAGCCTAGTAAGACCACTTTTTTCCGTTTTTCCGGACGTTGCATATGCTTTCTTACCGCGCGCAAGAGCTGTTCCCAAGAGAATTTTTCCCACTCTCCGAGCGCGGCTAACCGGTCAAGGACCTCCCCAAGGCTGCCGGTCAGTCTCAAGGGCTCGCCGTTAGCGCGGGTCAATTGGTTATTGGGATCATCCACACGCCAACTGCCGGTATGTGACATGGTCATCACCAGAACCGCATGAGGAACAACCTCGTCCGGTACACCGATCCGTTGTATCTGCATGGCAAGAAAGGTTCGGCGGCGCTGATAGAGGAGCCAAGCTATTGCGAACCCCGCAAAGATCATAAGAATGATCGCTAATCCCCAGCGCGTTTGGGCTTATGGCATTCAAACCGCCGCATTACTGGCCGCGCTGTCCATCACGCTCTGGGCTGTTGTGGCCCTTTTGCGATCCGATTAGAGCATTCATCCACCCCCCTCAACGAAACGGCAACCTGACGATCCACCAGACGACTTTGAACGGCAGCATGATCACGGATACGATCGCGTTCACGAATACATGCGCCCAAGCCTGGTTACTCGCCTTTTTGCCGAAGAGCAAAGCGGTCAGGGCCCGAAGTGCGATGACGAATGCCACGAGCATCCCGATCAATGCCCAATCGGGGAGAACTGCCACCAGTTCTTCAACAAGGGGTGTCCAAAAAAGCCTGACCACGTCATTCAAATTTGCGCTCCCTTCCCGACGCATTCGTAAAACTCTTCCGTCCCGAAAATAAAGGAGCTTTGTTTGTCCCAGAACGCTGGATAGTCGCCGCCTTTTTTGATTAAAATGGCTGCAATCATATTTGGATTGGCGGTTTCGATTTCCTTGGGCAGGGGTTTTTCACCTGTCCAGAATCCCTTCGGGTCGATCGTGTCGGGGACCTTGACCGCTTTTGGGCGGGTATAATAAGAATCGGTCGGAGAGGGCAGATCGCTTTAATCGCCAAGTGTTGTGGCTAGAATTTGGCCCAACGCAGATTTGGCGAGCGCTTCGTGGAGTTTTTCTCGCGATAAACCTCGAAGTTCGAATAATAAAAACGGGTCGCGATCCAATTGGGAGCCCAATCAATTGATTTTAACCGTTCCGTATCGCGTCGCGTCCAGATGAATACAATGAAAGAGAAGAAGTCGAACAGGTTCTGGAGTCTCCTGTTTTGAATGGCGCGGCGGGGGTGTCATTGAGAAGTTTGCGGAGGCGACATGATGAAACTCCTTGACGATCGACGCGCCTTGCGGTCAGGCTTCAAGAGCGATTGGTTTCGATTGGGCCAATCGGTTACGTAGGCATGATTCTCGTTCTCGTTGGTGTCCTCGGTCCTGGGTTGGTCGGGATTGACGATGCGCTGCTCAGATGGATCGGTTTGTTCGTTTCCGTCCTTGGATTCTGTCTCATTTTCAAAGGGCGCGAAGAGCATCATGGGTAGCTTCCAGGAAAACACTGGACGGGCGATATCTATCTGCCGGAGTGCGGCGGTCTGGCTCAAGGCGAGTCTCAAACGATGTCGGCGCTCTCGATATCGGGAACCACGGGCGGCGGCGCGACCATGAGACTCTGGGGCAAGGTGGCAAGCGGCCGGTCGCTGGTGCTCGCAGCCGTATTCGCAGTGGTCGCCATCTTCATGCCCGAGACGCGATGGCAGGCTCTTGGCGCAGTCGTTCTCTTGATTATCGTCGCGCTATTCGGCGTGCCCGTAGTCGTGCGATTCTTCTTGTCCTTCACCGGTGACGAGGAGGTCCTCGCCACCGGAGTCGCAGGCACCGCCACCGTGTCATCCCTTGACCCAACCCGGTGGCGCGTCAACCACTACCCCGTCGTAAGATTTAATCTCAGCGTGGCGGCGGGCAGAGCAGCCTATCCGGCAGAGCTAAAGCAGGCGGTTGAGCCGGAGCTGCTCGTTCGCCTCGCCCCCGGCACAATTGTCGCGGTGCGCGTCGATCGGGAGAACCACAAGGAAGTCGTCATCGACTGGCGCGAACCGATTCGTACGACTCAAGACGCGGCTGGAGGCGTATCGGCAGAGCAGCAAGCCGCAGCCGCCCAGTCTTCATCGCAGCGGCCCGCAAAAGGTTCGCTGTTGCCGTTTCTGCGCTGGGGCTTTCTCATCTTCGGTCTGATTTTTTTCCGCCTTGGCTGCGAGGAAGGCTACTACGAAAAAGGCGGAGCAAGGGTTCAAGGAGTTGTCCTGCAAAAAACCTACTCGCCAGGTTCCCGCTCCACCGGGGGCGGTCGTGGCTCGTCGTCTTCCAAGCACTACGTTAGCTACCGATTTACGACCAATGAAGGACGCACGATTGAAGGTAGATATGACGTTCTTCCCGGCACCTGGCAGAAACTAAAAGCAGGTGATCCGGTCACCGTTGAGTACCTGCCCGGCTCGCCGGGCACGAATCGAATCCCGGAGCAGCGAGCGAGGTCCCTGACCTGGACGATCATGGCGTTTGTGCTTTTGGCGGCGAGTGCCGTCCTCTTCATAATCAGCAGGCGCCGGGCGCGAGCGCAACCATGAGCATAAAAAAATCATCCAGCACCAACGTGCTTATGGAGTCTCCACAATCCTTTCTTAGCCTTGCCAAGAAATCCTTTGCCTTTTGGTTCGGCGGCATCTGGCTTTTTTGCGGGGCGCCGTTTTTGCTCATCGGCCTTTATCTGGCCATCGACACGTTTCACCTGCAGGAGCGCTTTAAGAACGAGGCGCTGGTCACCGAAGGCATGGTGCTGACGAAATCGATTACCAGCGATAAAAACAGCAGGACTTACCGGGTGGGCTATCGGTTTTACGCGCCGGACGGGACGGCGGTGAAAAACGAGGTCAAGGTGAGTGGAAAATTCTGGAATCAAGTCGCGGAGCGAGGTCCAATTCGCGTGACCTATCTCTCGAGCGATCCGAAAACCAATCGGATAGACGGCACCGAGACAGGGTGGACGCTGGCGCTGATCTTTACAGGAGTGGGACTTTTCTTCGTGCCCGTTGGCGGGTTGATTTTCTTCAAGGGTCTCAGCGGAATTTTCCGCGAGCTCAGGCTCCAGCAGAGCCGCGCAATCGCTGAAGCGACGGTCATCTACGTGGCTCCGGCGGGAGTAAGCTTTAACGGAGTGCCCCAGTGGCAGATACGTTACCGGTACCAGGATTATAAAGGACAAAGACATATAGGGGAGAGCTGCCCCATGTCCCCGGCGGAGGCGGAGAAGTGGAAGGTTGGCGATAGAGGCACTGCAAAGTTTGACGCGCGCGCGGCGCACAAAAGCGCATGGGTCGGAAAAATATGAAATCGCTGTTTCGTATTGCGCGAAGGTCGTTTCTTTTGTGGTTCGGCGCTGCCTTCCTCGCCGGCGGTCTCGTTTGCCTCGCCATGGGCATTCAATCGGCAGCTCAGGAACGGCGCTACCGAAACGAAGGACGGACCGTTGATGCGGTGGTGCTGGGCAAATCAATCAAACCCGCATCGCGCCAGGAGAACTCCAGCACGAGGTACGAAATTACCTACCGCTTTACGACTGAAAACGGCAGGGTGACCCAAGGCGCCGACGCCGTCAGCGTCGAACAATGGGAGAGCTTGGATACGGGCAGCGCCGTCAAGATCACCTATCTGCCTCGCGAACCGCAGTCGAACCGGTCTGAAAGCACAGGCGACAGCGGATCTTCCCTCGCCGCGATCATCCTGGGGAGCATTTTTACTGTTGTCGGCGCGGTCGCCTTTGTGCGGAGCTCGATTCGCGTTTTGCGCCAGTGGTCCATTCTTAAGCATGGCGACCTGACCCAGGCAACCGTTCTCGCGGTCCATCCCGGCAATGCCGAGATCAACAACGTGCGCCAGTGGGAAGTGCGCTATCAGTATCGCGATCATCACGGCCGCGTCCATGAAGGTACGAGTGGAGACGTCGCGCCCGACTTGGCCCATGGGGTCGCAGTCGGCGACACCGTGGGTGTCCGTTTTGATCGCGAGCGTCCCGAACACAGCGCCTGGATCGAGCCCGAGGCTCTAGCCACGGAGCATGCGCCGCCCGAGCATAAGCCCGCGTTCTGGCAGCGGCTGGTAAACTTCGCAACCATGCTGGCGCTGCTGTTTGGCGCAATCATCGCGGGGGAGATTTTGCTGCCGGCAATCGGCCTCGACCGCTTCATCGCCCGCCATGAAGCCGTTCTCATGGCAGCTACGATCGGGACCACGGTGGCCGGCTTCGTGCTATTCATGAGCGGTATCCTTTACCGCATATTCAGCGGCGCCACCGAAGCAATGACTGACCTGGATGTGGAGAACCTTTCTCGCAGCACGCTTGATTCCCAGCGGCGCCCCTATGTCGCGCGGGCGTCGAAGTACCGCTTCAAGGGCAAAAGCGCAGGCGCTTCGTTTCACGAACAGTTTTCCATTAGGGAAGCCAAAGAGGCCTGGAGGCGGGGGGCATGGCGCGGTAGTCTTCGTTGGCGCAGCAACTTCGTGATCATGGGGGGAGCGCTGCTCCTGGCAGCCGGACTATTCAGTATTTTTGTTGTCATCGGCACAAACGGCATCAAATTCCTGTGCGCCGGAGCGATCATGTATGCAGCGGCAAGAACCATCATCGCGTTCGCGCGCGCGTGCGGTTGTGACAAGTTCGAACGTTTTTCCGATAACAGTGCGAGGTAAACGCACACGTTTGAAAGGCGGTAATGAACCATGGCAACAACGGTGATCTTGGGCTTTGTTCTGTTGCTCGCTGGCTGGTTCAGCAGGTTATCTAAAGTGCGGCGCGATTATCCGAACCGCGACGCTGGCAAGTACAGCAGCTACACAGGTCCGCGGTTTTTTGGTTTGTTCTCGCGCCGATCGGGCTTGAGTTTGCTGTGGTTCTACCGGGAGCACCATGGTTTCGACGCGCGGCTTTGTACATCCCTAATTGGCCTCGGTTTGATACTCCTCGCTATCGTTACCAACACCGGCTAGACCCAGCCTGGTTCCCTTGACACTCAAAGTCCGGCGGCCTAACTTGCGCACGAGGAAAGGTGGAGCCATGAACCGACCCAAATTCATCGATGCCGACGGGCATATTTACGAGAACCACGAAGAAATCGAAGAATAATTCGAAGGCAAATATCGCGGCATGCGCCGGGTGGTATTTCATCAGCGTATTGACACGCCAAGTTTGACAGAAGCGGTCCGCGATCGGGACGCTTGCTCAACCAGTTGTCTTTGGGCAATCTAATCACACGGGATTTTACGGCTTATCTTCGAGCCAAGGCCCCATTGGCGAGAGCTCGCATTGGCGATAACCACCCCGCTCCTATTCGAAACCGGCCAATACGCTATGGTGGTCCAACGATAGAGGCTTGCGGAACCGCAAGCGACAAAGTTGATCAAATTCTGCTGTGGTTTGGAAAATCTATTTATTTCATGGCCTTACCGACAACTCGGGTCATACGTAAAGATGAAAACTACGGCATTTCACACACCTGACTGTGTGCTATGCCATACGTTAGATTGGCGTTCGCCGCGAAATGGCATGATCGCCAAGACTTTCCCAGCACGTCGAACACCTGCCAACACCTTTACATTGCATTCGCCTGCGCTCACCGCATCCAATTCAGCAAGACCCGCACGCACCGTCTCCCCCAGCCGTTGACTTAATCTGTTGATCTCGACCCGATAACGGGCCTAAGATGGACCTCCGCATAGGCTTTTCTATTTGGATCATGCAGGAGATATTTTCCGTAGCCTCTACTGGAAACCACCCTCGGATACCGCCCGAGCAC
>JBGTCG010000255.1:0-18469 GCA_041748915.1 Methylococcales bacterium
CTCCGATGGGAAATCCAGCGTCGCAGAGAAAATGCGCCAATTGCACCGTAATACTCGATTGGTCTTCGACTATCTCCGCATGACCAACAACTCGACTCGCCCACAATCGCTTTGATCATGGGGAGAACAAATTTACCGTGAACAAGAGACCGATTGAATTTACATCCAGCCGGTCCGGTAAGGATTCTGCCTTCTAATTCAAGGACAGGTTCTGCCCTAAACACATATCGAGAGTCATTCGCAGACCGATCCTGATTTATTGGGTTCGGTCCGTCGCTCGAGAATCAATTCAAGTTCTCCTGGTACAGAGTCTTTCATGAAAGACAAGGGTTTGATCGAAGATCGATCGTCCAGTTATACACGAGCTCGGGTCAGGCGCAGGCCCTGAAAACCGGATTAACATGTCGGTTCCCATCAAAGCGCAAGACTATGCCGCAGCGCAGAGGGACGGGACGGGGTAGTCTGCGCTACAAAAGCGGCGGTCCCAAGGTGCATTCGCGGTTCGATGCCGGTTAGGCGGGTGGTTGCCGGCATGCCTTCCATGAACTGTGCAGAAACTTTTTTTGATCAAACACCGTTTTTCGTTGCAACCGGAAATACACGGCCCGGCCGAGTTTATGCGCGAGCCTGGTCAAGGCCCGAGCTTTGCGATGCCGATTGGCGATTTTGTCCAGCCAGGCTTGGGCCGGTGGATCTTGCCGCAGAAAGAGTACCGGCGCTGCACTGAAAACCTGCCCTTCAAGTAGGCATTGCCGATTTTCCTGCCGGTCGTTCCGGAGGATTTTCCGGCCGATTCTTTTTTAGATTTCACCAGGCGGCAGTAGGATGAAAAGTCCTGAACTGTCGGAAACCGATCGATCGTCTGAATTTCATACAGGATCACCAGCGACAGAATCGCCCCGATTCCGGGTACCGTTCGCAATAAAATCAGACTGGGCAAGTCGCAGGCCTTCGCCTGCTTTTGAAGGTACCATTCGACTTTGCCGAGGTGTTGATCGCAAGAATCGATGAGATTGAGGTCCGATTCGATACTTTTGCTCCCGCTGGCATCGGCAAAGCGTTCGGCGATTCCTTCGCGATTAAAGGGATACCTCAGGTTCTTTTGATTTCCGGTAGGTTGTACTGGCTGTTGGTCTTGTGACTATGCGCCAAGAGTTCGGAGCGCTTGCGCATCAGATGCATGCGTCGCCGCATTAAATCGCGAGTACCGCGCATTTCGCGCGGATCCACGTAGGCTTCGGGAAACCTCCCGCCGCGCATCAGGACGGCGATCTTGTGCGAATCGATCTTGTCATTCGTGGCCTTACCGCCATGAATCGCCCGCAGGTAAAGTGCGTGTCCCAAGATAAAAGCGATCTGTTTCTCACGGCACAGGTCGGCGACCCAATACCTGAAGAACATGCATTCCACGCCGATGCCCCGATCTTCCAAGTACGGCGTAATCAGTTTGATCAAAGCATACGGGTTGGCTTGAATATTCTTGTGAACGCAGGTTTCGTCTAGGAGTACAATCGCCACAGTTTCCCTGAAAAACCGTGGGACGAAGCCTATGAATTTCAACATCGAATATGAACAGGAGGAAGACGGCCGATGGCTTGCGGAAGTCTCCCAGCTTCCTGGAGTTCTTGCTTATGGCACGACACCTGACGAAGCCATGGCTAAAGCCGAGGTACTTGCGCTGCGGGTGTTGGCTGAACAACTTGAGCATGGCGAGACTCGGCCTCAGTCCATCAGCATTTCCTTCGCTGCGGCGTGAGCCAATGGCCGTCGTGCAAGGCAAAGCGTGTACTTGCCGCGCTACTGCGTATAGGTTGGCAGACCAAACGTCAATCGGGGTCTCATCGCACATTATCCCGGGAGGGATGGCCTGATGTTGTATTTGCATTCCATGACCAGGAGGAGATTGGACCCCGGATGCTCGTACGCATTGCCAAGCAGACAGGTCTTAAGCCGGAAGACCTCTAGCTTTTTTCAGTTCCTACGGCTAACACGGCGCTCCACACGGACACGGCCAACAGCGCCGCGCTGGTGAGCTTGGTGCGTTATCCGCCGGAAGTAACTTGAGTCCAACAGTATTCAAAGAAAGTGGGTTCAGATTTTTCTTCTTTTCACGGGAGGACGAAAGAATACACGTACATGTAATATCAAGTGATGGCGAGGCTAAATACTGGCTTGAGCCAGAAATCGAGCTTGCCAAGAATTACAAATATTCGAGTAAACATTTGAAATAAATCGAGTCACTGATAGAGGGTCATTACGATGAGCTCATTAGCGCACGGCAACGATACTTCAGCAGTTGAAGTGTCAAATATATTGGTTCACGGCTTATGGTTATTAGCTCACGGCAAGGAGCATTTCCTGTCGTATGAAGACTTTCTCTGGTTCAAAGAACAAACCATTAAATCAATTATAAATGTCGAAGAGCAATCTCCTGGTCGGAATTGGATGTTGATTTAACGGAGGAAACCATTCAAAACCCAGGGTGTTTTCACCTGAAGCAAAAAGCACATGACAAGGGGCATGAATCTGACGCCAAAATGCTCCACTGTACTTCGCATTTTGTCGCCAGTTATGGCTAACCAGGGCGGACCACTTGCCGTCAGTCATCATCATTATCGATCAAGCTCCGGTGTTCATCGACGGTGGGTTTGGGATAACATTGGACTCCAATGGACGGCTTCGCCCCCAGTGTAGATCTCATCATGATGTCGCCAGGGATCGATCACCTTTCGGGCGAGGACAAAGTCGGCGGCTCAATCGCTGATAAGTCAAAAATTTAATCAAAGAACCTCCCTTCTCTTCGTACTGTCAAATAGCTATTATCTTCTGATGTGCGGGGGACTGGGAAATGTAGTACTCGCCTTCAGCATCAATGGCATTATGGTCTCGAAAAACATAGGCGTTCACTGCGTGAACGATAAGGTGGAAGTCATGAGTTCATTACAATCTCGGCGGTTATCCGTGGTATCGATTTGCATTCTGATGTTGACATTGATGTGCTTGGTCGCGGTGCCCGCACAGGAAACCAAAGACCCGCTTGATGTGGAAAAGAAGCAGATCGAACTCGATAGGCAGAGGCTTGAGCTGAAGAAAAAAGAGTTGGATTTGCGAAGTAAGCAGCTTGAAATAGAGGAGTCCGAGCGTAAGGAGCTTCAGATCGAGGAAACCGAAAAGGCCGTCACCATGCAACTCCGGGGCGACGTGCTTTTCGAATTCGACCAATCCGAGATTAAGCCCGAAGCGGAGCAAACGCTCGACAAGGTCGGGAGCGTGATCTCGCAATTCCCAGAGGGCAAGGTGCTTATCGAAGGGCACACCGATTCGAAAGGTTCGCCGGACGTAAACGTTGAGCTTTCGAAGAGGCGCGCGCAGGTGGTGAAGGAATGGCTGGTGAAAAATAAAGGGATTCCTGAGTCAATCATTACGACCACCGGCTTCGGTGAGACAAAGCCGGTTACGCCAAACACGAATCCCGATGGTAGCGATAATCCGGAAGGCCGACAACAGAACCGGCGCGTTGAGATCACGGTTGAAAAGACTTGAGGGTACAGAGAAGGGAATGGGTCACGAAGAGAACCGGCGAGGCTTTGCTTTTTGCCCTGACGAGGGAGGACGTGCGCCGCCTTCAGGAATTTTCTAGGCCTCGCGAGACAGCCTCTGGAAGCAAGAATAGAGACCGTTGCAGCATTGCGCGAAAGGTTCGTAACAGACCTTGTCCGCGGTATCTTCCGGCGTATGGTAGTAACGATAGCGATAGAAGGCGGTATCGGTCACCATGAACGCGCGGTAACCTTTCCGCCAGAACGATAGCTGATCGCTCCAGGAAACCCCCGGAATCCACGCAAAGGTCGCGACATGTTCGAGCGGAAATTCAGAACCCACGCGAAACGCGCGCACCGCCTGGCGCATCGCGGCGCGCGAACGCAGGTTGGATACGAAGCTGATGAAGTCTCCGCGGTCGGGATAAAAATACTTGAACAACGGCGGATAATCCTGGCTTCCGGCTGCACCGCTGTAGTAACCGATCGTCTCGAGCGAAACCATGAAGCGGATACTGTCGTCGCGCGCGCGGGCAGCGTCGGCATAGACCATGCTTCCCATCTTGCCCCAGTAGAAAAACGGCGGTTCTTCGTTCACAAACGCGACAAAGCGCACGGTGAGGCCGGGATTACTGCCCGCGAACCGTCTGGAAAGTTCGAGCAGCGCGGCGACACCGCTGCCGTTGTCATTGGCTCCCGGACATCCCCTGACCGAATCATAATGTGCGCCGATCAGGATCATCTCATCCGTGCCCCCGCTTCCAGCACAGGTGATTTCAAGATTCGCGCATTCGACCCCATGCACCGCATAGGCTTGGCGCGTCACAACATAGCCCTGTTCGCGCCAGGTCCGGGAAATATAGTCCTCGGCGGCATGCAGCGCTAGCGGCCGGAATACATTCCGCTCGCCGATCTCCGCCGCAAGCGTATAAACGTGGCTTCTGAGTTGATCCGGTGTGATTTCTTTGTGCATAGTCGGCAAAGCTTGGCGGATTTTACAACGACTCGCAAATGACAGCATGACTTGGACCGCGAATTTCCTGTATAAAAGAGTCAGTGCGGCATTCTTTTGTGCCAAACGTTAAATCCAGGAATTCCCTATGACCCAAACTTCCGTTTTCGAAGCCGATATTCAAGAAGCGAAGGTGCGGCCGATCGGGATCGTGGCATTTGACGGTGTCGAGATGATCGATCTTACCGGACCGATGGATGTATTTGCGCTTACCAGCAGAATGTTACAGCGAGTTGGGGTCGCCAAGGAGCCCTATCCGCTCCGGGTGTTCGCCAAGAAACCAGGACCGGTCACAACCTATAGCGGAATTCAGATCCTTGCTGACAGGGCCTATGGCGAATTCACGGATGACATCGATACCCTGCTGATACCAGGCTCCCCTGATGTGACTGCGGTGCTGTCCGACCGTGCCTTGCGGGAGTGGGTTTGCGCGATGTCCACCCGCGTGAGACGGCTCGTATCGATTTGCACGGGAGCCTTCCTGCTCGCGGAGGCCGGCCTCCTTTCCGGGAGGCGTGCCACGACTCATTGGGCCTATTGCGAGCGGCTCGCCGCTGATTATCCTTCCGTAACGGTCGAACCCGATCGGATCTTTTTGCGGGACGGCCCGATTCTGACGTCGGGAGGCATTACCTCGGGCATCGATCTGGCGTTGTCGCTCGTGGAAGAAGATTGGGGACCCGAGGCGTCTTTGCTGACGGCACGATACATGGTGGTTTTTTTGAAACGGCCGGGTGGTCGTTCCAGTTCAGCGGCTTCCTGCTGAGCGAGGCAACGAAGAACCCGGATTTTCGCTCGTTGCAGATGTGGATCATGGAACATCCGGCGGAGGATCTCCGTATCGAGGTCCTCGCGGAGCGGATGGCCATGAGCCCCCGGAATTTTGCGCGAGTCTTCCAGGCCGAGACCGGGATGACCCCGGCAAAGTTCGTCGAAAAAGCCAGGACAGACGCCGCCCGTCAGTTTCTGGGCGCCAGTGATTGTCACATTGAAACCGTAGCGGTCGTCTCCGGATTTGGCGATGCTGAACGTATGCGGAAGGCCTTTGTTCGCAACCTTGGTATCAGCCCCCGGGCTTACCGTGCGCGCTTCACCCGGCACGATGCGCAGCCGGCGCCGACCATGACCCGGAGTCGCGCCGCTGCAATCAAGACTTCACTGAATAAATTTTGAACGCTGACTATCGGGAAGCGGGAGAAGCGTGCGTGGTGCGCACGCGGAAATGGCGCAGACCGGACCGGGCATCTTACGCGTGTACCTGACGCACCCGGCGGACCACCAGCGTTCGATGTGAAAAATTAACGAAATTCATTTGCAATAGGACACATAGTTAACTTGTCGCAGGCCATAGGATGGGGCCATGAACCAGTGAAGAGTTAAATAAGGAGGGAGTGAATTGGCAGGAAAAGCGGGATCTTTGTCATATCCAAAAAGCCGGGATGGGGCGAAGATGTTGGCCTACCTTCGTCCGCGAGCAAATTGGCATAGTCAATGAGCATTGAATACCCGGTCAGGCCTATTGGAATTGTCGGATTCCCAGGAGTCGCTATATTGGATACTACCGGCCCGTTCGAAGTATTCTCGTTTACGAATTTCTATTTTCAAAGACGAGGATTCATGCCGACTACCGTATATCCGATGACATTGCTCGCCGAGCAAGCCGGTCCGGTGACCACACTGTCGGGTGTCCAGATTGTCGCCGAACAGAATTATCGCGATGCGGAGGACCACTTCGATACCTTGTTGATTCCCGGTGGTGACCCGCAGAAGGTGTTATCGAACCCGGATCTGCTGGCTTGGGTAAAGAGCGTGGCGCCGAGAGTCCGGCGTACCGTTTCGGTCTGCACCGGGGCCTTTATGCTCGCTGAATGCGGCTTACTCGACGGCCGCCGGGCGACGACCCATTGGAATTATCGTCGTCAATTTTCCAGATCCTATCCAAAGATAACAGTCGAGTCGGACCGGATCTTTATTAAGGACGGCAATATCGTTACTTACGGAGGCATCACCTCGGGTATCGATCTAGCGCTCGCGCTGGTGGAAGAGGATTGGGGCCAAGAGGTGGCGTTGCACGTCGCACGCTATCTGGTGGTGTTTCTGAAGCGGCCCGGCGGGCAGTCCCAGTTCAGCAATTATCTTGCGATCGAAGCGCACAGCCGTCCCGACCTTCGCGACCTGCAGGTTTGGATCATGCAGCACCCGGATCGGGACCTGAGAGTGGAATTGCTTGCCGAAAGACTGGCGATGAGTCCACGCAATTTCGCCAGGCTGTTTTTCAGCGAAACGGGATCGACTCCGGCCAAGTTCGTGGAGATGGTGCGCATCGACACCGCCCGGCATCTTCTAACGTCTACGATGCTGGATATTGACGGCATTGCCGACAAATCCGGATTCAAAGATCCCGAACGCATGCGACGCGCCTTCGTGCGTCAACTCGGCGTGAATCCGAGTGATTATCGCAAACGCTTCGGCCGGTCCGATTGCGCCGCCTTGGCCGAGGGATTGGATTTGGGTATCGAGCGCGGACGGTATCGCACGGTTCCGCCAACGGAATCTGAAAGAAAAGGGCGATTGATGGATCACTAGGCACGGCAACGGAATGCCTCACAACGGGGAGTAGCCCATTGGCTTCCCGGTCAATTACAGGGGATTCGGGCCTGCCGGTGACAAATATGTTCAGCATTTAGGAGAAGTATCATGCGAATTTTGCTAATTTCATCCGCTTTTTCGGGACTGACCCAACGTTTCTATACGGAACTCGACGACGCAGGTTACCTGGTATCGGTCGAACTCCACTCGGGGAACATTGATCGGTTGCTGGAAGGAGTTTCCATGTTTAACCCTGACCTAATCATATGCCCCTTCCTGACCCGCCGCGTCCCTCGGCAAATTTTTGAAAATTACCGGTGTCTGATCGTGCATCCAGGGATTAAAGGCGATCGGGGACCGTCGTCCCTGGACTGGGCCATACAACGGGGCGTCAATGAATGGGGGGTTTCCCTGCTCGAGGCGCGTGAGGAAATGGATGCGGGCGCGATCTGGGCGAATAGAACTTTTCCGTTGCGTGCAACGACAAAAAGCAGCCTGTTCTACCGCGAAGTGACCCAGGCCGCCGTCGAATGCTTGTGGGAAGTATTGGCCTATGTAAATGTTCCTGGCTTCAAGCCCGAGCCTCTGGATCGCAGCCGGCCCGACGTAACCGGTACGCTGCTGCCAATGATGAAACAGGAGCATCGGGTTATTCAATGGCACAAACAGACCACCGATGAAATACTGCGTCGAATCAACGCGGCCGATGGCAGCCCCGGTGTGTTGGACGAAATCTATGGAAAACCGTACTATTTGTTTAATGCGCATCAAGCAGCCGGCTTTAGCGGAAAACCCGGAGAGATTAATGCGGCCACCGACCAGGCTGTGTGCAGGGCTACGGTCGATGGAGCAATCTGGATCGGCCATTTGAAACCGAAACTCGAATCCGGGGAAGGAATAAAACTGCCGGCCGCCGTTGTCTTGAAGGACTTACTGCCGAAAGCCGTGCCGGCCAGGTCTTCGTTCTCCAACTTGTTTTCCAGAACCATCCAAAAGGTCGTGATCGACTATAGGAAGCCGGGGCGGCAATTGCCCTGCCAGGAAGCCTGGTTCGAGCTGGAAGGCGACGTCGCCTGTCTTTATTTTCCATTCCATAACGGCGGCATGAGCACCGCGCAATGCCGCCTGTTGCTGTCGATCTATCAGCATGTCTCGACCCTGCCGGTCAAAGCCATCGTGCTGATGGGCGGCGAAGAATGCTGGTCGAACGGGATTCACCTGAACCATATCGAGGCGGCCGAAAATCCCGCCAAGGAATCCTGGCTCAATATCAACGCCATCGATGATCTGATCTATCAAATCATTACGACGCTGGATAAGTTAACTTTTTCCGCGGTTGCGGGAAGCGCGGGCGCGGGCGGCGCGATGCTGGTGCTGGCCGCGGATCAGGCGTTTGCGCGGGAAGGCGTGATCTTCAATCCGCATTACAAAAACATGGGCCGTCTTTACGGTTCGGAATACTGGACTTATTTACTGCCCAAGCGGGTCGGGCCGGAAATGGCCGAGGCCCTGACCGAAGACTGCCTGCCCATCAGCGCCAAGAAGGCCTGGCGCATCGGTTTCATCGATCGGGTGCTCGATCAACGCCATCAGATCTTTACGGCGCAAGTAAAAAATCTGGTCCATACCTGCGTGGCCGACGCGGACACATTCCAAAGGCTATTGGCGGAAAAGGCGGCCACCCGTTGTCTCGACGAAGCCGTTAAGCCGTTGGCCGCCTACCGGCAATCCGAATTGACCCGCATGCACCACAATTTCTACGGAGATGAGGCCTATCACATTGCCTGCAGACAATTCGTGCTGAAATCCGGAAGCGACCAACAGACAGCGGTGAATATCGCTAAACACCGGCGCCAGGCGAATTTAATAATCAGCTGCCCTTCGGCAGCCTTCAGCAATTCGTCTGGCAGAAATATTTCCGACTCGGGGATCCGAAAACCGACCTCCAGCATCGGGAATGTGTAGCGCTTGCGCGGAAGCTTGCGTGCTCTACAAGTTGGGACGAACGGGCGCAACATGTCCAGATGCTGATCCGGACCGCTGAGGGCCACTTCAATGCCGAACAGACGGTGATGGAACAATTGAATTTCCGGAACCTGAAAAACCATACCGGCGAACATCGGAAAATGCTTGACAAACTCGCCCGCATCGGATCGGGCGTGGAAAATCAGGAGTGGCGGCCAAACGATATCCTGGAGTTCATCAATCTGTTGCAAGGGCATATGCTGCAAGCCGACAGAGCCCTGAATGCTTATTTACAGGAACGCGAGCCCGATCGAATCCCGGCCTGAGGTTCTGGAGCAGTGTTGTTGGAAATGGTATCGCAGGACGGCCCCCGCTATATTTACATTGTGGGGGCCGCATCCGGGGTTGGCAAAAGTACTGTATCAGCGGGTATTCTGGCCTGGCTGACAGTAAACGGATATCCGCCCGGCCGGCTAGCCTATATCAAACCCATGACCCAGTGTGTCGAAAAACAATCGGTGACCCGGCTTTGTGAGCGCATCGGCATCACCTGCCGTGACATCGGTAATCTGGTCTATCGAAAAAGGTTTACCAAAGATTTCATAGACGGGCTAACTCCGGGTTCCAGAGAATTGCATTCTCGAATAATCGATGAGATTATTGACGTCGCGGACGGCAAGGACATTGTGGTGGTGGATGGGGTGGGCGGTCCCGCGGATGGCAGTGTGATCGGGGTATCCAATGTCGATGTTGCAGTGACTCTGCGCTGCCCGTTCATTTTCGTGGGCAAACCCGGAATCGGCGCGGCGATCGACAACACGGTGCTGTGCCTATCATTCATGCAGAATAAAGGAATTCAGAAAACGTGGATTATTTACAACAACATTGCCGAAGCCGATATTGAAGAAATCAAGCCGTATGTAATGAGGCGAATCGCGGAATTAATTCCGGATGCGATCCTGTTAGGGTTCATCGATCACGACCAGGGAATTGATGATCGATTGCAGAAAGGGAAATTACCCCGGATCGCCGAGTGGTTCAGCCGCCACTTGAACACGAAACTGCTTCTCGACGCAGGGTACGGTCCGCCGTGCGAGCGTCAATCATCCAATTCCAGTTCTCTCTCCAGGTAAACTATGAGTGCCAAAATTCTTGATGGAAAAGCTCTTGCGGACAAAATCGTCGAAGAGTGCAGACAAAAATCCACGAAACTCAAAGCGGGGTTAGGCGTAATTCTGGTCGGGGACGACCTCGCAAGCCGGGTCTATGTCGCAAATAAGAAGAAATTCGCGGAAAAAGCAGGAATCAAGTCCTTTTCTCTGGAACTGCCAACAGAGACCCGCGAAGAAGTACTGCTGCAGAGGGTCAAGGAATGGAATGAAAATCCCGATATTACGGGATTTATTGTCCAGCTTCCGCTGCCTGGACATATCGATGAAAAGAAAATTTTGGAAGCGATCGATCCGAAAAAGGATGTGGACGGATTTCACGCCTATAACCTGGGACGGATGCTTCAAGACAAAAACTTCGAAATTCTGCCACCGGCCACGCCCGCCGGCATTATTCAAATCCTGGAGGAGTATGGTATTGGAGTCGACGGAAAAGAGGTGGTCATAGTCGGGCGCAGCAACATCGTCGGCAAGCCCCTATTACTGATGCTCCTGAATCGGAATGCCACGGTGACGGTCTGTCATTCCGGCACGAAAAATCTGGCGGAACATACGAAACGGGCGGAAATTTTAATTGTTTCGGTCGGAAAAGCCGGGACGATCACCGAAGACATGGTACGCGACGGCGCCGTCGTGATCGACGTCGGGATTAATCGGTCCGGAGGCGGCAGCCTGGTCGGAGATGTACAGTTCGCGGAAGTATTCAAAAAGGCGAGTTTTATTACGCCAGTTCCCGGAGGAGTCGGGCCGATGACGGTCGCAAGATTGATTGCGAATACCATTCGAGCCGCCGAAATCTATTGCCGAACCAGCCCGACCATAGAAAATTCGAACCAGCCGGTTCCCGTAAATTTAACTGTCGGACTACGCGCCCGGCCTGCCTATCCGTAGCAACAAGGCAACCCAGAATCCCATTTGGGTTGCCGACCACGGTGAGGTCCAGGGTGGATTCTATTTAAAAGCGGTTTGACTTGGTCCTTGGTAGCAAAAGGGGGCTACCGATAAAACGATGCAATTATCTGAAAACGTTGTTCTTCTTATTCCGTTCCTGATTTTCGTGACACCTTCGCCATTACGAAGCCACCGGTTTTCAGCAAAGTTCCGATCCCGCCCAATTGGAACAGCTCAAGCACTAACTGAATGCCTTCCAGGTCTGCCACTGGAACGAGGTGGGGCGGTCGCCCGACCGCATCATTTGTAACTCAGGCGTTCAATTCCGGCGGAGAAATACCGTTTCGTGATTGATTCCATCTCCGACCTTAAGTCCTCGCTCCGCTTTCCACAATAGCGTCTGGGCAACTCTGCCGTAACTTGTCCGAACAGATCGAGGATCGTGGGATCGAAATGTTCGATCCGACCTCGTTCCAGGATTTCCATTGCGGTGTCAAAAATCAGAGATTCTTTATAGGGCCTCTTTGAAGTAAGGGCGTCGAATACGTCGACGACAGCAAAAATACGCGCCGGCCGCGGTATGTTGTCGGCTGCAATGCCATTCGGATAACCACTCCCCCCAACCTCTCGTGGTGGAACCCGACCACTTCGACGCTATCCTGGAGCCACGATGAGCGATTGACAATTTCGGTCCCCAAAGTCACGTGGGATTTCATAATGTCGAACTCCCGCTCATCCAGCTTACCGGGTTTGAGGAGAATGTAGTCCGGAATACCGATCTTCCCTCCATCGTGCAGAAATGACCCTTTGATGAGGGTACGCATTTCGCTGTCTTCAACACCAATGGCTTCGGCGAGTCCCACGGAATAGAGCGTCACCCGATAGTTGTGAGCGTCGGTGTCGCTGTCTCGTTTGGCGATGGCGCTGCCGAGCACCATGAGCGTATCCAGAGGCGGTTGGGAAACACCGGCTGGCGATGGTTGCGGTCGGTGGTGACCCGTACCGGCGACGGTACCGTATCCACACACGAGTTACAATGCGTAAGTTCCGCAGCTTTCGATTCGATCCGGCCACCGGTCAGTGGCGCTTGATCGGCTGATTGCGTGTTCGGCAAATGACGCCGGTCGGCTTTATGGCTGAGGCTATCGGTCATCCAGGCAAATAACATTGGATACGTTGCGGCATACTTAATTTGGACTAAAGTTTTATAGTGCCTGTAGGATCATTCCTATTCCGAATATGGCCATAGAGAGTTTTCGTTGACCACGGAAATGGAAGATCGGTAGTGTGCAGACCAAGAAGGCGCATCAATCGGGACCTATGCGCTTCATAGATCAAATCCAACGATGTATTTTCACAGTCGGGGTGCCAACTTCCACACTTTTCTTCGAGCCATTCACGAATGATCACAGTTGACTAACGATGGATTTCGTATATTTGAATGGCATCCTGTTACGACCGGCCAGTGATCACGTAATAGGCGAATAATTGACCAGGAATTCTTGACCGTCGGTTGAACATAAGACCAGTGACAATGACAATGGAGTCGAATAAACGACAAACCCACCGCGGCACCCTGCCGAGATTTCGTGATCTGATGCATGCATGCCGCGAAAAAACTTCAAAGTGTTTCGCTGCCTTGTATAGAAGCCTGCTGGATGATGTTGATGCGATCCTGTTGAAAATTGCCGACGTTGCCGATACCGATACGGCGAGGAACCGGTTTCTTGAGGCAATCCAGGAAGTTCAGCTGCGGCGTATAACGATCGAACAGGATTTTTATCATGCACTGACGGACGGCTTTCATAATTTTGACCAGGGCAAGGTTGAAGCCACCAACGATGAACAGTCATTTAGAAGACTTGGACAATTATCCCTTATCGATAAAGATGATTTTGAAGTGGCTGTCGAGATTACCGACATTGTCACCAATGCGCAGTATAATTTTTCAGAACATCTGTACGCCCTGAATCATCGCCTGGCAATCATTAACGGAGGTAGGAAACTCGGCGACCGCAGCGCCGCACTGCCGGCGGGGCCGAAGCACCTTTGCGAAGCCTTTTTGACCTCGATCGATTCCATTGACCTGGCTCTCGATTTGAAAATCCCGCTGTTGAAGTCGTTTCAACGCTATGTAGTGAATAATGCCGGGTCTATCTATGACGAATTTAATTCAAGTCTGGTCAGAGCCGGTGTTCTGCCGAATCTGACCTTCGGCGTTCCTGTTGCGGGCGGTTTTTCGAGGCCTGCGGGCAAAGATTATGTACAGCCTGGCACAACACAGAACCATTCCGCCGCTTCAGCAAGTGCAATATCGCCATCACCCGGTGGTCGGCACGCCGGGCCGGCGTGGTCAGACGAACAAATCGAAGCCGGTGCCGCCGGTTACGATCGTGAATGCCAAGACGATGACGCACTCAAACAGGCGCTGTTTCAGGGAATAAGTCTGATTCTAGCTCGGCGGAAGCACGGTCGCCGGTTTTCGCCGGGACAAATCAGACCTGGTTATGCGGGGACAGTAATCCAGGAAGGTATTCACACCACAGATTTTCGGGAATTGGTCCGCGAGTTAAGCCACTTGCAGCAATCCAGTGTACCGTATGCTGCCATGGTCGAGCAGGATATTAATGCCATCAGGGGTTCTTTTGTCGCACAGATCGAAAGATTGAGCGAGATATTATGCAGGCAGCAGGTTAACACGGCGGATGCCGATGTGATCGACCTGGTGGGCATGCTGTTCGAAATGATCCTCGACGACCAAACCTTGCCGGATGCGGTTAAAGCGCTGTTAAGCCACCTGCACACGCCGTTTCTGAAAATCGCATTACTGGATAAAAAATTTTTTGTACGGGCGCAGCATCCTGCCAGACGCTTGTTAAATGCGATGAGTCAGGCGGGTAGTTTGTGCAGTGGCGCGGAGGGTTCGAGTCTCGGCATCATCGCAAAAATGCGCGATATCGTTAACCGAATTCTCAAAGAGTTCCAGGATAACACCGAAATATTTACACCGTTGCTGGATGAGTTTACCGCATTCATGACCGCCTACCACCGCCGTTCGACGACGATGGAAAAACGCGAGGTCGAGGCAGCAAGCGGCCGTGAAAAGTTACAGTCAGCGCGGCGTACCGTTTCCAATGAAATAATTGAAAGATTGATGCGGCACAGCGTTCCAGGTATTGTCCAATCCTTATTGATCGAGGCATGGGCCAATTTTCTGGTGATTACTTTGTTACGCTGCGGCGAGCAAAGTCCGGAATGGTTGTCGGCATTGAAAACGACTGACGATCTGATCTCGAGCGTAAAGCAGGACAATACCGAGGAAGAACGCAGTCATTGGCGACTGAAACTACCCACAATTGTGGAAAGGGTAAAAGCCGGGCTCGAAATTGCCGGGGACATCGATTCCAACCTGGACGTCAAGCTTCGCAAACTGGAGGCCTGTCATATTGAAGCGTTATCCGCTCCTAGAAGAGTCGATTCAGTCACCAGGGAAAAAGAAGAGAAGCAGTTTGACGATTGCGGAGTCCCCAATCCAGTAACGGATACAGTGGATTCGGCAAAGAAACGAGCCAAGCAATTAAAAAACATGATCCCGGACGAATGGCGCCAGATGCTTGGCGAGGACGCCGACAATCAGGCCACAGAAAAAGTTGTGAGTTCGGAACGACGGATGTTGCTTGAATCATTGGAACAGCTTGAATCTGGAACCTGGTTCGAATTCTATAACGAAGTAAATAATATTTATCGCCGCGGTAAGCTTGCGTGGATTAACCGGACTACGTCAAAATATATGTTCGTTAATCACGACGGGCGTCAAGTCGTGGTAAAATCGTTGAGGGAGCTTGCGGACGACCTTGAACACGGTCGCGCAAAATTAATCGAAATCGAGAGCGATCCCTTCGTAGACAGAGCGTTAAAATCCATCCAGGAACTACTGAAGAAGGAGCCGGCTTGCCAGCTTTCCGGGAGATCCCATCCGGCATTTTGATGAGCACGTGGTACGCCGCGGCTCTGATCAGGTGATCGCTGCTATCGGAAATTCCGACGGGTTCGCGCCGCCGGGCAATAGATAATCGTCTATCAAATCGATAATTCTGATCACCGTCGATTTTGAGATGTCGATAATCTGGATGCCAGCCCATTTTTTATTTGGATCCATGCTGTCTTCAGTCCAGAGGACTTCCGCACCAAAAGCAATCGGCTCCTGATTCCCGTGAGCCTCGGGTAGAGCGATCCGCAACTGATAAACGGAATTGGCTTGAATATTCAGGTGCGTGACCAGCATTATACCTCCGGGTGAGATGTTAACCAGGTTTCCCAAATACTCTTCGGTATTCAGATCAAACACTTTGACGGTCTTTGTAGCTGCATGACGCGGGTATTTTCTTTTTTCGTGCGTAATTTTCATAATCTGATCAACATTTAGATTCGGGCTTCCCGGAATTCTCGGACTTTATTCGGGTTGTTGGATGCGAAAAGTAGTCTCGACACGGCGTATGTCCGTTGCGTTTACTCGAATGGGTCGCCGTTCGTTGCTGTTTCGAAAGATCTGGATCGAAATTTCGAAGGCAACTTATAGTATAGATTCATCCCGATAAATCGCAGGCGGGCGTCCGAAAGTCCTGGTGGTTTTCTGGCCTCCCTTAAACGTGTGCTTGCCGGCGGAAAGGTGATTCCAAGGACGGGTGATAGGGGGCATTTCATCGAACTTTATTGAACGATGGTACACGACAAAGCCCGCGTCCTGCGGGCTCGGTGAATATTGTTGGATGCCGTTGAACTGGTCTTTGGTAGCGAGGGAGACTACCGCAAAGCCTGTGTATTAATATGATATTTATATAAAAACGCAGTCATAAAATATACCCCCAACCCGAGGGCTTACCCATCTTTTTTTATCAGCGCATAGCCTGTTTACTTTGGAAAGTGGATTGTACCAAATGGGGTAATGTACCATGCCGTTGCAACATTATGTTTTATCGTGCCGATAGATTCTTCGTCCGAGCGCAAGCGCGAATTGCTCAACCGCCTTGTCGAGTCTGCACAGGAACTTTCAGACCACTAGAGATCTCAAACGCTAAGACCAGTTCCCGCCCCCGGCAACAGCTTCAACTCATCAACTTCTACCACCGTCTTGCCAATCGGAAACAGCGAGGCGAGCGCCATCTTCACATGCGCCCAAGCAAAGGGAATACCGATGATGGTGACGGCAAGAGCCGCCGCCGCCGTGATGTGCATGATGGCCAGCCACCAGCCCGCCAGCACAAACCAGATGACGTTGCCGATGGTGCCGAGCGCGCCCGTGCCGATGTCATGCTCGCCATAAAGCTGCTCGCGCGAGACAATGTCATAGCCGAAGGGCCAAAAGGTGTAGCGCGCCAGCATGAAGCAGGAGCGCGCCCAGGGAATGCCGATAATGGTGATCGCCATGAGCACCCCGGCCAGCACCCAGCCAAGCCCTGCGAAAAAACCACCGAGCACGAACCACAATATGTTGAGGATGAAAATCAGCATGTGCGTTGCCCTCCTGAGCGGGAATGCAGATGGTAACACCCTGCCCTGATTTCAAGGATCACCCATTCTGTCATCCCGGCTTTCGCCGGGATGACAGAAATTTGGGTGTGTTCGTCAGGGTAACAGAAAATGGAACTACGCCGCAAGAAACGCCGCGACTTCCTCCTGGAACCGGCCCCAGCCGGGATCGGTTTTGAGGATCAAATGGTTCTGCCCCTCAAGCCCGACAAAGCGTGCGCCGGGAATGCCCGCCGCCAGAATCCGGCCCTCCTCAAAGGGCTGCACCGCATCATCATTGCAATGAAGAACCAGCGTTGGCACCTTGACCTGCGGCAGGAGCTTGATCACGTCCATGAATCCGACACCAATCTGATCCGTACCGCATTTTCAGGCGACGTCGTGTTGCGCTGCAAATCATTGAACCAGGCCATCTGCTCCGGCGTGCCGCCGGGCACTAAGAGCGAAGTGAAGATCTGGCGGAAAGCCGGATTCTCCTGGCCCCAGCCCGTGCGCATGTGGGTGATCATGGCGTCGGCCTGCTCGACATCAACGGGATCGCCGCGCAAGCGCCGCCCGCGGGTAAAGGCCATAAAGCACCAGCTTGCTCGCTCCGGATGCTTGACCGCATAGGCAATGCTTACCGCACAGCCCTGCGACGCACCGAACCGGGCAAAGCGCTTGAGCCCCGCCGCATCCACCACCGCCTCGAGATCACGCACGAAGGCATCAAAGGAAATATCCTGCACGTCCCAGTCCGACAGGCCGTTGCCGCGCGCATCGCAACGGATGAGTTGATGCTCGCCAGCCATCCTTTTCAATATGTGGCTCCACACCGGGCTTTCCCAGTCATACTCCAGGTGGTTTAGCCAGTTGCCGGCTTTCACCAGCTGCGGCCTGCTGCCCACCTTGGCATGGGCAATGCGCAGGCCATTGCCCGAGGTGCAGAAAAGGGTTTCCTGACGCAGCGTTGATTCGGACTCGGGGGCGGCTTCTTCTTCGGCAGAAGCAGTTATAACCTGCCAGGTGAAACGATAGCCCCGGCGCGGGATGGACTTTATCAACTTCTGCTTGGCGCCGCTGTCGCCAATGGCCTTGCGCGCCGCAAGAAGAAAGCAGGATTGCGGAAGGCGCATTATTTGCCGAACCGTGAGGTGAAGGGCACGGGCGTGGCATGGCGGGAGATGTGTGGGATGTCGCTGCGCGAGATGCCGATGTCCTTGAGCAAATGCTCACTCAGGTTCGAAAGCGTTGTGCGCGTTTGACGCTGCATCATCAGGTTGGCAAGCATATGCCAGGGCTGGAATGCAATGGTCATAAGGCTTGTGCGCCATGGGCGGTGGCCGGCGGTGCTTGAAGTATCGTAAAACATGGTCGGTTCCTTGCCGGGGGAAGTGGGGCAAAAAATCGGCGGCCGGGCAAGGGACTTGCACGGCCGCTTCTCGAAGAAACGTTGGGCTTAGAGCTTGGATTCCTTGCCGTGATCGGCAACGTTGTCCTTACCGCCATTGACAATAATGAGAGCTTCGGTGTCCGTGGCGTAGTTCTTGGCCTTATTCTTCGTGGAATACTTGCCGAAGTGGGTGTCAGAATCACGCAGGTCACCGCGGTCTGACGCCAAGGCGGCGCTGGAAACGGCGGCGAGGGCAGCGAGGGAACTCAACCACTATGGACTGAAAGTCCATAGGTTGCACTTGGACTGAAAGTCCCAAAACTTTACTCAAGGATAATGTTCCCGGTATCCCTATTTGACGGATGACGATGATGTTCCAGGTACTCTTGTACCATTTCGTCCG
>JBGTCG010000256.1:0-10346 GCA_041748915.1 Methylococcales bacterium
GCAAGAGCATCGTGGTCTCAAAATCAAAGGAAATGGTCGATCTCACCATGGCGCTCTTCGCCAGATTCCGGGTCAACGGCTCCGTCTACGATATCCTCAGCATGATCACATGATCATTATCATTACCTACGCAATACCCTCGAAATTCTTTTTGTCCCTCGGGCAGCCCGGCGATCGCCAAATCGAGCCGCGAGAGGACGGGGCCTGCTCGGGTGCCTCGCGCGATCAGAATCGTGCGCGCCTTCAGCGCCTGCATGCGCTGGCTTAGATAGTGATCGATCAGGCGTTCGATTTCTGCCGCGGCTGCTACGGGCTCGGCTTCGGCATATGCAACCAGCAAACGGTCCAGACCGGGGAAAGGCAGGGAACATAGGTCGTCCCAAGCTACGGGGTGTCGACGGTAGGAAATCCCTCGGAGACGTCGCCAAACAAAGAAAATGTGCATCGGGAAATAATAAACGCGGAAAGCTGAGATCCCAAAAACGCCCCCCAAAGCGAGGCCTAAAGCGAGCCCAAAATCGATTCCAAAAATGAAGCCGAAAATTATCCCGAAAAGAATCCCTGAACCGACTGAATTAATACCCCATTGATGGAACAACGAGTGCGATTCGGGTAAGAGCCCCGAAGTGATACCCGAACCGATCCCCGAAGTGATCGCGGCAACGGTCCCGTAAATCACCCCAACAGTGATTTCGAAATTGATTGCGAAAACGAGATGGGGCTTATCTCCGATCTCTTTTTCGAAAGTGATTCCGAAAAAGAGATCGGAGATAAGCCCGGACACGGAGCCGTAGATGATCCCATCAACGACTGCGGGAGTGACGATAAAAGCGGTTACGTATCCTGCGAACTTAGGGCTTGTGAGAATCCGGGAAACGATGATGATATGGCCGACCACCCCGAAAGCGACGCCGGCAGCGACCCCGAAAGCGCTATCAGAATAACCCAGGGCATTGCGTGAAAAAGGAGGCGGAAGGCGGTCAGGTATCCCTCGCGTTTTGTCGATGGAACGGCCTCCACGAATTCACGTGGACGCCGGTAAAGCAAGCCCAACCACCACAAAGCCGACGAGTGATGCGAGGGCTTAAGCCGGAGTTCAGCGAGCGGGACTGGTGTCATCGCAGCTCGACTAGGGCGCAACCGATCTCCGAGAGTTCATTGCTGGGCGGCAGCAAGTCCCGGAATGGTGCGCGCGATTGGATGCACAGGGCCAGTGGCCGTAGGGGGTTATCCGCGATCAGGAATCGCAGGCTGCCGAAGAGATTCATGTCATAGTCACCACGGTGTGGAACCAGGTCGAAACGGGTGAGGCCGATGCGGACCTTGTGTCGCGGGCTTTCGAGTCCATACGTGAATTCGGGTAGATCGTGGGGTCTTGTCAAGCGTCCGGGATTAAGCCCGAGCCCCTGAAGCATGGCGCCAAGCAAGCCTTCGCGCGGAACCGTGCGGCCGTTCTGGAGATCCACGAGCGCCAGGTCCGGCAGGCGCTCTTTGACGTCGTCCAATAATTGCCGCCATCCGGAATTCTCAGTCAGTACCACGAGATTCACGGAACGAAACCGTTGCAGGTTATCCAGGACCTCGTCACGAGCCGCGATCCAGGCAAGCGCGGTTACGCCGAGCCGGCCTCCGCAGCCATCGAGCAACATCCGCCAGGGGCCCGGTTCGTCATGACGAAGGTCAATCCAGAGCGGAGTCGTGCTCCAATTCCAGTTCAGTTCCGCCGGCAGCGGGCTATCGTCGAGGCGTAAAAACTGGATCAGGCCATTTTGAAAATCGGAGTCCTTGACCAGTGCGTGTCGCCATTCATGCTGGCAGTAATCGCTTCCTGCATAATCCGCGCTCCAGCAAATGACTTGGCACTCGGTCTGGTCCTGAGTCGCGTCCATTTGACCAACGATCGAGCGGCCAGAGCGAAAGCCGTCACGGTCGATGAGCACCTCCACGCCGCCCGCTTTTAAGACCGGCACAAGCCGCGTGCTCACCCATCCGGCTTGTACGTGCGAATAACTGATGAAATTCTTCATCCTTGCCCTCCCCAAGAAGCTGGAGCATTCTACCTTGGCTCGGCGTTCGAGGTACAGCAGAGTGGACACGATGTCCCAATCGAACCTAAGGTCGTGGTTCGACTCCGAACTATTCAAACCCGCTAAGCGAAATAGTTCCCCGAACTTACGGCCACCACGCGGAAACCAGGTAAAAGTATAAAGTTGTCGTTCGCCTGCTGTGTAATCCGCCTCGGGGTATTGGAATAATAGGAATCTGTCCGCCGGACTATTTTACGATTGGCCGATTCAACCGGAGCTGTAATAACTTGTTGCAAGGCTATGAAACCCGCTTTAATCTCGCGGAAGATGCGATAGAACAATGGGTCTCGACAACAGACGGCCAACAATCGCCCTACAAATTTATAACGCACGTTAGCATCGATTTCGTTTTCTACCGATATTGCTTGAGGAGCCTCATATCGATATGCCGATGAATATCAATAACCCTGAGGTTGAGCGGCTCGCGAACGAAATGGCGCGGCTTACGGGAGCGAGCAAACGGTGGGCGTGTATAGAGTGCGTGTTTGATTGATGGATGTCGTATGGGAACATGCGATCCAGCAGGCTGATGTCGGAATCGTGATGGATCTTCTTAAGCGGGGCGCGGATGTGGATGCTCGTGATCACTGCGGAGAAACAGGTCTGATGCTCGCGGCGCGTTCGCGTTACCGCGAGATTGTCGAAACCCTCATCTCGAATGGGGCTGACCTGAACGCGACCGCGAAATTCGGGTTGAGCGCGTTGATGCTCGCGGTTGTCGCAGGACATGAGGAGGTCGCCCGCGTTTTGGCGAAATCCGGGGCCGATCTGTCGTTGCGCGGAACCGGTGCGTTGGGATTCGCGGACAAGACGGCCTATGATCTGGCTCTGGAGCGCGGTATGCTGGATCTGGCCGCTGAATTGAAATTCAAACCGTAACGATGCTCGCAGCCCGGATCGCCTCGACGGCCGGACGTTATGGCTGGCGCGGACCCACGGCTGTGCACACGAATCGATGCGCGCGAAACGCCGTGAGAGATGGCGCAGTCGGCAGGCCTGATGAAATTGCCGCACTGCTTGACGAGCGATTACACAGATTGCAGGTGCGGATTTTTCGGAACATGCAAACACCGGAGAATTGATCAAAAATGTTTAATGAGCACGATCACTTCGGCCGGCGGGAGGCCGCGGATTTCGAGATAAGCCGGTTCACCGGGCCGGCTCAGGCCTTTGACCGTGACCGCGGAACCGATCGGATGCTCGCCGCGGAATGCATCCCCGGCGGCCGTATGGGCGGTATTCGCAACCACGCTGAATTCGGTTCCGGGCGACCAAAGTTCGGCGGACACGACAACATCGCCGCCGCGGGTTGCCGCGCCATTCGGATTGATGACGCATACGGCCTCCTGCGAATCCAGCAGCCGCGACCACGCGACCAGTTCCCCGGCCGCGGGAAATTGAAAACCGGTACCGGGAATGCGGACCTGGCGCGGGTATTGCCGCCCGACCCGCAAAGGCAGATATTCGGCTCGTATCCTGCATAACGCCGCAATGCGAATATACGCAGGACTGCCGGCGTCGAAGCAATGTTTCCCCGCGGTTCCGAAGGGTCCGAAACCGGGCAGGGCCGGATCGGTTCGGCTGATCTGAACGCCGATTTCCTGATCGGCGCTCGCCCTCGGATTTTCCGGGCCGAACATCGCCTCGCGCAGGTAGCGATCGCCATGATTGCCGCCATCATTCCAGCCTTCGGCGAGCAGAAAGCGGAGCTGGGAGTGGGCGGGACCGGCGAATGCCTGCTCGGTACCGTAATAGATGCACGGGATCCCCAACGTAAACAACTGCAGTGCGGTCCCCGCCGCGACCTGGTAATCCTTGACCTTCGAGTCATCCGGAATTTCGGACGAGAACCGGACCTTGTCACCTGCAACATGATCGTGATCGTCGAGGATCGAAACATGCCGGTCTCCGAAACTGCGATGCGATTCGAAACCGATACTGGCTTCATTAAAGCTGTTCAGATAAACCGCGCCCGGCGCCAGACCCTTGCCGGCAACCTGCAGGTTGATGCGGGCGCTGCCGATGTCCAAAGCCGCGTTCAAATTGCGCTGCAGGATGGCGAGGTTGTCCAGCACAAAATCCTGGGCGTAGTCGCCGCCGGCGATCTCGCCGACCAACAGGAAATTGTGCTTGCCGAGCGTTTCGGCGAATTCCCGGATCGCTCCGCAAAAATTGCGCGCTTCTTCCAGCGAGATGTGCTTGACCGTATCGATGCGGAACCCGTCGCAATCGGAGAGCGCGATCCAATACTTGAAGCAATCCGCGAGCAAAGAAAGCATGGGCGGCACATCGAGCGCAAAATCCTTCAATGCGAAAAAATCGGTGCGCTTATGTTCGGCGTGTGGATCCTCGATTTCGCCCGCGCCGAGGCTTCCTCTGCCGGCGCGGGTATAGGGCAATTCAGACTGGAGGTCTCTGGGCCAGACACCTTGATCCTGGCTCTCGATCTCCTCGCCCTGAAGCGTAAATCCCCGCTGCCGCTGGTCCCGCCAGGCCAGACGCCAGCCGCGGGCATCGGAAAGCGGATTGCCGTAATGGTCCGGCCATGGCCGGTAGAAAGGTTCATTTTGAGCCTGACTCGGCGGCGCATTCGGTGAAAGGTAGCCCCAATTGTCTCCCGAATGATTGATGATGACGTCGAGAATGATCCGAATTCCTCGCTCATGCGCCATGGAAACCAGTTCGATCAAATCGTCGCGGGTTCCGAACCGCGGGTCTACATCCAGGAAATCCTGGATGCCATAGCCATGATAGGTGTCCAGGTGGGTACGCTGCTTATAAATGGGTCCGATCCATAATGCGGTGATGCCGAGTCCTTTAAGATAATCGAGCCGGCCGGTTATGCCATTGATCGTGCCACCCTGCCAGTTTTTCCCCGATTCCGCCCATAAATGCCAATTCCAGTCGGGTCTCTCCGGGAGCCTGCGCAGTTCCTTGATTTGATCGCGGTCCAGTAAAGGACGAGTATTTTCTTTGCCGTCGCTGAACCGGTCGGGCAACAGAAAATAGAGCACTTCATTGCGCCAATCCGGCGGCGATGATTGATACGCGGCTCGCTCGCGGCGTACGTGGTCGAGAAATTCTCGCGCTTGCGCGAGGAAATCGGGTTTGTCCGGAACAGCAAACGGCCTTGACGACGGCATGGCGCTCTCCTGTAGTGTGGTCCGCCGCAGCGGTATGTTCTGCGCGGTTTGTCCACCGGTGGCCGTCCCGAATTTCAATATAATGCCTGACAAAGTCGGCTTCCAGCCGGGACAACGCGCTCCTTGCAATGCGTCCGGCCTCGGCAACCCTCGGATATTGTTCCGTGACCATTTTTCGCAGGTTATTAAGATCCGTTTCGCGAACCGCGTTGGGTGTCGAAACCAATACATGGAGCTGCGTGAGATAGGGATGGAATTTGACGTCTATGACTTAAAAAATGCGCAGACAGCGAATTCGCCCGGTTATCTCCTGTCGAATAGCGAGGTGGCAGCCGAATCGCTTCTCTTAATGTGCACGGCTATTGTGAACCGGCCACGGTTTCTTTTCAAACGATCGTATTGGCCGGCCAAACAGACGACGCAATTGGTTCATCAAAACGCAACCGATTTTGTACAATAGTGGTTTAAAGAACGCGAACGCATCATTCCATCGACGGACCGTGTTCCAAAAAAGCAATTGGAATTTAAGACATTGCCGCTTCGCTTACTCGGTTTAATTGGTTTGCCGGGTCTGCGGCTGTTTCGAAAGGTTTACAAGACAATCCACTTGTCGGGATTTTATTGTACAGGTCTGGAGAGGTTAAACATTGCGTGAACAAGCTGAATAGATTAATACGGGAAATCGAAAGTGAAGTCGAGTCCACATCCAGTTGGACCGGGATATCGACCTTGTCCCCTCTCGTGATGAAGGTATTGAAATCGACTCCGCGCCATGAGTTCGTGCCCGAAATGGCGCACGCATTTGCTTATGATAACGGCCCGCTGTCGATCGGCTATGGCCAAACGATTTCCCAGCCCTTTATCGTCGCGCTGATGACGGAATTGCTGGCGCCCCGGCCGGACAGCGTAATTCTTGAGATCGGAACGGGATCGGGCTACCAGGCGGCCGTGCTGTCGAATCTGGTTAGCCAGGTGTATTCGATCGAAATCGTGCCCGATCTGGCTTCGCGCGCCGGGCGGTTACTGAACCAGCTCGGCTATACCAATGTGGAAGTAAAACAGGGCGATGGCTATTATGGCTGGCTGGAGCATGCTCCTTACGATGGGATTATCGTAACCGCCGCTGCGCCCATGATTCCACCTCAACTGGTGCAACAGTTAAAACCCGGAGCCAATCTCGTGATACCGGTCGGCGAGCCGTTTTCTCATCAGGAATTGATGGTGATTCAGAAGAAGCCCGAACGATACTGCACGACTCGCAACGTTCTAGGCGTCGCCTTTGTGCCGCTTACCGGGATTCACGCCGAGGATCACGATCTCCCCGGAAAATCAGAGTTGACGGCAAAAAAACCCGGAACCCGGAAACCTGGAAATTTGTTTTGAGACGAAATGACATTCTGCGCAGCGTATAAATAAATAAAGCGCGACGCCATCTTTATGAATGACGCCATCTATATGAATAAGGAGCACGCGATGCCAGCCAATTTAACCAATCAGCAGCTTTTCGAACTGGAAAAGCAGTTGGAAATTAACTTGCAGCAGCTTAGAAATGTGATCCGGGAGGAGCTTTTAGCTTCCGCCAATGAGCAATATATCGTACTGGCCGGGCAGGTGCATGACCGTGAGGAAGAATCCGTCGCGGATCTGCTTGTCGATGTGAATCTTGCCTTGATCGACAATCACATCCGTGCCGTGGAAGATACCGAGGCGGCCATGATGCGCCTGAAGCGAGGGGAATATGGAACGTGTCTCGACTGCGGCGACGGGATTCCGTACCAAAGGCTCAAAGTGTATCCCGTCGCGAAAAGATGTCTGCAATGTCAAACGCGGTACGAGCAAACCCACGCCCACCCGCGACATCCCACCCTCTAACCGGGACCCGCATTCAGGATGATTCTGCACCGCGGGAACGGTTGGCCGGAAAATCCAGAGCGATACTGCGGGCCGATCGCGGTCAACAGCCGCATCGTGTTACCGCCCCCGGCAGAATCAGCGTAGCAGGGGCGGCAAATGCGGACAGTGTATCAGTGCGGGATTACTGCGGCCTTTGGCCCGACGGAGAATTCATCTTCGTTCCATTCTGATTTCCGTGCTGCATCATATTTGCCTGATGCGCTTTCAACTTCTGCAGTTTTTTCTTCAACCGCTCCCGTTTCGCAGGGTCCTGCGTGGCATTGATCCGGGCCATGAGGTCGTCCTGCTTGGCGCGCAGCTGCGCGTCACTCATATTCCCCATACCGCCGTTTCCGCTTCCCTGCATCGCGGCCTTGCCTGGATTGGTCGAGGTTTGCTGTTCGGCTGAAGCGTGCAGTCCGGCGAGTATCAAGAAGGCAGCTATTCCAATCGACGTCACTGGATTTTTCATTTTCATTCTCCACTATTGATCAATAGAAGAAGCAACGCACAACACGCCGCAATTTTAATGCATTTCTGGTTTAGTGCTTGCCGTCAAACCTTAACACCATCAGGTGCGGGTATGCCATAGCGACGCCCGGCGCGGTCCAATCGGCGGATACGGCACGGCCGGTGTAAGTGGGTCGATGTCCGGCCCTTGATTGCGAATCCAGTTGCAATTCTCAACGGACCTTGCGCCCGTTCTGCCGTACCGCGGTGGCCGGATCGTTGCGGTCGTCCCGCCAGGAAGGGTGGTGGACATGAAATACGAAGTCGCCGTTGTAGGAAACGGTTGCATCTTCGAAGGTTATCCGGCCCAAGCGACGCCAGCCGGTGATCGCACGGCGCAGGTACGCAGGAATGCCCTTCTTGGTTCCCTGATCAGAGACTTCGATGTGAAAGACGAGCTTGCGTTGGGGGTCGGGATCGCCTTTGTCGTAGATCTGCGCCATGATCTCGTCCCGAAAGTCCAGTGCTTCGCCTTCAATTCGGGGTTGATCGTCCGCCATGAGCAGGCGGAAGAATTCCGGGGTGCGGGTCGGCTGATCCTCGGATTTGCCCAGCTCCGCGATCTCGTAAAGCTGCCGGACTCCCGGCTCCCGATCCGCGATCACGAAATACAGTCCGGTCGCCAGAAACAGCGGGAAACCCAGAATGCCTCTTCTTGTCGCCGTGATATTGGGCGCGTTACGAAGTTCCGCATCGTTCACATAGGTCGTATTCGCGCCGCCGATATCTTCTTGTGTAAAAAAGCTTGCCGTGGGCAAAACGTCGCCGCTCTCGCGATCCGTTGTGGGATAGAGCAGGCCGGCCATCGATAAAGAGCGTGTGTGGCCGCGCCCGGTTTCACTGCAGCAGGTCGAATAGCGCGCCACAACGAGACCCCGGCTGTCTTGTTTAAAATAGCCCGAATAATCCGTATCCTCGCTGATTTCCCACAGTCCGGTCAGACACACTCCGTTGGGATGCACAATCCGGCGAAAACCTTTTAGATCCGTTCCCCAGCGAAGATCCGCGCGCGAATCGACGGTACGCCGGGCCGCCTGCAAAAAGTAAGCGCCGCCGCGAGACAACAGTCCGGTCACGGCGTGCCGGGAAAGGACTTCATGCCGCGGAAGAGCGGGTTCTGTGTCGTTCCCCCAACTTTTTTGATACGGATTCGAAAAAATCGCGGCCCTGACCTGCCGGAAACACGAACCCTGAAAATTACGATCCTCATCGGAGAATCCTTCGACTCCAAGTTCCTGCGCGTTCATTGCTGATCTCCTGTTGATTATCAATGTGATTTGATCGTCAAACCGAGCCTGTTAACCCACATTGCCACCCACAATGCCGATAGATAGAATACGCCCGATCAGAGTGCTTAACAAAAACTATTTAGCACAGGAACTTGAATGGAAAAATTCAGCGGAAAAGTCGGTTTTATCTGGAGCGTTGCCGATCTACTTCGGGGGGATTACAAGCAGTCGGAATACGGCAGGGTGATCCTGCCCTTTACCGTGCTGCGCCGTCTGGACTGCGTGCTCGAACAAACCAAATGCGCCGTCCTGGACCGGTTCGAAAAACTTCCGGTCAATATAGACGGCCAAATGCGGGAAAAGATGCTCAACATGGCCTCCGGCCAGTCGTTCCACAACATCAGCCGCTATACCCTGACCAAACTGTTGTCCGACCCGGACAACCTCGCCTCCAATTTGAACCATTTCCTGAACGGCTTTTCATCCGACGCGCGGGATATTTTCATCGACTATTTTGATTTTTCGAAGCAGCTTGAAAAGCTGGACAAGGCCAACCTGCTGTATCTGATCGTCAGTAAATTTACCGAGATTGATCTTCATCCGGATCGGGTCGGCAATATCGAAATGGGCTACATTTTCGAAGAACTGATCCGCAGGTTTTCGGAACAGTCCAACGAAACCGCCGGAGAACACTTCACGCCTCGTGAAGTGATCCGCCTGATGGTCAATCTGCTGTTCAATGAAGACAACGACGCCCTGACCCAGCCGGGCATTATTCGCAAGTTATACGATCCGGCCTGTGGAACCGGCGGGATGCTGTCGGTGGCCGAGGAATATCTGCGGGAACTCAACCCCGATGCCCACCTCGAAATGTTCGGGCAGGAACTCAACGGCGAATCCTACGCCATCTGCAAGTCCGATATGATGATCAAGGGCCAGAACCCGGCCCACATTCATTTCGGCAACAGCTTTGCCGAAGACGGCCTGCCCCATGAGCACTTCGACTACATGCTGTCCAATCCGCCCTTCGGCGTGGAATGGAAAAAGGTTGAAAAAGCCATCCGATCCGAAGCCGAATCACGGGGTTATTCGGGCCGCTTCGGGGCCGGACTGCCGAGAGTCAGCGACGGCTCGCTGTTGTTCGTCCAGCACATGATTTCCAAGTTCAATACCGACGGCAGCCCGTCCCGCATCGCGGTGGTCCTGAACGGCTCGCCGCTTTTCACTGGCGGCGCGGGCAGCGGCGAGAGCGAAATCCGGCGCTGGATCATCGAGAACGACTGGCTGGAAGCGATTGTCGCGCTGTCCAACGAATAAGGTTAGATTGTGCGAAGCCACAATCTAACCGTTTGTTGGACGAGCCCGGCGACTTGCGCGATAGACTCTATATATAGAAAATATCTTTTTCGAGGTGATGTCCATCCGGACATCGGTATCAGACGGTTACCGGAAGAGGTGTGAACGGGTCATCCAAACAAGTATAA
>JBGTCG010000257.1:0-5916 GCA_041748915.1 Methylococcales bacterium
TCCACAATTACATCTTGACCGGCAAGGATGGCAAGACGCCGGCCGAACGCCTTGGACTAGCTCAGGCACCCCTGAACTACGAAGACATTATTTATTTTTCATCAACAGATTAAGTCAACGGCTTGGGAAAACCGCATGCACAGTTCGGAGGGCGGGGAGGACGTGAGTCCTTCCCGACCCCCTATCAACAATGCAGTCGAACAGGACGCGCTTACGCGCCTTTCACTGCAACCGTTATGCTTCAGCCTCCAAATTCAACGCATACAAAATAGCACGCTGAATCCTGATCATCGTTCCTTTTGGAACTTGGCCGAGTTTGCGGTCAAGTCGCACAATAGGAAGAGAACCGATACCTTGTACATTTGCGACTGATGTGTGTTTGAGGAACCTGACCGAAGAGAAAGCGTTTGTTTGGGTTCGTGCCTTTGCCTTTTTTGCGGCGTTTGGTACGCCACAGTCGCTTTTCCGGTTCGATGGCCGCGGCGGGCATGATGAGAGGCAGACATGCGGATGGTAATCGAGGCGGCGTGTGTGGGTGTGCAGGACGGCGGTTGCTCCGGCCGATCCTTGCAGTTGCGGGTCGGTGCGGGTGAACGTCTTTACCGTTTCCCAACTGCACCGGGTCAGGATTGAATAGACCGTGCGTTGATGCTGCCAAGCCAGTGTCCGGAATTCTTCGGGCAGGGTAAAGGTCAACAAGAAATACCCGGCGGGCACCAAGCCGTCCGACAAAGGTGTTGCACTCGGACGGCCATCGGCCTACGATTTGGCGATCTGACTGAGGATAGTGGGGTCACCTTATGCCGAAGAAATCTTTTAGAGGTTCGAGGCCTCGGATCCCGCTCGTGCACGGCGGGATCCAGGTCAACTTCGGCAAGAATCCCGATTGCGAGAACTTCGGCACACCAGCCGCCCAGTTCACTGGACGCGGCGCGCGACGCGATCGTTATGTGGTCGTTAGTGCTGGCCGGTAGTTCCCCGTGCTCAAATGCCACGGCTGCGGCGAGTATCCGCCGCTCAAGAGCAACCAGGGCGTCGCCGAGGAACGCGAGCGTCTGGGTACCTACCTGGACGTACCCCCCTGTGTCAGGATTGTTGTCGCCTCTAATATTTAATAGAGGTTAAAAAATGCAAACCCGTTATAGTGAAAAATTTAAAGAGCAAGCGCTCGCCAAAGTATTGCAACGCGGCGATAAAACCATCCAGTGGATAGCGGATTACTTGAATATCAATGTGTTTACACTGAGAGGCTGGCTTAAGGTTTCACGATCAACAATGACGACAGAGGCTATGAACCATCAAGCGGGCGTACCTCGAGCGGGACGCCTCCTACAACGGCCTGTTTTTTTTGGGCGTCCGCACGTTTTTGGGCGTCCGCACGACGGGGATCTTCTGCCGCCCAACCTGCCGGGCGCGGAAGCCGCTCCCGAAGAACGTCGAATACTTCCCGACCGCGCGGACTGCCCTCGTAGCCGGGTATCGCCCGTGCAAGCGTTGCCACCCGTTGGAGTCGGACGAGCAACCGCAATGGGTGTCCGAACTGCTCTCGGACGTGGAGCGTGACCCTTCGTCGCGCATCACGGACGGCGACCTGAGAGCAAGGGGGATTGACCCGACCACCGTCCGGCGATACTTCCTCCGCCAATATGGCATGACGTTCCAGGCGTTCACCCGAGCGCGTCGGCTGGCCGGTGCCCTGAACCAGATTCGGGAGGGTGGGGCACTCGACGCCGCTGTGTTTGAGAGCGGGTACGAGTCCCACAGCGGGTTCCGCGATGCGTTCACCCGGATTTTCGGCGACACACCCGGCAGTTGCCGGGACCGCGAGTGTGTGTTTCTGTCTTGGCTACGCAGCCCCCTCGGCCCCCTAGTAGCCGGGGCGACGGCCGAAGGGGTCTGCCTGCTCGAGTTCACCGACCGGCGGATGCTGGAGACGCAGTTCGCTGCGGTGCGGAGGCTATTCGATGCGCCGGTTATCCCCGGGTCAAACGAGTACTTGGAGATGTTGCGAGGCGAACTCGCAAGCTACTTCGCCGGCTCATCGCGGAGCTTCTCGGTCCCGCTGACATACCCCGGCACTCCGTTCCAGCGGCGGGTGTGGGAGCAACTACTTGCCATTCCCTATGGAGAGACTCGCTCGTATGAGGAGTTGGCTGTGGCGGTCGGGGAGCCGAGAGCAGTGCGGGCGGTGGGCCGCGCAAACGGGCTCAACCGCATCTCCATCCTGATCCCATGCCACCGCGTGGTCAACAAGGATGGCGAGCTTGGTGGCTACGGGGGTGGGCTGCGCCGGAAGCAGTATTTACTCGATCTTGAGCGTTTCACCGGTGAAGGAGCCGGCCGAATCGGGTAAGGGCGAGTGTTTAGCCCGCCCTTCCCACACCACCTAGCACTGCCCTTTACCCACAAGTTGGTATGGAGCAATTCAGGTCTCCGCCGACAGAGCAAAGCCCAAACACATGAACTGGAATTCGGTGTACCCTTGCCAAAGCAGTTGATGCCCCGGCGGCGGGTCGTTGTTGCGCCCGAAGGGGGAGCCCCAGGGAAGGGGCGAATAGCACCGAAGCTCGTTCCGAGGGGATGGCCAGGTGGTGGCGCAACAAGAGATCGTCGCCGCGTTGCAAAACGCCCTCGATGCGCGCCGGCAGCGCATTATCGTCAGCCGATCATCGGTCAACGGGATCAAGTGGACATGCTTACTTCTGCAGGCCGTCGTCACCTTGCTTGCGATCGCCATGGTCCACAGTGAAAACCGAGTGACCGCAGTTATTGCGATGGCGATCTTCGCGACAGCAGTGTCGGTCTCCGTGGTGCTGATCGCCTCCCACAGCGGCCCCGGGCCTGATCTGCTGCTGCAGGTGAGGCCAGAGGAGCGCACGGCAGGCCTAGTCCCTAGGGGGCTCGGCACGATGCGCCTATGCTTCCATCCCCACGCCTGTTATCGGTGTGGCCGGTGACGCGGGCATGACAACATGCCGCGCCCCGCGCGCGAGCTCATCACGTCGTGACGCCGATTAGCACCGAAGCGGCCGTTGAGCGCATCGCGCCCGGATCACGCGTGTACGTCGCCGCCAAGAGCGGGACGCCTGTGGCTTTGCTCGCTGCGCTGGCTCGCGGGGGTACCCCAGACGCCGAGCTGTTTTACTATTTGCTCGACGAAATCAGCGCGGCCGAGTTCATCGCGCGGGCCCAGCAGATCAAGCGTCGTCCGCTCTACCTCGGCGAGCCGCCGCGCGCGAGGCAGTCGGGGATTCAGTGCGCTACGTGCCACTGTCGCTCCCGGAGGCGTGCGCACTCGTTGCAAACGGACGGCTCGCGTTCGATGCGGAGATGGTGGCGCCCAGCTTGCCGGATCCGCAAGGACGATCAGCCTCGGCACCGCCGTCGGCATGACCCCGGCGGTGCTGCGGCACGTGCCGCTCGCGATCGCCGAGCAAGTGCCGGCAATGCCCGTCACGGCGGGCGACACCTTGTGGCCGGCCGATGCGTTCTCGGCCGTCGTCGTTTCCGATCGCGCCCTGCCCGAGTTCCGGCACCAACGCGACGATGCACGCTCCGGACGCATCGGCCGCTACGTCTCGCTCGTCGAGGATGGGGCCACCCTCCAGGTCGGGCCCGGCCGCGTTCCCAACAACGCGCTGCGATTCCTGACCGAGCGCCGCGATCTGCGGATCCTCACCGACCTCCTGTCCGAAGAGCTCTCCGCTCGCGTCGAGGCCGGGGCCGTGCGCCCTCGCCTGGCGCGGATCCCGACATGATGGCGAGCTTCTGCACCGGAACGGCGCAGTTCTTTGCGCGGCTGAATCAAAACCCGCGCTATACCTTCTGGCCCATCGAGGTCGTGACGGACGAGACGCGCCTTCATGCGTGGCCGCGCATGGTGTCGATCACGCAGGCCTTGGCGATCGATCTGACCGGCCAGGCCTGCTGCGACCCGGATCGGCGAGACACTGTTCGGTGGGCTCGGGAGCCAGCCGGAATTCATGCGGGCCGACGCGCGGGCGCCTGCAGGAAAGCCGATCCTCTGCCTCTACGCGACCGATAACTCGGGGACGTCGATTGTGCGCCCGGCCCTCGGCGCCGGTGAAGCGGTGGCGATCCCGCGCTCGGACGTGCCCTTCGTGGTTACCGAGTTCGGCATCGCCTATCTCCATGGGAAATCAATCGAGGAGCGTGCGCTCGCGCTGATCGAGGTCGCCCACCCCGATCACCGGCTCTGATTTTCTGGGCTTCGAGAAGAAGCTCGTTATCGATGTTGATGCTGGTGCTCATGGCGGGCTTCGATGCACACGATATGGTTGTAAGTATATGCATCAACCGCCGTGGTGTCACGCTACCAGCGCCTCACTCAACTCATCCAACATCCCGTTCAACTCCGCGCCAAACAGCGCTCGCCGCCACCACGCCGCCCCGGCCGCTGAAAGGCTGGTCGCGCATCAAGTCGGCGGGAGCGACCTCGACATTTGCGGCGAGATAATCCTTGATGGCTTTGAGCCAGTTCATTTGCTCCTCGTCGACATTACGGCCGGCCTTTGATCTGGTGGCCGATAGCTAGGCGCTCGTTTCCATGCGGAACCCAAAAAAAAGGTTCCGCCCTACGCGGGCTGGCTTTGTTTGGAATTCATGGCGCAGTCTCCTCGGCGAAGTGGATCGAGCGGAACGTGGGCGAGCCCGTCACGATTTAACCATACGATTGATTTCCAGAACCAGCGGCACGTTTGCGTCTGCGTCTGCCTGCAGCTCCCAGCGGCTGTTGACGACCACCTGCTTGCCGTCGCGCCGAGTATGGACCAGACGTCCTTCCCAGACACCGTCTCGCTCGAGCGCGGCTTCGATCTCGGGCAGTGACAGCGGAAACTTCGTCCGGAGCAGCGAGTGAGACGTCTGCCCGATCGTCTCCTGATGGCTCCAGCCATACAGCCGCTCGGCACCCTTGTTCCAGAAAGCGATGACCCCGTCTGGACCGCGAAGCATGACACCGGGATTCTCGACATTCCGGATTATTTCTGGTCGAGCCGCCAGGAACGGCCGAACCGTGATGGAGGTGATTTCTGCGGTGGTCTGCAGATCGAGTAGCTTGACGATGATCGCGGCCGCTTCCTGGGGCTGGATCAGGCGGTCGGGATGGTACGCTCGCCCCTCCATCCCGTGGATAGCTCGCTGCATCGGCGTCGCCGTACGTCCGAGAAAGACCGTCAGCACCCGAATGCCTTGCGCGTTGACCTCGTCGCGCAGGCTATCGGCCACGCCGCGGAGGGCATGCTTGGTCGCGGCATACTGGCTCACATTGGCCCCACCTTGCAGGCCGGCGCTCGAATTGATGAAGACGACCTGACCCTGTCCCGCTTGCAACAGCGGAAGCATGGCCTGAGTCAGCAGAAATGGACCACGGAGGTTGGTGGCATACTGCACGTCGAAGGCATCGATTTTGGCCTTCTCGATCGGGCCCATCATGATTGTACCTGCGCTATGGATGAGGCAATCGAGGTGTGCGAACGTGTTTCGGATTCTGTTCGCGAAGTGCTGAATCTCCGCATTATGTGTAAGGTCCACACGATAACATTCGGCCGGCACGGCCAGTTCGTTTGCCAACGTCTCCAACCGCTCCACGTTGCGGCCAACCAGCGCGAGCTTGACACCTTTGCGAGCGAGTTCACAGGCGACCTCCCGCCCCACACCGCTGCTCGCACCCGTGACCAGTGCGGTATATTCTTTCGACCTAGCCATCATCCCTCCAGTAATCAATTTAAGGGCATTCACCACAGAGGGTCTATCCCCAAGATCCGCGACTGTATACTTTAAACAAGAAAGAACCTCGCTGAATGAGTAAAATAGCGTTGTTCAATGCGCTTTTCTTATCACCCAGGAGGTTTTTTTGAGTATGTTGTCACAGACGGTTCTGCCGTTCAAGTTGGA
>JBGTCG010000258.1:0-11243 GCA_041748915.1 Methylococcales bacterium
CGCATCCCTCTGCTGTTAAACCCTCTACCAGAATCCCTTTTCTATCAGCAATTCTCATTTTGGCGATATTGGTAGGTCGGGTTAGGCGCGCATCCAATAAACTGGACTTTTTATCGCTGGGCTTGACTCGCGCCGTAACCCGACACGACGAGGGTTGGTTTGAAGTCTGTGTCGGGTTACGGCGCGCGGTTTGTGCAAGAGTTTGGACAAGGTTAATGTGGCGCGCGCCTAACCCGACCTACGATTGGACGCAGGTTTCTGTTCAAAATGAGAATTGCTGCTTTTCTATTAAACTAATTGACATATGCCGACCGGTTGACTATAGTCTCCGACATGCCCAAAAAGAATGACACTCAAGCAAAACTGATCGAAAGCGCCTTGGATCTCATTTATCAGCGCAGTTATGTTGATGTGGGCGTCCAATCGTTGTGTGAACACGCCGGCGTCAAGAAGGGCAACTTTTATTATTATTTCGCCAGCAAGCAAGATCTGCTTGTACAGGCGCTCGATTGTCGTGCTCAAGCGCTGAAGACGATGTTGGCGCCGGTATTTGACAAGAGTGTGCCGGCCTCGAAACGCATTGAACACCTGTTCGAGAAAATTTATCTGGATCAGAAAGCCTACTACGACAAAACCGGGTTTGTGCGGGGTTGCTTCTTCGGTAATCTGGCGTTGGAACTCAGTACTCAGGACGAACTCATCCGCAGACGAGTGGATAACATATTGAAAGGTTTAGTGAAGCTCGTTGCAGAAACGTTGCAGGAATTGGTGGATGCGGGAGAATTGGCGGGAATCGATACGGCTTGGAGTGCTCAGGCGATTGTAGCCTTTCTGGAAGGTGTCATACTATTTGCCAAATTGCGTAATGATCCCGGATTGATTTTGTCTATGGCAAACACGGCTAAATCGATCGTTGCTCCGCAGAACGAACCACTGCAGAACCGCGTGGGCCTGAATTAATGAGGCCGAAAATTTTTTACCTGAATTATATGTCAACTGGTCAGAATATTTTTATTGGTAAGAGTTGCATTTCGGACGATCAATGCCTCGATTGCCGGCCGGACTTGACCGCCGCAAGGTACAAGGTGCAGTCCGGCTCGCTATCCGCCGGCCTGAATCCGGGGCTGAAATTCAGGGGTTTACATGAAATGCGAGTACTCCGGCTCCAGAAGGCTATCCGAGAATCGCTATTCTCGGCCAGTCTTCCAGCGGATCAATGCAGGCGAACAGCCGCTAATCGATATGAATTGCTTCGTTGACAAATCGCATCCAAACAGTAGAGGTACAAAGATGAACATGAATCCCGAACGAGTAAATAATCTAGTCCACGCAAGCCGAAATTACATCGAATCTTGGGCAATGGTTTTGCACGCCATTGCGGGATTGGATTCGAATGCAGACTTCGATTGTTTCCGTGATGAGTTCGATGCCACACCCTGCGACGAACGCAGGCAATCTTCGACCCACGACCAGTGTGTGCCGATCCCGGCTCCTAAAAGCGGGACGAAGGCATTGTTTCGACCCGGGCTCCTAGTGATTCGCGGGCTGCCGATCCGGGCCCGATCGCGCCGCCTCTGAAACCGGTCCATCCAATCCGGAAGGCGAGCTAATGCCGCATTGCAAAATAAAGAAAGTCAGGTTTTTCAAAATGAACCACAAGGTGGAGACTCCGATGAAGAAGTCAATCGAATCATTTCAAATAATTTTAAAGCGACTTTTGTGCATCAATGCGCTGCTTACTGGGTTTCTGGTTACGCCCCAGGTATTGGGACATGGCGGCGCGAGCGTCACGATAGATTCATGCAGAATTCCGATTGCGGGCAACAACTGGGTGCATTTTACCGCGTATACGCCGACCGTCACCGCGGACACGGAATATTGTAAATCGATTCCGCAAGCTGGGCCGACGAACTTGGTTTTCGATTACGAGAATAAGCCACTTCGCGCGATGTCGGTCCAGTTTGAGATCACCAAGGAACCGGAAGGGGAGCAGGTTTACTATCAGCCCCCACAAACCCGGAAAACGGGTACGGTTAATGCGGCCATCTTTGGCCGCTTCGGTGAAGGCGATTATCTGGCCCACGTCACCCTGGTTAATGAAGGCCAGCAAATTGATGCGCATCTGCCCTTCTCGGTGGGTGGCGGAAGTGGCGTACCCATTGCCGGACTCACCGTCGCGTTGATTACCCTACTCGGCTTGCTCGCGGTGTTCTTCCGGGCTCCGGCGTTGCGCGGGCGGTTCGCAGGAGTGTCAAGGTTCAGAGCGAAGCGTCTGGACGTTTAGATTCATCTGCATTTCCCGTTCGACCGCCTATGCCGATCATCCGGAATTTTCTCCGACGACCACGATGGAACTCGGAACCATTCCGCATTTGATCGCGCGGAAATGGTGTATCGATGAGCGCCGGGTCTTTCTAACCGGGCATTCGGATGGAGGAACAACAGCCGTTGCGCTGGCTTTTATGGCGGGAACCAAAAATATCCCCGCCGCTATGGCCCCGAGCGCTGCGGGTATCAATCATGAGTCCCTGTTTGATCATCGCTGTCCCGACCCTCTTCCGGTGATGGTTATGCACAGCGCGAATGACCAACATTTTCCGCAGTACGGTATCGAATCCGTAGCGTGGTGGGCCGATTGTAACGGCTGCAAAGGGCCGGTTTCCAAAGAGCTCGACAATGGCTGCATCGCCTATTCCGGCTGCAAGAATAGCGTGAACACCTGGTATTGTGAAGGCAGTGGTGCGCACTCACAGTGGCCCAAACAACATAGTAGTGACATTATTAAGTTTTTTTTGGCAGCCGCACGCAAATAACCCGTAAACACAGTTGCAATGACGGATCAATTGGATAATGAATATAGCGGTTTTACGGATGGTGCCGGCTCCCACCGCGAGCCAATTTTTAAATCGAATGCGTTCGCCGAAAGCGATTCTGAAATGAATCGTTGCAAGAGCGAATTGCAGGTAGTGAATGCCCCGTTTTTGCGGGCGGGCCGCTTGACTTCGGACAATACTCCGGACGGCCGAAGCCGGTTGGATCTATTGTCCATAACGAGAACAGGCCTCGGCGAATCAAAACCTGTCAAGGATAGCAAGTTTAGGTCCCGTGAAGCCGAATCGCCGCTGGAAACCGCGGATGACCCGTTGCGCGCATACTTTTCGGCATTGGGGAACTATAAATTTCCGGGTGTGGACAAGGAGAATGCATTGGTTCGGAGCCTGGCCGGCACGGAACAAAAGCTGCTATCGGTTCTGGCGGAATTTCCGGGTACGTCGCATTGGTTGCTGAATCCCGCGATCAAAAGTTCGCCGGCTGAAGCGGATATTGCGAATTCGAATGATCATTCGGATGGGTCCGAAGATCCCTTGTTAACGCTCGCGGAGTTGCGGTGTGCCAAGACGGACTCATGCCCGAGCCCCGGCCTGAACGCCGGTGCGGCGGCTGCGGTAGAGCCGGAATGTCAGGCAGTTCAGATCGACCCGCAAATGGACCTGCTTTCAACGCTGCACAACGATTTGATAGCTTCCTGCGTACGCTACGGCGCCGATCACCCGATTTGCACGGAACAAAGGCGAAATCTGGCCTCTGCATTTCGCAAACTACAACTATCCTCGGGTTGTGTATTCCGGTTGGTTGATCGGTTGTTAACCTTTGCCCGTAAGATTGGCAAAGTCGAGCGCCGATTCGGACAAGCAATGTCTGTTCAACGACATGCCGTGTTCGAAAAACAATACGGCATCGGATTTCCGGACTTTGATCGTATTGTCAATCAAAGCCTGCCGCTCTACCGGCAATGGCAACAGGACAGGAACGCACTTGTGGAGCTTCATCTCGGATTCGTTGTGTATCTCGCGAAAAAATATTCCCGCCATTCCATTGATTTTCTCGATCTGATCCAGGAAGGAAACCTGGGTCTGATCAAGGCGGTGGAACACTTCAATTATCGCTTGGGTTTTAAGTTCTCGACTTACGCGGGCTATTGGATTCGATTGGAAATCTCGCGCTTCGTGGCGCGAAACAGCCATTTGGTTCGATTGCCGTATAGGCTTAAGGGGCTGCTGAATGCCACAAAACGAAATGCCGAGCTTTTCAGGCAATCAAATGGTCGTGATCCGAGCGAATCCGAACTTGCGCGAAGTTCCGGCGTTGCGGTGAGCAGATTGCGTACAGCCTTACGATCTATTCAGCCGATTACCTCCCTGGACAACGCATTCGAAGACAACGAAGACCTTAATTTATTGTCCATGGTGGAACAACAAGTCTTTCCGCGACCCGAAGACGAAGTTTCCAATCAAAGCCTGAAGCAGTCAATCGAACGCGCGATAATTAAGCTAAATCGGCGGGAGGCATTTGTGGTGCGGCAACGCTTTGGAATCGGGACCTATCAGGAATGTACTTTGCAGGAGGTCGGCGACGTATTGGGACTGACCAGAGAGCGTGTCAGACAGATCGAGGCGCGGGCGCTGGAAAAGCTCAGGCGTCCCTTAATGAACGAGAATCATGGTGTTTCGGGCTAAATCGAAGGCCAGCCGTTGCGAATGAATGCGCCGTCATATCCTTTTCGGTTTTCAAGTAATCCAAGTCTGCGCGGTTTGGCGTCTGTTGGACCAGACTTCGCTGGATGATTATTACCCGCATCGTGCCCACATCTGCCCGTCGTCCGCGCGTTGTAGCCATGCACAAACCTTGCGCCGCCCGGCAACCCGTGCTACCTTGCCTCGGGCAGATTGATCTGAATCCTTGGCCCGAAGACCGGCTTCCGGCCCTTGGGCCGTTCGGCCTGCCCGAACGCTGGATCCCGGAATCTGCCGGTCCGTAGCCCGCTCAAGCAGCAACCGAACCTCCTCGCGTAACGGTGCGGTGTTTAAACAATAGCCTGGTCTGCCAACTCGAGAGTTGGATGTTCAAGGAAGAAGCGTATCATTTCCCGCCCCGCGTCTGGCCCATGGGGATCGGTATACGAGCCGTTGGGACTGCCCCCTGACCATGCGTGACCGGCGCCGTGAACCAGCCAATGCTCGAGGACGATTTGCCCGTCCGCGTCACGGTGGGTGGCACGACTGTAGCTATGACCGTCAGGAACCTGGCCTTGATGAACGGTCACGCGTGGTTTTTCTCCTGCTTTACCGTGCTTTCCGTTACCGGCAATGATCGTCGTCCATTGTGCGACTAAGCGGTCGGCGTTTTGCGGGTGTACCTTGGTGTCCAGATCGCCGTGGAAAACAATCGCCTGGATCACTTGGCGGGGGCCCGCTTCAGTGCCTGGAATACCGGCGTGCTGGCTCTGCCCTGAGTCTGCTCTGCCCTGCATTGCAGCGAACGCGGAAGGTAGGTCATCAGCGACCGCATAGGGCAGTCCGGAATGAATGCCAATGGCCGCATAAAGGTCGGGATAAGTCATTCCCATGATGGCGGCCATCGCCCCGCCGGCCGACAGTCCGGCCACGTAGACGCGCCGTTTGTCCACTGGGTAGAGGTTGATGACGTGGCGGGTGATACCGGCGATAATCGACGGCTCTCCCTGATCACGCCGCTGATCAGCTGCCTTGAACCAATTCCAACACTTCGATGGATTGGCGGCCTGTGCCTGGGCTGGGTATACCACGAAACAGCTGTGTTCTTCGGCAAGCATGTTCATGCGCGTGCCAGTGGCGAAATCGTCCGGGTTCTGCGTGCAACCATGCAACATGACGATCAAGGGCGCCGCTTGACCCTGAAGACCACTGGGGATGTACAGCTTATAGGCACGGGTACCCGCGTGATTTGTGTAGGACCTTGCAAGAAATTTTCCCTTCGAGTCCACGTCGGGTTCCTCCGGCGCAACCGGCGCACGATGCGGGTGCTGAAGGCATTCCAGCCAGTCCGAAGTCAGCGGAGACTGAAAGCGCGCAGATGGGTTGCGAGCGCGTCGTTGACCTAAAGTTGGGGTATCCATCGAGAAAACGGAGGCGTCATCAATAACCTGGCAGGCATCTTCCATGATGGAGAAATTTGCCGTCGTGTCTTTTGCGTCCATCGCTGTGGCAGGGGGAGGGATGCCATCCAATGCTCGTTGAATTTTGGCGGTGGCTTCCATGAGCCCACCGCCCCGGACCAGACGGGTGATTTCGAGGATATCGTTCATATTCATGATTTCATTCCTTAACTGAAATTAATAGCAATTACCTGATTCGATCGGCCAGGGCAGCCTTGACTGCACGGCTGGCTTGCAATCCACCGAGCACAATCAGAGATTCGATGGTGGCCAAGGCTAATTCCGGGGTAACATCATCGGCAATACGGGCAAGACCCAGCACCTGGACTTGCAGCTTATGTCCGGCCGCTTGCGCAGCTTCGAGATCTTGGCGAGAGATGTGTTGTAACCCGAGGACCAAGGTCTTGCGGGCAACTGTTTGCTTCACAACATCAGCATGCGTTGCAAGTTGGTTGCGTACCGCGGTTCTAATGAAATCAGTGCGGTTGGAATAAAACCCTTCCTGCACCAGCAAATCAATCTGCCCCAAGTCGATATATCCGAGATTGATCGTAATTTTCTCGCTCTCGCCGCCTTTCGGCCGTAGTTCATGCACGCTCATAAATTCGCTCCACGATTCAGAAAGCAGTCGTTTATCATCTATAGACCATCCACATAGATGGTATTATGGCGTCCTTTGTCAGAAAATCAAGTGCGAACTCTTTAATCTACCAAAGAAACGAGTCAACGGATTGATATATCGGACCATTAACTGTATAAGTTTAAATTTGATCTGACACCGCTAGGTTTTGGCGTGATGGCCGCCCACCATGGCAGCAATACTTTATCCATTACCGGCTTTCTCGCGGCGGTCCGTCCAAAATTCGCGTTGGTGCCGGCCGGCTAATGGAACCGCTATGGCTTCCTCCGCCCGGAAGTGATCGCAAGGCTCGAGCGGGCCGGAACCAGGATTTACAATACTGCGGACTCCGGGGAGATCCTGATCGCGCCCGATCCCGACCAACCGCCCGCAATTCCGCGCCGCTATCGCTCGGAGGCAGGGAAATACTGCAATTTCCAGGAACCTGACCGTAGCGATTCTTTGAGGTCGGCGAAGGCTCATCGATATCATTGCACTTGATCATCCGCACCTGTATGTACGATATCGAGAATATGAGCCCCTAAAAAGACCTTTATCAATCGATAATCGATTCATAGGATAAAATTTTGGCGGGTGACCAGAATCCTAAACGGTTGCCTCATTTCCGGGGCCATTACGGACTCAGCTAAGCCAATTTGCTGTAGGAAATTTCGGTATTTTCGAATTTTCGAGGCTCGCGGTTTCCATCAAGATAAATTCGCAATAGCTCCAAAGTTTTTGTAACGGCGCCACAGTTTTCTTCAACAAACGTGCGGCCCGAAGACCCAACAGATCTTCTGTATTCGTCATCCTCAAGCAGTTTGGCCAATTGCTTGGCCAGGGTCAGTTCGCCTGTTACTTGAATCGCTGCCCCGATCTTGACCAACGAATCGGCAATTTTTTCGAAGTTGAACATATAAGGACCGAAAAGCACTGGCACGCCAAGCGCGGCGGCTTCCAGCGCATTATGTCCACCGGTTTTTACCAGGCTCCCTCCGATGAAAGCGACATCGGCAGTTGCATAGAACTGTTTCAATTCCCCCATCGTATCCACCAGAAATATGGAAGTGAGTTTATCGCAGGGGCGTCCGGAACTCCGGAGAACCAATTCGAAGCCCCTGTTTTTGCAAAGCAGTCTGACTTTTTCGAATCGTTCAGGATGCCGGGGAGCTAAGACCAGGAGTAACTCGGAATATTTTGTTCTGACCATTTCGAACGCATCGAGTATCTGTTCTTCTTCCCTATTATGGGTGCTTGCGGCGATCCATACGGGACGATGTCCAAACAGATTGCTGCGAAGCATATGTCCGTGATCGACCAGGGTATCCGGCACCAAATAGTCAAACTTGATGTTGCCGGTCACAAGGACCTTTTTCCGGTCGGTGCCGATCTCGACGAATCGTTTAGCATCGTCGGAAGATTGGGCGGCGACCACGGAAACGTGACTCATTGTTTCAATGACCAGCCCGGGAATTCTCCTATAACCCCGCGTCGATCGTTCGGATAAGCGACCATTGATAATCGCTAGAGGAATCTTCCTCGCCGCGCATTCCCGATACAGGTTCGGCCAGATCTCTGTTTCCACGACGACACCCAATATTGGCTTGAAACGATGCAAGAAACGACTGGAAGTTCCAGGCAAATCATAGGGAAGATAAACATGCTGAACGGTATCTTTCAATAGAAACCTAACCCGGTCGGAGCCGGTTAAAGTGGTTGTGGTCACCAGTTGCGGAATATCCGGATAGAGATCCTTGAGAGCCATTATCAGCGGAAGCGCAGCTTCCGTTTCTCCGAAAGAAACCGCATGAAACCAGATGACGCCCGCTTTTAGGACCCCGGACGAATAATTAGCGACTCGTTCGTTCCAACGTTTTCGATAATCAGGTAACTTCTTGGAGCGGTAAAGAAGTTGCAGAAAAAAAACGGGGCTAATCAACGTAATGATTAAATTATAAAGGAGTCGCATAAGTTCGATTCCTGCCTTCCGTACCGGCCCAGTGTGCGTATTATACGGTTAATTAACGGCGAGGAAATACTTGGGCGCCCTCGCCTGTTGACCGCAATGCGATGGGATGGACACTACGCTGCTCGAAGCTGTTTTATAGCCAGTCCCGGAAGTATCAATCGACTGTATTGGGAGCGGTGGAAAAGCATTGCTCAATCCCGCCGAAGGCGACCTACCGCGATGTGATAGGACTTGCGGTTCAGACGTATGTCATCGAGCAGATCAAATTCTTCGAGCCGCGACGCAAATTTGCCGATGGCATTGCGATCGTCCACAATAACGACATTACAATCGAGCCATTTGTCCGCTTTAGCCCAGTAGGGATAGCCCAGTCCTTCTCCACCGATCAGCCATTGACTGGTGGTAAAATCGCTCGCCCGAACGTCCCTTTCCAAAGGAGTCCGGTAAAACGCCAGCACGCTGGCCAGACGGTTCTTGTCTGCCCCGACAATCAGCGATTCGCGGCCCGTTTCCGCCTGTTTCCTGTCGGCAATTTTTTGGACTGCCGCAGCGAATTCACGCCATGGGCCCAAAGCGGATACCCATCCGACTCTCGGATGCAGGATTAGCACGTAGATCATGGCCAGCAGGTTTATGATCAGACAGGCCACCCCGGTGATCAGTACAGCGCGCCTCCATACGACTGTGCTCAGCCGGTCCAGCGGATGGCGCGAGCAGGCGATAGTCAGTTGCGCGATCGCCGGCAGTGTGCTCAGGTAAGCCGGCAGGGTCCAGTTCAGGTGGGCGTCATAGCGCAACGATTTGTAGCTCACCGCGAGCAGGAGCGGCAAACTGAAATTGACCACCAATAGCCCGCGTGGCGTCAACAACCGCTTTCTCCGCACTGTCCTCGCGTAAAGCCAGCCGAGGCCGGCCAGTACAATAGGCGTCCCAATCGCAATCTGCAGCAGGACAAATAATGTCACGTGTGCCGTGCTGAACACATTGCCCTCAAACCGGTCCATAAATTGGAAGCGGAAGCTCGCCCATTCGTGTTGCGCGTTCCAGATCAGCACCGGGGTAAACATCGCGACAACCAGCAGCACCGCGACATAGGGGTGCGGAGTGGCCAGGTACCGGCGCCATGGCTCGTAACCGACGACGGTTGCGAATCCGCCGAGCAACAGAAACACGCCCGTGTACTTGCTTAGCATAGCTCCGCCCGCACCCACCGCGGCCAGGTACCAACCCCACGGGCATTGCTTCCGGAGCGCGACGCTCAGTCCCACAAGGGCGATCAGCCAAAAGAAAATCAGCGCGGCATCCATGGTTGCAATCAGCCCTGCGCCAAAATATACCGGCAGTACCTGAAGCAATAATGCCGCCACCAGCGAGGCTCCGCGGCCGAACCACATCCGGCTGAAAGCGTACATCGCTCCGCTCGCTCCCAGCATGCAAAGATCAGCTGCGATACGCACGCCGAATTGAGTGTTGCCGAACAGTTGTGTGCCCAGGCCTATCAACCAGGCGACCATCGGCGGATGGTCGAAATAACTCAACTCGGGATGTTGCGAATACATCCAGTAGTAGGCTTCTTCCGGTATTAAGTTCATCCAGATCATGGTAACCACGCGCAGTGCCAGTGTTATTGCGAGCAGGATGCGGATAGTGAGCTTCCAATGTCCGGAAATCCCGTACAAGATCTCGCAACGTTCAAAGCGCTGCCATGGCAGGAGTTGCCCGACAGAACGATCGGGCCCTTGTTGTCCCCGAAAAAAACAAGCGCGGCCGAGTCCGAAGTTCATTACAATGCAGGAAGAGAATAGGAAGAATAAAGGGCGTTTATTGCCATGAAAGTTGTGCCGACATAGCCGCCTTCACTTTTCCTGCGCCAAACTGCGGGATTAGGTCTTAAGCTCGGCCGTATGCCGGTTTGTGAAGGCGAACACGACAGCATTTGATATTTGGCGTCTTTCGCTGCTACATTATCCCTTTCCGGCGGTCGGTCCTCAAGTATCGCGCCCAGCTGCTTCGGTCTCATTTTCGTTCTCGCACTTGGCGCTTTCCCTGCCTAAAGAATTTCCTTTCGTCAAAAATGCACGTTAAAATTTCTGTTCATTCTTCATAAGAAAAAGGCGGCCGGGGTACGCACCACTTGAATCCAGTCGCCAAAGACGGCTTACCGGAGGGCCTTCGCTGGTGAGAAAGCATATCTCCGCTAGCGCGTCTGCTGAGTGTACAGGCGCCGCCATTTCGCCCAGCCCCAGCGGCAGACTGCAACGCATTTTGATGCCGCTGCTATCGCTCACTCTCTTCTTCGTCGCAATCGCTGCGATCCATCATTTACTTGCAGAAGTGAGCTATCCCCAGCTAATCGCCGCGCTTGGGACACTCTCCTATACCCAACTGTCATTTGCCTTGCTGTTCACCACCGGAAGCTTTGTGGCGCTCGCCGGCTACGACTGGTCTGCGCTCGCCTATGTCGGGCGCCGGCTTCCTTACCAAACGATAGCCATGGCCTCGTTTTGCGGGTATGCGATTTCGAATACGGTAGGACTGAGCCGAATGGCACTTACTTAAGCCCATTTATCTGGTTCGTCTACGCTCAAGCCACTGAATCTACATGGAAAGGTGGCTGGCGGGATGATAAGCTGGTTGCAACCAAACAGCCGACTCTCATCCGGAGGCGCCAGCCGTGATGC
>JBGTCG010000259.1:0-18635 GCA_041748915.1 Methylococcales bacterium
GGTATGCGCAAGCTGGCCCGGCTATATCACGAACGCAGGCTGGATTGGAAAGAGATTCATCCGCGGGTGCGAAGCTGGATCGGCCATGCGATTCATGGCGAAACGGAAGGTTTACGGAAAGCCCTGTTCGGGTCTACAATCTTTCATCGAGGGTAATACCGAGCCTCTCTGCGTGTGTTGCGCGGTGGCTCGTGGAACAACGAAGCACAGAACGTGCGTTCGGCCAACCGCAACAGGAACGCGCCAGACAACCGCAACAACAATGTCGGTTTTCGGCTCGCCAGTCCGCCCGCCCGCGGTCAAGGCTCGCCTTGATCGAAATCGGAATTCTCGATGCCCACGGGTATTGGAAGCGTGTCAGCGGGTGTCCATGGTATTGCCTTCGGGCGCGTTAGTGATGACGACGCCGAATAGCGTCCGCACGGTCGCGGTGAAACGGGATGAGTAGCCAATGCGAAAATCCCGTTTTCTTTATTGTGTTTATCCGTCAGGATTCCGTCCTTATACTCCGTTAGGATTTGGTTGAATTTAACTTTCCGAAATCGCCTATCCCTCGCGTCAAGCCGCTCGTGCTGATCCTGTCAAAGTACAATAGGAAAAATCCAAGCCCCTTCCACAACACCGGGATGTTAATGTTAACCGCATCCCAAACTACTACTGGTTACATTCAAATCTCGCCCGTGGCAAGCCAACGCGCACACTTCGGCCCCAATTCGCGCCGCGCACGCGCTTCATATTCGTTCGATTCTTCCTCCGTGAGAGTATCTTTCCATCTTCCATTGGCTCCTTTATTGATGAACACCTCGGCCCCGCCGTCCCAAAACGCGCCGCCCAGAGGAACACTTTTGGTCGCGTTCTTTTTCATCCAGTCGAATGAACAGTATTCGAGAATGTCATTCCAGCGCGTCTCGTCGATAGCGATATCGAGGAACCCCGCGATACGGCGCATTTGTTCAGGCATATCCTGTTTGAGATTGTTGAAGTGAACGAACAAGATATTCGGCAGATCGCGGATCATCCACCAGGTGCGGACGTTTTCCCAGAAAGGCCAGAACGGATAGCCATCCCTGTCGAACCAATCGCGCCAATACTGCCGGATGCTCGCGGGCGGCGGTTCGATGGGCGGTCCGACCCGGCCGGGCGTGTCGTTCAGCGCCGAATACCAGGTCTGATTGGCATTCGCGTGATGGTGATACAGACTCCAGACCACATCCCGCCCATCGCGCGCAATGTAGAGGTATCTTGCCCGCGGCGAGTAGACCAGCGCATCGAGCGGGAGATGCGTTTTCAGGATTCTCCGGTGCGGCTGCGCCTCGACCTGGGGCAATTTCACCTGCTTGGGAGGTACTCGTAAATCCAGCCAGGGCGACAATTCCGCGACCGCAAGATCCGGATTGCCATTGAACAACATTTGGGCCACGATCTGCTGCAACCACGTAGTACCCGACTTTGCATAACTCGCGATAATGATATCATCGTCGCGAAAATGCAGATCATTCCAGATCGTCGAGTCAAAATGGTGATTGTGCAGTTCTCTGGACTTGATTGGCCATGACGGATTGAACATGATTTTACCGCTTCGGATGACGATTCAGCCGGCCCTCGCGGCCGAGTGGCGCCCTTGTTTGGGGCGATATCTTAACGCAATTGCCGCCTCTTGTCCGTGTCTTGTCAGGAAAAGGCCCGACCGCTCTCGGGTAAGGATGCGCATCCGCGTTTCAACGTTCAGTACACAATCGACAAACTGAAAACGGAGGAATTCTCGACGCGCGGTCGCGACTCGCCAATTGCTCTCGCCATAGCCTCTAATCGGATTGATTCCGGCTAAAATCCAGTACGATTGTCCCGCATTGCATCAACTCTTCAGCGCCACAGAAAAAAATTTGTTAAGCTATACGTTTCCTGGACCGGGGTGTTAATAACCGGCCTCCTGATCGTATGCTGACCGAACCTGAATACGGGTTGGCAACCAGATTCCTTTCAGAATCGATTCATCACAGATTACAGGCAAAAACATGTCTAAGCTTGAAAACAAAGCCACTTGGCAAAGTTCTATCGCCACCGGACAGAACAGGATTGCCAAGGCAACAGCCAAAAGCCGCGGGCTGATATGGTCGTTCTCGGTTTCCGTGGGGGTACTGCTGACCATCTATTTTGGATATATTAGCTTTGTGACCATTGAACCCGATCCGTTCAACGTCGTTCAGGAGGCCATGACCAGAGCCGGAGCGAAGACCCCGAAAGAGTTACCCAACGGCTATATATTCGGTAATACGCTGGCTACGATTGGCGATACCCTGCTCACCAAGAACGGCGGTTACCTGTCAAACGACCTTTTTCCTGGGCCGCTGATCGATAATATGCCGTCCTGGGAGTTCGGCGTTGTCGTGATGCTCCGGGATGGCGCTTCGGCTTTGCGCAACCATTTTGCGCGTTCGCAGTCGCAATCACGGGAAAACCCCGAACTCGCCAAGGCGGAGCCGTCATTTTATTTCACCCATGACTCGTGGATGCTCCCGTCCACCGAAGACGAATATAAAAAAGGGATCGACAGTCTCAGGAATTATTTAGGTAATCTGACCGAAACGCGGGGGTCCAATGCCCATTTCTATTCGCGCGCGGATAACCTGGACCAGTACCTGCAGGTTATCATCAAGCGCCTTGGAGATTTTTCTTACCGGCTCAGCGCCAGTTCCGTGCAAAAACAAACTTATGATCCGGTCAACGATAAAATTTCGGTCACCAAAACTCCGTGGATGGAGGTGGATGATGTATTCTGGGAAGCCCGCGGCGCAGCTTGGGCTTTATTACACATATTCAAATCGATTGAATCCGATTTTACGAACACGTTGCAAGGAAAAGCCGCGAACGCGACGCTGCGCCAAATTATCCATGAACTCGAGGACTCTCAGTCGCAAATTTTGAGCCCAGTTATACTAAACGGTGACGGATTTGGATTATTCGCGAATTATTCCCTGACCATGGCCAACCATATCGCGAGGGCAAACGCCGCGACAATTGATCTACGTGAACTGATGTTAAGGGGTTAAATTTGACACAGTCAACCGAAATCCAGGCAAACCTTAAAAATATCGGGACCTGGCGCCGCATTCTTTTTATGTTGATCTTCGCGGTCATTGCGAGCCTGGTTCGAATGCTGTTGTGGGCGGTCATTTTACTTCAGGTGGTTTGGAGCCTCGTAACCGGGGCGATAAATCGCAACGTACTCAAACTCGGCCGGACCCTGACGGTATATGTTTACAATATCCTGCTGTTCCTAACGTATAACACCGATGAGATGCCATTTCCGTTTGCGGACTGGAACGACCATAGCGAACCGGATTGACCCGGTATCTGGCCAACGCTAATCATCAAACATCGTTATTACGATCGGGTTGATTGGTGTTTTCTGAACCGGGCGGAGCAATTCGCACGAAATCCGCGTCCGACTGATCGTCGGTTCGCTCCTGGATTTTTTTACGATGCCACTGCCGGACCACTTCGTCGATTTCTTCTTCCAGGCTTTGACGTTGTTTTTCCAATACCAGGAGCTCAATCTCGCGGCGTAGGATATCGTCGGAACGCTCGGTCGCCTGCATTCGCATTTCGTGTTCCTTGCGTTTTGCTTCGAACTCCAATTTCCGAAGCTGTTTTTCATGCTCGATGCGTTCAATATGCCGCCGTTCTTCACTCGCCTGCCGGGCCGCCTGCCGTCTCTCCTCTTCTTGGAGCCTGGCACAGACGCCTTCCGATTCCTCCCGGTCCTTGGCCTGTCGCACGGCTTCGTCCCGTCTGAACTGATCGAGCAGATTGCGTTGATGTTCGAGCGCGGCCCGCTCGTTCTGCTCGGCATGGCGATAGTTTTCCTGACTGCGTTTACTTTCGAATTCGTGATTTCTGCGCATGAGTTCGAGGTATGCTTCCTGGCGCTCGAAATGGCCGCTCAGCGATTCGATCTGTTTTTCAGACAGATCCTCAAACGACGGTTCCAGCTGGCACCGCGCCCGGCACTGAATATGCTGTGCGGCTAAAGTTTCGTTCACGATGTTTTCTATCGAACGCTCGATACTTTCCAGACCCTGTTTTACCCAGCCGTTGTCGTCGGCCTGCAACAATTCCCGTTCCATCACATCCTTCAGCAGTCCTTCATAATTGGACATGATATGTCCGGGTAGATCCGCCAGAGCTTCTAAATTCGATTGGGCGTACCGAACCGTCGGCTGAAAACGGACCTCCAGCCGGGAGGTCATCGTACAAAGACCGGCAAGAAACTTGGAATCGGTGATAATCAGCCAGTCCCGCACCGGAATGTTGAACGTCTTATGATAGAAACGTTTGCGATAGTTTAATGGCCTCCTGTAAACCTTGAGAAAAGGCCCGAAGCGCGATACGACGATCCATCGATCCCCTTCAAATCCGGGATCCCATTCAAGGCTTGCCTCAACGTCCGGAACCGGCAGGGTGATAACGCGATTATCGTTTTCGCTCATTGTAAAGACGTTTGACAGTGTCCTTCAGGCTCAATGGCGGTTCTTCCGCAAGCGGAACGTCCCGTGCCGACGTTGCATCTGCCCGGCTTTTCGCGAGGCGCGATGCAATGATCGAATACAGATTCGGCGCGAACTCCACCGTGTGCGCATCCACCTTTCTCAAGTAGCCGCGGTTCAACAAATAGGCGGCGCCAAACGAACGGTTCCAATCCGAATACTTTCTGGCACGCTCCAGTTCCGTTTTTTCAATGTGTAATTCCAATTCATCATTCTGATTGATGCGTAGCTCCCTGAATTCCCGCAAACACAGGAACGCGAGTTCCTGCTCCGCTTCCGTCAAGGGACCGGGAGCCGTGAATTCGAGGCGGTAAGACAGAATGATCGTAAATAGATCCACGATAAAGGCACACGCAAACGCGAACCACGAAAAAGAATGCCACATCGCGAAAGAGGGTTTGAACTCCTGAGTAAACTCCGCGTAGGGCAGCAACAGCGGCGCCGAGGGGAAAGTATGTCCGGCATCGGTCATGACCGTTTCAAAGACACTTTGCACCGAAGTGTATTGCGCAGCCAGCGCCTGATACTCTTCCGCGGTTATGTCGGAACGCTCGCCAAGCTTCAGAAGCTGCACTCTGAATTCCCCAATCCGGTCTGCAAGTGATTGAAACTTGCGGGCGAGAACGTCGATCTGCGCGACTTCAACCTCATGAATAGTACGATACCGCTCCCAAAAAGGTCCAGGGCCGACCTTGCCGCGATATTTCTCGCCCATCGCCGGATGAGTCCCCAGAAATGCGAGATTCGCCTCCTCGCCGGCGCGATCGGCAATCGCTCGCTGTTCGTTAATCAATTCGGCTTTCGCGCCCAGTATCGTCTTCAGGTATTCATCGATCGAATGCTTCATCGCCGCCAGTCGCTGCAATTCGATGGATTCTTTCTCGGATATCTCATAAAATTTGAAATAGGAAAAGGATACCGATACGGATGCCGAAACGATCAGTGTAATGCTAACCAACAAATACCGGAGGGGATTCGCACGCCAGTGAATACTTGCGATTTCCAGAGAGCAAATCACCATAATCGACTGAACTGCAATGGTGATGATTAGAGCGATCCAGGGGGTAATGAAATAGGACATCCCGTAGTAAGTCGTATATCCGGATGCCACGCCGAGCAGAATTACAATCGGAATCGACAGGACTCTGAGCAATCCAACGAAAGTGGTTTGAGCCTGATTGATCAAGTGCCCTGGCGCCCACGTATCTGAATTCATTCTCGAGCTCCTCACCACTCGGCGATCGATTCCGACAAAGGGAAATTTTCGGTCACGGAAATTGCCGTCCGAATGGTCTACGATACAATCGCACACCAAATCGGCGCCGGATATTTGCCGGACAGCGCCATAAACCCATTATGCAGATGTTATGAGGTCATCCATGCGGTCAAAGCTTCGGCGAAACCCCGAGGCGCTTGTCCAGGTCAGCGCCTGAGTTCCAGGTACAAAGCCTATCCGTTTGTTTTATAGATTATAATCGGATCGAAGGGGAGTTCCGGACGCGCCGCCCAGAAGTGTATTCGATGGTGGATTGAATTGCAAACCGACATCGCGCCGAAATCTTGATTGGAGCAGGAACAGTTCCTACGGTATTTCGACGACGCGCTGTGTCAGCAGGACCCGGTCAGGTAGCCGACACGGATACGTCGAAAAGGGGATTTCTGGAAACTCGTACTGGTTGAGGCAATATAAAGTGGCTGATATAGATGCGAGCCGACTGGGGCAAAGAGTCAGACAATTCGGCTGGAACCCGGCAATTCCAACCTGGGTAGCAGGGATAAACTTGAATTAATGAACCAGTCTGCGTTGATTAAGACGCCGGCACGCCAAGCATAAATATTCGCGCGTAAACAGGGTATATATTCCAATTAGAATGACCCCGATTTTCAAATAGCCGAGTGCTCTGTTCATCTTATTTACCTGATCGAATCAACCTTCCATCGTTATGCATCCAATCTCCGAACGCGCAACAAGCGCTTTCGATCGAAACCCGGATCGTCAAAACTGCCAATCGATCGATCCGTCAGAAAGCTCCAATAAGCCAGAGCTTTACTGCGGTGCAAAGACGCAGTGCGAAAATCGAAGGCTGTAAGCGTTAGATTTATGAGGCAACCCCAAATCGCATTGGGGATCGCCGAGCGGCTGAGAAATCCAGGATGGATAGTTTCAGCGTTTCCCTGGCAAATCGAGCAATTCGCGCACCAATTCTTGAATACTATGCCAGTTCAATAACTTTAATGGATAGCGTCGAAATCGATTATTGAATATGTATAGAAAAATGACACGTTTCGGCACATTGTGCCCTGTTCTGGAGATTCCAACCCAACGTTCGCAAATTCTCCGGGATCTGTAGATCCATTCATCGAATATCAGAACCTAAAACCGCTTCGGAGAGCAATTGCCATTCGATTAAAAGTCCGAGCCTCGGCGGCGCCCCGTTATTCCGCGTTTTTCTGAAATTGAATTTATTTCCCGGGCTCAAGAACTTCGAGAACGAATTCGCCGAGATTTTCTCCCTTGGAATTGCGCACCGTCACTTTCCATTCGCCCAAAAACCTGGAGTTCAATCGCTTGCTGGAAAAAACCTTCCAACGGTCATCACCGACTTCAAATTCCTTGGTGAATGCTGTCCGACCTTGGTGACTCCATTCGTGAACTGCAGTTTGACCCTTCATGTCTTTGAATTCGGAAAAAAAATATAAGGCCACGGAGTGACCTGGCCGCAAAATCGCCCGGCCCGCGATGGTGCTGGACGGTTCATTGTCCTTTATTCCCCACGTAAACTGCGCACGGAGTATTTTTTCTGAAGCTCGTGGTGCAGGCGCCGAAACGGTCAGACCGTTGGTGGCCGTTGCCGGATCCTTATTCTCTTTTAAATCCGGACGTCTTGAAAAAGGCGCCGCCTCGTCGTCGGAGTTTCCTTCGAATCGCCCGGACGTCGATTGCGTTTCGGGAGACGATGATGGGTGGGGCGGATGTTGACCTGATTTCGCCTCCGAAGGAGAGGAATCGACTGATTCAGCAGAAAGCCCGCCAACTTCCCGATCCGGCGTTGTGGCAAAGAAACTGTAGGCCAATACCAGGAAAACGGTCAGGGCGATGCCAAAGGCAATCGCGATCCGCCGTAAATTCCAACTATATTCCGGCGGCCGATTGGTCGCAGAGATTTGTTTACCCGGTAAAGCGGACGCTCCGTATTTTAACTTGATAACCAACTTCTTTTCTAACATTGGCGGGGACTGTAGAGTCTGTCTGTATTATGCAATCGATAACGTCTGATTTTACTAGGAATGATTTCGCGATGGTTAGTCCGCAAAAAAATTCATCCTAGGAAACACTCTAACAACGGCAGTTGCTTGAAGCAATGCCAATCGATAAACTTAGGTGCCACGCCTAAGCGAGGTAGCATCGCGGAGGAGTTATGGGAACTCCGCATTACCGGATATAACGGCAAATTCCAGGCGCCGAGATTGCCAACCCATATTTTCAACACCTTGGTTCAGATCGGATCTTTGGAAATCTATCCTGCCGGCACAAATCCGGGTGTTCTGTCGGAACAAAGCCAGATTATTGTGACTAACAGGCACGGCAGGCAGTATTTGATTGCACCGCGCTGGTGTCCATCGAGGATGCCGATGAATCCAGAGACCGTATCTACCCGGCGTTCAACTTAACAGCAGAGGCTTGCCATATTCGATGAAAACACAAGTGCTGGTACCGAATCTACCTGAGTCCGTTGCCGATGCAACATTGATTGCCTGGCATAAGAAGAAAGGCGACCCGATCAAAAAAAACGAAAATCTGGTTGATTTGGAAACCGATAAGGTCATACTCGAAGTTCCAGCGCCCGAAAGCGGTGTACTGGTTGAGATTATGCAGGAAAACGGAGCCACGGTAACCAGTGGGAATTTGCTCGCGGTCATCGAAGCCGGCGACGCTGTGTCGACCAGCAAAGCCGAATCAGCCAGCAACGATGCCGGGCCGGCCCACAGTCCGCCCGAGCTTGAAACCGAAGACGATGCCCATGTATTGAGCCCGGCCGTCCGGCGGATCGTTTTGGAAAATGATCTGGACCCGAGCAAAATTCAGGGTACCGGGAAAAATGGCCGCATAACCAAAACAGATGTTTTGGATTACATCGAATCACTCTCGGCCGACAAAGAAACGTCCGCACCGGTCATGCCCGACGAACCCCAGCCGCCGGTTACACAGAAGATTCCAACCCGGCTAGCCGAAAGCCAAAACTTTGCAGGCAGACCCGAACAGCGCGTCCCGATGACGCGACTAAGGATTCGCATCGCCGAACGTCTGCTACAGGCCCAACAGAACGCAGCCATGCTGACCACATTTAACGAGGTCAATCTGCAGGCGGTAACCGATCTTCGCAAGCGGCAAAAAGAAGAATTTTTTCGCCGCTGCGGCGTCAAGCTGGGTTTTATGTCTTTTTTTGTAAAAGCCGCGACCGAAGCGTTGAAACAGTTCCCGATCGTCAATGCTTCCATCGACAAGCAGGATATCATTTACCATGGCTACTACGATATTGGAATCGCGGTCTCTTCGGATCGAGGGCTCGTTGTACCGATACTCAGAAACGCCAATATTCTCGATTTTGCCGCGATCGAAAAACAGATCAGCGACTTTAGCAAGAAGGCGCAGGAAGGTCAGCTCAGCTATGAGGATTTGACCGGCGGAACGTTTACCATCACCAATGGCGGTGTATTCGGATCAATGATGTCAACTCCGATTCTGAATCCTCCGCAAAGTGCGATACTCGGTATGCATGCGATTCAGGAGCGGCCGGTCGTCGAAAACGGGGCGATCGTCGTCCGGCCCATGATGTACCTGGCATTGTCCTATGACCACAGGATTATCGACGGGCGCGAAGCCGTCCAATTTCTGGTCGACCTCAAACGTAGCCTGGAAGATCCGGCGCGCCTGTTACTCAGTCTTTAAACCAAGAGGTTGATCCGATGAATAATCATTCCACGCAGTACGATGTCATCGTGATCGGTGCGGGCCCGGCAGGTTATACCGCCGCGATCCGTTGCGCGCAACTCGGGCTGAGCACGGTCTGCATTGACAATTGGATTGGTAAAACGGGCCAGCATTCGCTCGGCGGAACCTTTCTGAATTCAGGGTGCATTCCTGCGCTGGCCCTGATGGAATCGGCGAAATATTACCGGATGATCAGCGCGCACATCGGCGATCACGGAATCCAAGTGTCCGATGTCAACCTGGATGTTCCGCGGATGATCCAGCGCAAGGATGGGATTGTACAAAAGCTTTCCGAGCGGATCGTCGACCTGTTCAATTTCCACGGGATTCATCTGATCCACGGGCACGGCCGTCTTCTCGCGGATCGTATCGTATCAGTCGCACCAATCGACAAAGCAGCGCAACCTTCCGAGCTGCAGGCCGAAAACGTCATTCTCGCGGCCGGCTCAAGCTCACTGGATTTTGGGGCCGCGCCGCTGGTCGAAGATGCTATTGTCGATTCTTACGCGGCCATGAATTTCCACTCGGTCCCGGCGCGTTTGGGCATTATCGGCGCAGGAGTCATCGGATTGGAACACGCATCGGTCTGGGCCCGGCTCGGCTCGAAGGTTACGCTGCTGGATGCCCAGAAGGATTTTTTAAGTTTTGTCGACCGACAAATTGCCGCAGAAGCACTGGCTCTTTATCAAAAGAACGGGTTGGAGATCCGTTCTTGCGCGAGGGTTACCGAAGCCAGAAAAACCCCGAAGAATGTATCGGTTCTTTATGAAGATACCGGGGGCGAACATCGGATCATGGTTGACAAACTGATTGTCGCAGTCGGTCGCAAACCCAATTCTGAAGGACTTGCCGTGCCCGAAGCCGATTTACTTCTCGACGAGCATGGATTCGTCCATGTCGACGAACAGCGCATGACGAATCTACCGGGTGTTTATGCCGTCGGTGATCTGGTCCAGGGCCCCATGCTGGCGCACAAAGGCTCTGAGGAAGGCATTTTGGTTGCTGAAATCATTGCTGGCAAACAACGTAGTATTAAGAACGCGTTTATTCCGAACGTAGTCTATACCGACCCGGAAATCGCCTGGGTCGGTCAAACCGAACAACAACTCAGAGCGACCGGCGAGAACATCAAAATCGGAATATTTCCGTTCGAAGCGAACGTCAGCGCACAAACGATCGGGCATACGGATGGAATGGTCAAAATTATTTCAAACAACCAGACCGACCGAATTCTCGGAGTTCATATTCTGGGTGGCTTCGCCGCCGAAATGATCGGGGAAGCCGTCCTCGCGATGGAATTTTCGGCAAGTACCGAAGATCTTGCGCGTACGGTTCACGCCACCCCTTCGTTCTCGAGAACACTGCACGAAGCCGCATTGGCCGTGGATAACCGGGCCTTACATATCGCACCGGTTCCCGCTTCGAATGACCAGCGTTGACAATACTATTTCTTTAAGTACATGCTTCCGAAAATGATACTGGTAGATACGTAATGAGCCAAAGTGTTTCTGTAGAAATTTGGGGTCCAGCTGTCACTGCAACACTAATAACACTACTGGTTGGTGGAGCGAGTTGGATATTTAGGCAATGTTATGATTATCTGGAAAAAAAGAAAAAAAAGCTAAATACAGCGTACATTCTGGCAGAACATCTTAAACAAGCCGTAGGTGCTTTCGACAGATTTCGACCAGATTTTGAAAAAGATGTGGAGGACTTTTTTAAGTCACAGAGTCGTGAGCCTTTTTTTGTTCCAGCAACAGACTCTCTTACAGGAATCATTAAGGTTCTGGATCAAACATTGCTCCTTCTGCCCCCTGAGATAGTAAGTAAAATGATGCTGTTCTATAGCTACGATGTCAGTCTCAACGAGTTGCTCCGTGATTTATCTCATCAGGGTTTCCCTGCGCTCCCGTACCAACGAAAAAAAAAAGGTTATAGAGCACATCATCAACCTTTTAACAGGGCTTAGCCAAATGGGAAAGGGCCTACTTGAAAAAATCGAGGAATACAAAAACGATGAAAAAACATACCCTTGGGACCTTATATATCCCAAGATAAAAAGGCTATACCTGAAAATTCAGAATTCGTTTAAGAAGGAATTAAGTTAAAATTCCCACGGAGGAACAGGAGGGTAAATAGGGCCCTCATTAAAAGAGTTTTGAGTTAGGACTTCACTCTGACCCACAATTCTACCGATTGTATTAAAAATGTTTTTCATAGTCTCTCTCCTTTTTCTGGTCCACGCGGACTTTCATTAAAAGTATGTAATGTTCGACCTATACACGAATCTGAACCTCAAAGCAAAAATCAAGCCTTAAATGAAATATATAACCTATCATAATAGGTAATGATGAAATCACTAGGTCGATGCTCATCCACGAGAACCACTTTTGTAAAAGTTGCAAACAAATTTTGTCATATTGTGACCTTCCGGGTTGACAAGCGGCAGCTTATCATGCCCGATACCGTCATGGTAAAATTACTTGACTAACAATTAGACATTAAGTATGTTGTAAGTTCGCCACAGATCAGGATATATCTAGATATCGATCAGACCTTCTTCAACCTGAGCCTTAATCAACATAACATTCTGATATTATTGTTTTTATTAGGTAATACCGGATTACCAAAATTTATAAACCACCACAGCTAATTGTTGTGCACATGCTACGCTGATTGTTTAGAATTTAGGCAGGCATTATGCTGACCTCTCAAAATCCTTCATTTTTCGGAGACGAACTGGGAAGGATTATTGCCACACCGCTCTTTTTTGTGCCCACAATCTCCTGAAACAGTATCTTGAAACTGTTCTCCGGGTATTGCGTCTCTTTCCGTCGGCCCGACTGAATCTCTTTCCTCATACATTTTGGCAAACAGAAGCTGAGACAGTTCGCCAAATGCGCGCGTCGGGTCAAAGCCTCTGAGATTGCGGATAACGTCATGACAGCGCTGCATTATTCGCGAAAGTTCTCTCGCGCTATCGGTAAAGAGAACCCGTACTGAGCCACTACCCAATCGGCGTAGCTGTGACATTGGTTTTCGTTAAGTACATCCTTCCGTAATATTTCAATCTAAGGGCGATTCTCTCAGAGATGTTCAACGGGTACCGATCCCGCGCCGAAGAATAGAGCCCTGATGACGTAGGTATAATCACCTTCGACCGCCATCAAACCGATTAACACCAGCAGCGCCAGCGGCGGCAGCAGGATCGCGCACATCAGCGCCAGTTTCTCCCAGGCCATATGCATGAAAATCGCGACGATGAAACCGGCTTTCAACAGCATGAACACGATAATCAGAGTCCACCTCAGGTAACCATGAAACCCGAAGTAATCCACGAGGTACGAAAACGTACTCAACACGAACAGCAGCAACCAGACCTTAAGATAAAGCCCGATAGGATGTTGTTGACCTTCGACATGTTCCATCGTATTCACCTTACCAGAGATAAAAGAACGCAAAAATAAATACCCAGACCAGATCGACGAAATGCCAGTACAGGCCCGCTATTTCGACGATCTCATAATTGGTATGCTCATAGTGGCCCCTCCAGACCTTCCAGGCCACGGTACTCAGATAAATTACACCGATCGAGACATGCAGTCCGTGGAACCCCGTGACCATGAAGAACGTGGACCCGAACTGCGCCGCGCCCATCGGGTTGCCCCACGGGCGAACCCCTTCCTCGACGATCAGTTTGGTCCATTCAAAGGCCTGCATGCCGACGAACGTAGCGCCGAACATTCCGGTAATGATCATGAGGATCGCGGTCTTGGCGCGGTCGCGCCGGTAACCGAAATTCACCGCCATTGCCATGGTTCCGCTGCTCGAGATCAGAATGAAGGTCATGATCGCGATCAGGATCAGTGGAATATGGTGACCCGCGATGGTCAAGGCAAAGACTTCACTCGGGATCGGCCAAGGCACCGTGGTCGAAATCCGGACCGTCATGTAACTGGTTAAAAAGCAGGTAAAGATGAAAGTGTCGCTGACGAGGAAGATCCACATCATCGCTTTACCCCAGGGGACGTTCTTGAATGCGTCGATATCCGACCCCCAGTCCTCCGAGATATCGTGCAGTCTGCTCACCACCGCACTTTGAAAGTTCTCTGTTGTGGGAAGCATCGCGACGGTACTCGCCCGTGAACTTTGTGTCATGTGTTTTTACCCTGTTATGTCGATAACATCAAGCCAAAAAAAATCAGCCATACCACGAGCAGAAAATGCCAATAAACGGCACACAGCTCGATATTGATCCTGATCCGGAGCAGAGAGTTGCCTCGAACAAAACGAACGAAGGTCGAGAGCCAGGCGGCGAGACCTCCGATTAAATGTAGTCCATGGACCAGGGTAATGAGGTAAAAGAAACTGGTCGCGGGATTGCCTTCGAGCAAGTAACCCGAACTTCGAATCTGCTGCCAGGCGAGCAACTGCCCTGCCAGAAACAATACGGCCAAAAGGCCTGCCGACAACAATGCGTAGCGGACTCCGCCAAATGAACCGCGGCGCCAGGCAGTCTTGGTCCACTGTAACGCGGCGCTGCTGAGCATCAGCAGGCCGGTATTCAACCAGAGGATCCCGGGTTCCGGCAGGGGGCGCCAATCGGCAATCTGCATGCGGGACGTATACGCCACCAACAGCAAAAAAAACAGCATGGTCACGACCGCCAGAATGATCCGTAACCCCAGTTTGGCTCTCGGCGCCGCCAGGAACGCCGGCGGATCCCGCTCCGGCGGGATCCCTACAGCAGGCATCCAGGATTTGGTTCGGTTACGGCTCATCCGGTATCAGGCCTTGCCGCCCTCCGGCAGCGGAACCCCGTCAGTGTGACCCGGCATCCCGAATGCACTACCCGGCGGCTGAGTTTGCGGAATAAAGTCCTGATCGGCGCCCGGTACGCTGTAGTCGTAAGGCCAGCGGTAAACAGTCGGAAGCTTTGGTCCCCAGTTGCCGTGGACCGGGGGCGTTTGCGGAGTCTGCCATTCCAACGATGCGGCGTTCCATGGATTCGGTCCGGCGACCCGGCCATTACGGTAACTCCAGTACAGGTTGTACAGGAAAATAAACTGCGCCACCCCGACCATCAGTGCCGAAATAGTGATGAACGCGTTCAGATCCTGCGCGGACTCGGGTATGAACTCATAACCGTCATAGGCATGATACCGCCGCGGCATCCCGACGAATCCAAGATAATGCATCGGAAAGTAAATCGCATAGGTTCCTAGAAACGTAAACCAGAAATGGATCTTGCCCCAGGTATCGTTCAGCATCCTTCCGGTGATTTTCGGATACCAGTGGTAAATGCCGCCGAAAACCACCAGAATCGGAGAAACTCCCATCACCATGTGGAAATGCGCGACCACGAAATAGGTATCGGAAAGCGGCAGATCGATGGTCACGTTGCCGAGGAACAAACCGGTCAAACCACCGATCGTGAAGCTGCTCACGAACCCAATGCTGAACAGCATCGGAACGGTCAGATGGATGTCGCCGCGCCACAGCGTGAGCACCCAGTTATACACCTTGATCGCGGTCGGTACCGCAATGATCAGGGTCGTGGTGGCGAAGAAAAACCCAAAATAAGGATTCATTCCGCTCACATACATATGGTGCGCCCAGACCACGAAACTCAGCACCCCGATGATCACGATCGCCCATACCATGATCCGGTAGCCGAAGATGTTCTTGCGCGAATGAACGCTGATCAGATCCGATACGATCCCGAATGCCGGCAAGGCGACGATATATACCTCAGGATGGCCGAAAAACCAGAAGATATGCTGAAACAGAATCGGGCTTCCGCCGGCATAATCAAGGTGTTTCCCCATCGAGATTACCGCGGGCATAAAAAAGCTGCTTCCGAGGAGCCGGTCGAACAGCGTCATGACCGCGCCGACGAACAGGGCCGGGAAAGCCAATAGCGCGAGCACCGTCGCCATCAAAATCCCCCAGACCGACAGCGGCAAACGCATCATCGTCATGCCGCGGGTGCGGGCCTGCAACACGGTCACGACATAATTCAAGCCGCCCATGGTCGCGGCGACGATGAACAGCACAAGCGAGACCAGCATCAATACAATACCGGCTCCGGATCCCGGGGTTCCGGGCAGGATGGCCTGCGGCGGGTACATTGTCCATCCGGCGCCGGTCGGGCCGCCCGGCACCAGCAAACTAGCCATCAGTACCAGCACCGACAGAAAGTAGGCCCAATAGCTCAGCATATTCACGAACGGGAACACCATATCGCGCGCGCCGACCATCAGTGGGATCAGGAAGTTCCCGAATCCGCCCAGAAAGATCGCAGTCAGCAGATAGATCACCATGATCATGCCATGCATGGTCACCAGCTGGTAATAAGTGCTGGGATCGATAAAGGAAAAAGCCCCCGGGAAGCCCAACTGCAGGCGCATCAGCCAGGACATCACGAGTGCCACCATCCCGACCGCGACGGCCGTCACCGTATATTGGATCGCGATCCATTTATGGTCCTGACTGAACACATATTTGGTCCAGTAACTTGTTGGGTCGTGAAGCGCTAATGCTTCTTGATAGGGTACGTTTGACATCGAAATCCCCTCGCTCGCTACCTGTTAACTAGTTTGTATACAAATTGGTTTTAATACCCCTTATTCTGCGCCCGCGCCCAGCGACTTGGTATACGCCACCAGGGAATCCAGTTGATCGGGGGTTAGTTGATAAGGAGGCATGATTGGAGAAAAACCTTCGATTACGGTCGCACTCGGATTCGAAACGGATTCTTTCAGGAACGCTTCGTCGACCACAATGGTGCTGCCATCGGCAAGCTTTTCCTGTTTACCAAATAGACCCTTCCAGGTCGGACCGGTGCCCGGACTTCCATCAATGCTATGACAACCAAGACAGCCCTGTTGTTGCGCGATCGCGCGCCCGGTTTCGACCAGTCCGGAACCACCTCCGGACGCCTGTCCGTCACTTTCCGACAGCGAACGGGTATAATCGACCAGGGCTTTAAGATCTTCCTCGGAAAGCTGGTACGGCGGCATGATTGGGGCAAAACCTTTTACCACCGAAGCATTCGGAGTCGTGATGGCTTCCTTGAGATAGGCTTCGTCGACAACCACCGTGTTGCCATTCTCCAAAGTCTCTGTTTTACCGTAGAGATTTTTCCAGGTCGGGCCCGTACTGGCGGTGCCGTCGACACTATGACAGCCGAGACATCCTTGTTTCTGAGCCACTTCGAGCCCCTTGGCCGCAGATTCTCCCGCGCCTCCCGCGGGTGTTTTCGCAACGGACTGGGAAAACGTCGGTTGGGCGCTCAACCATTGCTCAAAATCGGCGGGCTCGTCGACAATCACAAAACTGCGCATGGTATGGTGGCCCACGCCGCAGTATTCCGCACAGGCGCTGTCGAACTTTCCGAGGCGGGTCGGAGTAAACCAGAAACTCGAAATCGCCCCGGGAACCGCGTCCATCTTCGCGCGAAAATGGGGAACATAAAAATCATGCAGCACGTCCTTTGACCGCAACAGTATTTGAATCGGCTTATTGATCGGCAAATGCAGTTCACCGGACGCAACGACCACGTCATCCTGGGCGTTCGGATCGTCGGGGTCGAGGCCAAACGGATTTGTAAAATCCACGAAACGCGGCTCACTGTTGCCAAGGATGCCGTCACTTCCCGGAAATCGATATCCCCATTGCCACTGCTTGCCAAGAACCTCGATCACCGACGCGCCGTCGGGCGCATGCACAAAATCGTTGTAGACAATAAGTCCCGGAGCCAGCATGATCACTACGCCGATCGTCGTCAGAATGGTAAGCCACCATTCCAGCTTCTTGTTTTCCGGTTCATAATGAGCCTTCCTGCCCGTCTTGTGGCGAAAGCGGATCACCGCATAAGCCATAAACAGGTTAATTGCGATGAATACGGCCCCGCTCACCCAGAAAGTGATCATCAGGGTATCATCCATCTCGCTCCAGTTGGACGCCAGCGGCGTAATCCACCAAGGACTCCAAAAGTGGAATACAACTGAACCAATGACAAGTAATATCAATACGATTGCTATAGCCATACCCGATCAAACGCTCCCTTCAATCTCCTGAAAGAACCTTAAAACGAACAATAAAGTACCGCGAATACCAGTTTGCAAGCTTATCTTTTCAGGAATTCCGCCTGAATCAGCATAGAAGGATCATTGACTGGCGCCGCACTGAAGATCGATCATCATCGCGTGAAGCGGTAAACATCCCCGCCGTATGATGCAGCCGGAACGGCTTGTCAAGCGCCAGGATTCGGCAGTTGTATCGCCCGAAGCTCGTGATCCGGTCCCTATCGCCAGCGCGGATACGCGGGAACCCCGGATCAATCAATCGCTGCTACAATTCCCCTCAAAATCTCGAAGGCGGTCTACCCTTCGACTACAAGCACATCAAACTGCACACTCTGCCAATCTATCTTAAGATTAAAACCGGAGGCCGGTTATTCACGGCTTTGGAATCGTCTATCTGTCATCAATGCAGCCGGCCCCGCTGGTGAAAATTTCAACCGCCGCCCCAAATGGCATCCCGGAATTCATACCTGGCGATCGGTCCTTCCACGCCGATGCATCGTAAAGCATTTATTGATCCATCTCAAGTCAAACGACACAATTTTCGGTGCGGATCGGGAGTCTTGACTGACCCCGCATCGTGAATCTCAATTTGGATACGCAACCGGCTGAAAGCGAGTGACTTCAGGTTGCGAATGGAACCCGGATCTATCGGCCAGATGAACCTGCTCCGCAACAACGTTTGACCTTTTTTCCGCTACCGCAAGGACACGGTGCGTTGCGTCCGGGATTGGTTAGGCCGCCAACTTTGGCGGCCGATTTGACCGCGCCGTCAACGTAAACCCATCGGTTCTCGAATTTGCGGAACTGGCTAATCTCGTGTAATACCTGCTCCCGCCCACCGGACCGGTAATAGGCCCTGAATTCAACGATGCCCTTGCTGTCGGTTGCTGCGCCTTTTTTGCAGCGAATGATTTCAAGTCGGGTCCATTCCACATCTTCGCTCAAGAAATCAAGGTTGGGGGGAAGAGTCGATGAATCGAACGTTTCCTCCAGATACCGTAATTC
>JBGTCG010000260.1:0-32704 GCA_041748915.1 Methylococcales bacterium
GTAATCCGCCATATCGCTGTCAACCTGATCAAGAAGGAAAAATCCTCGAAAGTCGGCGTCAAGACTAAACGCTTGAAGGCCGGGTGGAACAACGATTATTTGCTTCGGGTGATTGGCGGAATTTAAGCCCGATTGCCCTGAGGTCATGATCAACTTTCGAACCCCGGCAAACCCTGCCGCGGCTAAATCCGCCTGTGCTCTCGTCGGCATTGATCTGTATTATTGATTGTATTTGATCGAATCCTCGCGTATTTTGGGAGGTTCGTGCAGACAGAGATTGATAATACCACTTGAATTTGAGAAAAGAGCCGTGCTTACTCAGTTGCCATGGACCCGTGCGGCCGCAGCCATAGATCTTTGCAAACGAATAGGCCCGTTCTCTTGATACGGACGGACTCGATGCGGCCACATAAAATACCGGGAAAACAAGCGGCCCCACTGCCGTTATTGGAACAAAATCGCGCCTGTCAGCGGCTCTCCAATGTACATCCATTGGGTGATCACAACCGAATTTGAGAGAATACTATCCGAGCGTGTTATGAAAGTACTTATCACTGGAGCAAATGGCTTTATTGGATCAGCAGTGGTTCGCAAGTTTCTGGAAAAAGGCTGCGAAGTTAGAGCCTTGGTTCGCCGAGACAGTGACTGCCGCAATATTCGGTACTTGCCCGTTGAACTGGTTTATGGCGATCTAACAGCCGTCGATTCACTCGCTGGTGCATTGAAAGGCTGCCGCGCGCTTATTCATGTCGGTGCTTTTTACCGTCTTTGGGATCTGGATCCATCCCAATTCTACAAAATCAATGTCGATGGGACTCGCAATCTCATGTTGGCCGCATTGGCGGCCGGAGTGGAACGCATCGTTTATACCAGCAGTGTCGCAACCTTAGGTGCTGCAACCAAACATAACATTGCGAATGAGGAGACCGAAATTAATCCGCGCGCCAAGAACGGCCACTATAAACAATCCAAATTTTTAGCGGAATCGGAGGTATTAAAGCTGGTTAAGGAGCAATCTTTACCGGCGATTATAGTCAATCCCACAGCTCCAATCGGGCCCGGGGATATTAAGCCCACCCCAACCGGCCGTCTCATTAGAGATGCTTCCTTCGGGAGGATACCCGCGTTTGTAAATACCGGATTAAATATCGCCCACGTCGATGATGTGGCAGAAGGGCATTTCCATGCCTTCAACAATGGAATGGTCGGCGAAAAATATATTCTGGGCGGTGAGAATATGAGTCTGGAAAAAATTCTCGAAACGATCGCCTGCCTTACCCAAAGGCGTCCACCCAAGATTCGGCTGTCGCCGGAATTGGTTTTGCCCTTGGCCTACCTGACCGAAGCCTGGGCACGGCTGACTCACGGCAATGAACCAATGATTACGGTCGCTGGAGTAAAGCTGTCCAGGCAGTTAATGTATTTTTCCAGCGACAAAGCCAGGGAGAATCTGGGCTATCGGCCCCGCCCCGCGATCGAAGCGATAATCGATGCGGTATCCTGGTTTCAAACCGAATCGCAAAATAGCACGATCGAAACGCTTACCCCGATTCAATAGCAATCAGGTCACGTTTCGGCAATAAGGGCCAATCTGGACGCAGCCTTAGTTGACGAAACGGAATCGATACAACTTTTTTTTAACTAAATTGCATTGCCGGCGGACGCGATTTTTGACGATCGGTTCAGCCTTTCGTTTTCCGAATCACCCGGCTTGCCGGGAAAAAAGATAAATCCGATGCAATACAAAGACGTTGGTACCCAACGCAATCACGATCAGCCAGAGGTTCAACTGTCCCAATAGGAAGAACACCACCATCAGAATTCCGCGTTCGAGATATTCAAACGGGTTGCCGGGGCACTCGAGCCCGTGTTTTTCGAATAACGCCCGGGTATAAGACATCAAACTGATACCGAGAAAAATAAAAAAACTGAAGTAATATAGGTAGACGTTGTCCCGGTAAACGTACAATACGGTACCGACAATAAAAAATTCGCCGTAGCGATCGACCAGCGAATCGACAATTGCGCCAAAACGGGTCGCCTGTTTCGTGGTCCGGGCATAGGCGCCATCGATCGCATCGCAGCCGCGTCCGATTGCCATAAGAAAGAACGTTGTGATGTAATTCTCCAGGTAATAGGTGTAACAGGCTGCGATCGTAAAGATCAAACCGGTAACCGTAATCTGCGCGGGTTTGATTCCAAGTTCCTTGAGAACACGGATCAAAGGCAAAATACCGTCCGCAAAACGAATTCGTAATTGGTTTTTATCGTACATTGCCTGGTTTATTAACTGGAGTGACTCCGCCCTGATTTTCCCCGATTCCGAATTCTACACGCGAATGCATGATCTTTTATCTCCGGCAGTTCGCTGCATCCAATTGGCTTCCGCCCGGTTGCCGGACGCCCCGAAGACGGTTTCCCCCCGATAGAGCTCAATGAAACTAGGCATCGATGTACTGGTGAACGACCGCAAACTTGCCGATCGGCTCAAAAATAAACGCGTCGCATTGCTTGGCAATCCCGCATCGATGACCAGTGACTTCGTGCATAGCCTCGATGCGTTGATGGAGCAGGGAATCCGCCTATCCGCGGCATTTGGACCGCAACACGGAATGCGCGGCGACAAGCAGGATAACATGGTCGAGACCGAGGACAGCATCGATCCCGTCTATGGAATTCCGGTGTTCAGTCTATACGGCAAGACCCGCCGGCTCATTCCGAAAATGCTGGATACCTTTGATATCCTGCTGGTCGATCTCCAGGACATCGGGTGCCGGATTTATACCTTTCTGAGTACTCTTTTTTATCTGCTCGAAGATTGCACCGCCGCGAATAAAGCGCTTTGGGTGTTGGACCGGCCGAATCCGGCAGGCCGGCCGATCGAGGGCGCCCGATTGCTTCCGGGTCAGGAAAGCTTTGTCGGTGCGGCGCCGATCCCGATGCGTCACGGGTTGACCTTTGCCGAAGCCGCGCGCTGGTACTGCGAGCGGTATAAGCTGGACCAGGATTTGACAGTAATTGCAATGGACGGCTATGTCCCCGGGCAATCGCCGGGTTTTGGCTGGCCGGTCCATGAACTGCCCTGGGTCAATCCGAGTCCGAATATCGCGACCCTGAATGCGGTCCGGGTATATGCGGGAACCGTACTGCTCGAGGGCACCACGATTTCGGAAGGACGCGGAACCACGAGAGCGCTCGAGATGGTCGGCGCACCGGACATCGACCACTGCCGGATCCTGAAATCCATGCACGAATCCGCACCCGAGCTATTTTCCAGCTGTAAAATCCGGCCGTGCTGGTTTGAACCGACTTTCCATAAACATGCGGGCAAATTGTGCGAGGGCTTTCAAATCCATACCGATTATCCTGGCTATCAGGCGGCCAATTTCAAACCCTACCGGATCATTACAATGTTCTTGAAAGCGCTGCGGAAAAGTTTGCCGGACTATCCGATCTGGCGCGAGTTTCCGTACGAATATGTCACGGACCGGCTGGCCATCGACGTGATCGATGGCGGTGCAAATCTGCGAACGTGGGTCGACGATCCGGAGGCAGCATTCCCTGATCTCGATTCACGTCTGGCCGATGACGAAACGAGTTGGCTCGAAGAATCCCGGCGATTCCATCTCTACGCCTGACTGCGGCCGGTAGAAACTTCCCGCACAGTACGGTTCGCCCGTTCTGTGAAGCAGGCGCCGATCCGTGGCACAATATCCGGGCAATGGTTCATTTTGCACACTTGAAAAACCGGCACGGGGTACTTGGTGAGAAAACTCTTAAAGATACTGCTTTATTGTTTACTGGCTTTCGTCGTGATCTTCCTGATCACGATCGCCATCGTTCCGCTGATTTTCGACCCCAAAGACTATACCCTTAAAATTACCGAGGCGGTCCAGAAGCAAACCGGCCGCCGCCTGGAAATCGAAGGCGATATCAAACTACAGCTCTTGCCCAAACTTGCGGTAACCACTGGAAAGATGAAGCTGGGCAACAATGAGGATTTCGCCCGGGAAACTTTTGCGGAAATCGAAACCGGCTTTTTTCGCATCAGGCTCATTCCGCTTTTCTCAAAACAGATTGAATTGAAAAAGATCGTTCTGGACGGAGTCAAGGTTCACCTGATACGCGCGGAAGACGGCCGGACAAACTGGAGTGGATTGAATGCGTCCTTCAATAATCCGGGGATAAGCCCGATTCCAATCCGGTCAAACGTCGAGCCGTCCGGGATCGAAAAAGCCGCGGATTCGCCGCTCGCCGCACTGTTGGCCGCCAAAATCGATGTGTTCAACGCAGAAATGGATTTTGACGACCGGCTTTCCGGAAATCGAATCCTGGTAAAGGATTTGAACTTTATTATGGATCGATTCGGATTCGGTCGCGGAGTCGATTTCAGAATAACCGGCAATTTGACGAATGCCAAGCCGCAATTCCGTGAGACCGCCGCGATCAGCGGCCAGCTTTTTGTGAACGAGAATATGGATTTTTTTAAAGTTGAAAATTTTCGCTGGAATTCCAGGATCGACGGGGATTTGGTTCCTGCAGAATTCAGTCAGGCGGAATTGACATCGGCCGTAGAATTGAACCTGGTCAGTCATACACTGTCGGCACCCAACCTGCAATTCAGTAGCGCAGGGGCAACCATCAACGCCCAAATTCACGCATCCCAGATCTTGGCAAACCCCACGCTGGAAGGCAAGGTTTCAATCGTCCGAGCCAACCCGGCTGCGCTCGTCCGACTCACCGGTTTCGCATATACGCCGAAAGACCCCTCGGCATCAAGGTTACTGCACGGTGATTTCGCGCTCAACCTGAACGGGCCCAATTTGGTGATCAGTAATATCGCTCTGGTTCTTGACGGCGCGCCGATCAACGGGACGGCCGCGATCACCGGCCTGGATTCTCCCGACATTCAATTCAATTTTTCAGCGCCGGAATTCGATGTGGATCGATATTTGCCCGAATCAAGCGCCGCACCGCTTCCAGCCGAGGCCGGACCGCGTCCGGGAATATCGGTCGTAGAAGCTGAACCACCGCAGCCCGGTAATCGCAATGCGAACAATGGATCCGACGGCGCCACGATCCAAGGGAACCTGAAATTGGGATCGCTACGGTATAGAGGATTGCTTGCCGAAGAGATCCAAATGGCATTTCATTTCAGCAACGGGGTTCTACGCAGTAATCAGCGGTTCCAACGATTTTACGGAGGGAGTTTAAAGGGCTCGGTCGAATTCAACAATCGGGAACGCGAACCTGTCATTGCACTGAATCAAAGTCTTTCGGATGTGGCGATCGGCCCCTTATTGCAGGATCTCCAGGGGAAAAAGCCGGTGGAAGGAACCCTGCAGTCCACGATACGGCTGGTCGGCCGCGGCGCACGATTGCAAACCTTTAAATCCACTCTGAACGGAGACATCAACGCAACCCTGACGGACGGCCAGATCCACGGCGTCAGCCTTGACAACGTGATTCGCGATTCCAATAACCTGCTCTCTATAACCGGCTTGGCGCCCGCATCGGCCGCCGATGTTACCAAATTCTCCAAAGTGACCTTCCAGGGAACGGTCATCGACGGAATGATCGACAATACACAGCTTGTCGCAAATTCGACCAATTTCGATTTCAACGGCGGCGGAAAAATCAATCTCGCCGACGGCCGGATTGATTATCGGATCGAAGCGCTCATGAACAATAATCCGGAGGGCATCATGGGAATCAAGATCAAGGAGCTACAGGGTGTCCGAATCCCGATTCAGATCGGAGGAACCCTATCCGAACCGACGTTCCAACCGGCGGTCCAGAGCGCTCTGGATGATCCCAAGGTCAAATCGGCGGCAGAGAAACTGAAACAGAAATTGGATAAAAAGCTCGGTCCCGGCCCCCGCCGTTTGCTCGAGAATCTATTTTGAACATTGGCCTCGATTTTGGCCGGCCGTCTGGTTCTGTTCGGACACGGATCTTTTAACGATGAGCATGGTAAATAAAATTGCGGTGAATGCGCGGTGTTTCGACGCTACGATTGCATCGGTCATGCACCTACGTTCCTGGTATCGGCATGGCTTGTGACGAAATCCGTTTCGCTGCGAGAGTCCTGAACTGGGCCGCGGAGCATGGCCGCAAGGATCTGCCCTGGCAGCAGAAGATCAGTCCTTATCGGGTCTGGGTGTCGGAAATCATGCTGCAACAAACGCGCGTCGAAACCGTGATCCCGTATTTCGAACGATTCATGCAACGTTTTCCGGAGGTCGGCGACCTCGCGGACGCTCCGCTCGACGCGGTCTTGGCGAATTGGTCGGGGCTCGGTTATTACGCGAGGGCTCGTAACCTGCACCAGGCGGCCGGCTTAATCGTGTCGGAGGGATACTTCCCCGATACCCTGGAATCCTTGTGCGAACTTCCGGGAATCGGGCGCTCCACCGCGGGCGCGATCCTGAGCGTCGCATTCCGGAAACGGAGCGCGATCCTCGACGGAAACGTCAAGCGGGTGCTGGCCCGCTTCCACGGCATCGAAGGCTGGCCGAACGATGCAACGATCAACGGTGAACTCTGGCGGCTTAGCGACCAGCATACCCCCGAGCAGCACTGCCGGGAATACACCCAGGCCATGATGGATCTGGGAGCGACCGTCTGCACGCGCCACGACCCGGATTGTCAAAGGTGCCCGCTCGATTTGGACTGTATCGCGTCGGTCCATGGGCGTACCGGCGAATTGCCGAGTCCGCGGCAGCGAAAAACCCTGCCGGTCAAATCGTGTTATATGCTGATGGTCCGCAACCGCAGCGGATTTTGCTATCTGGTAAAGCGGCCTCCAACCGGGATCTGGGGAGGCTTATGGGGATTTCCCGAATTTGCCTCGAAATCCGATATCATTGCATGGTGTAATCGATCCGGAGCCTCAAACCTCCAATGGTGGTCCCGGCAACGCCATACCTTCAGCCACTATCATCTGGATTACACGCCCGTGGCCGCCGACTGGCCGGATCCGGATAATTCCGTGCGCGAGAATGAACCCGCGCTGTGGTGGAATCCGGCGGAAAGCGATCAGCTTGGCCTGCCGGCCCCGGTCAAACGGTTAGTGGACAGACTGCGGATGGAACGTCGAACTTCAGATCCCACATCAAAATTAAGAGAACCACGATGACCCGAACCGTACAATGCGTAAAACTGGGCAGAGAGGCGCAAGGTCTCGACACTCCGCCGTTCCCCGGAGAAAAAGGCCGCCGGATCTATGCGAACGTTTCCAAACAGGCCTGGACGCAATGGGTGAATCTGCAAACCATGTTGATCAATGAACACCATCTGACTCCATTTGAACCGGAAGCCAAAAAATTTCTCGAGGCGGAACGGGAAAAATTTTTCTTCGGCGAGGGTGCGCAAGCTCCTGAAGGTTATAACCCGCCTGAACCGGATCAGGATTGACCGCTCCACTCGTGAACGATCCTGCCACCGACCAGGGTGTGCGTGACCCGTCCCTTCAATTCCGTCCCGAAAAACGGGCTGTTTAGACCCCGGCTGCACCAGTTTCTGGAATCGGCTTGCCAAATTGCCTCCGGGTCAAACACGCAGACATCGGCCACCGAACCGGGTTTGATCTGGCCCGCAGCGAGGCCGAGCACCGTTGCCGGCCCATGGGTCAGACTGGCGATTGCCCGAAAGAGGTCCAATTGGCCCGAGGAAACCAGGCCGAGGGTCAAGGACAAAACGGTTTCCAGCGACGAGATGCCGGGTTCGGTCGACGAAAAGGCATTCAGTTTGGCCCCTTCTTCGTGGGGCTGATGGTCGGAACAGATTGCCGCCAGGATTCCACCGGCAACGCCCCGGCACAACGCGGCGCGATCCAGTTCGGTGCGAAAAGGCGGAATGACATGGTACAGGCTGTCATAGTCTCCGACCACCGATTCGGTCAAACACAATTGGTGGGCCGCAACGTCGGCGCTGACCGGCAGTCCAAGGTCCACTGCGCGCGCAACCATCTCCACCGCTCCCGCGCAGCTCAACTGCGCGAAATGCACCCGCGCGCCGGTTTGCTTGAGCAAGGCCAGGACCTGCGCGACGGCGACGGTTTCCGCTGCCTCCGGAATACCGGGCAGGCCGAGACGGGTGGCGACGAGTCCTTCGTGAATGACACCGTGGTTGCGCAGCCAGGGATCTTCCGGTCTGACCATCACCAGCAGGTCGAAACTCGCCGCATATTCCATGGCGCGCCTGAGCACCAGGGTGTTGGCAATCGGATTGTGGGCATTGCTCGCGGCCACGCATCCGGCTTTCTTCAGCGCGCGCATTTCACTGAGTTCCTCGCCGCGAAGCGCGCGAGTCAGCGCTCCGACCGGCAGGATTCGGGCCTTCCCGATCCGTTCCGCGCGATCCCGGATCATTGCGGCCACCGCCGGCGTATCAATGACCGGTTGGGTATCGGGTGGACAGCACAGCGTGGTAAAACCTCCGGCAACCGCGGCTGCGGTTTCACTCGCAATGGTTGCTTTGTGTTCCTGGCCGGGCTCGCGAATCCGGGCGCACAAATCGATAAATCCGGGGCACACAATCTGGCCCGGGGCGCGAATTTCACGGTCCGCGTGAAAACCATCGGGCCGTTTGCCAACTGCGGCCACGACACCCTTCGCAATATAGATCGATTGTTGCCGGTCGACCCCGTTCGCGGGATCGACCAGTCGCGCACCGCTGATCGCAATGCGAGGACCGGCCATTAGGCTTTTTTACCACGGGGTTTGGAATGCATGGCCATGGTCATGATCGCCATCCGGATTGCGATTCCGTAACCGACCTGCTGCAAAATCACGGATGAGTCGCCATCGGCAACCCGCGATTCGATTTCCACGCCGCGATTAATCGGTCCCGGATGCATCACGATCGCATCCGGTTTCGCGAACCTCAAGCGCTCCCGCGTCAAGCCGAAGCAGGCGAAATATTCATGTTCGCTGGGCAACATTGCGCCGCGCATGCGTTCTTTCTGCAGGCGTAACATCATGACCACATCGACATCCTTCAAGCCGTCGTCCATTTTATGGAAAACCCGAACACCAAGCGATTCGGCATCAACCGGCAACAAAGTCCGCGGGCCGATGACCCGAATTTGCCCGACGCCCAGCGTGTTCAATGCAAGAATCTGGGAACGGGCCACCCGCGAATGCAGAATGTCGCCGACAATCGCGACCTGCAAATCCTCGAATGTCCGTTTATAACGCCGGATCGTGAACATATCCAGCATCGCCTGCGTCGGATGCGAGTGCCGGCCGTCGCCGGCATTGATGACGCTCACATGTGGTTCGACATGTCGGGCGATGAAATAAGGCGCTCCGCTCTCGCTGTGGCGGACTACGAACATATCGACATGCATGGCCTGGATATTACGCACCGTATCGAGCAGACCTTCCCCTTTCGCGGTCGCCGAAGTCTCGATATTGATATTCAAAACATCGGCGGAGAGCCTTTTTGCGGCGAGTTCGAAAGTGGTCCGGGTGCGGGTGCTGTTCTCGAAAAACAGATTGACGATGGTTTTCCCGCGCAGCAAGGGTACTTTCTTCACTGGCTGGTCCGCAACCACGCCCGCGAAAGACTCCGCGGTGTCCATGATCCGGATCAGCATTTCCCGATCAAGACCGTCGATGGATAGAAAATGCCGGAGTTGGCCATTCGCATCCAATTGAAAATCGGGAGCTGGCTGATTCACGACTTTCTCGATGGTTCAGGACATGACCGGATCGAAGGTCTGAATATGAAGATGCAACGGTTCGGGCCCGGTCAGTTCGACGCGCTGGTTCTTTTGCAAAGAAATCCGGGCGCCGACGCAGTCCGCTTGAATCGGAACTTCCCGCCCATCCCGCTCGACCAGCACGCCGAGCACCACACAGTCCGGCCGGCCGTAGTCAAAGATTTCGTTGAGAGCCGCGCGGATTGTCCGGCCGGTATATAAAACATCATCAATCAATAAAATCTGCCGGCTTTCGACATCAATCGGCAGATTGCTCGGTCGAATCTCCGGATTAACGCCGATGCGCGAAAAATCGTCGCGATAAAAAGAGATATCCAACAGTCCCAGAGGCTCCCGGATTCGAAGACGGCGATGCAATTCACCCGCAATCCACGCGCCTCCGGTGTGAATGCCGATCATCAACGGATCGGTGAGGTTTCTTGCTTGAATTACGGTGGACAGCGATCGGGCAAGCATGTCGATGGCCCGTTCTGTATTGATACTGATCTCAGTCATGATTACCCGCCAACTTCGGGTTTTGATTCAACCAGGATTGCAGAACCAGTTGCGCGGCTACCTGATCCTGAACCTTCCATAAAGTAGTCGCGTCGACGCCCGATTCGTCGAACAGCAATTGCTTGGCTTCGAACGTCGTCAATGATTCATCCATCTGGTACACCGGCAATCCGAAGCGACCCTCGAGTTGCCGGCAAAAACGCAGCATGGACCGGGTGACCGGATTTTCCGATCCGTCCGCCTGACGGGAAACACCGACTACGAGTTCCGAGGCTCCCCAGGCGGCGATCAGATCCGTTATGCCTTGCCAGTCCGGTTTTTGCCGCACCGCGGCCAGCGTCGTTAACGGGCATGCAATTCCGGTCTCACGGTGGCCGATGGCCACGCCGATCTTTCGCGTTCCGAAATCAAATCCGAGCAAGCTATCGTTGTCGCGCGAACGGCTTCCGCGATCGTTTGCCGACGAATCCAGGAGGTTTTGATCGCCACGGCGCAAGGCCGGCGGATCAGGAATCAGCCGGAAACGGTTCATCCGTGTCCGGCGCTGGATGACAAGCGGTCGATGTCAATTCCCATCTGTTCCGCGGCGGATCGCCATCGCTGTTCGGCGGGGAGCTCGAACAGTATCCGGGTCTTCGCGGGCGCGTTCAGCCAGGCATTCTGGACGATTTCACGTTCGAGCTGGCCCTCTCCCCAACCGGCATAGCCCAGTGCCACAACGAATCGGTCCGGTCCCGTCCCAGTGGCAACTGCTTCCAGAATATCGCGTGAAGTCGTAAGCGCGATGGATTCGGATACTTCGAGGGATGAATCCCAATTCCCCTTGGGTTGGTGAATCACGAAACCCCGTTCGGGTTGAACCGGCCCTCCGTGATATACCGGAATCCGTGCTACCCGTTCGTTATGGATCGGAATGGACATTTGTTGCAGGATATCGCCGAGGGTCAAATCGGTCAGCCGGTTGATGACAATTCCCAATGCGCCTTCATGGCTATGTTGGCACATGTATGTCACCGTACGCTGAAAGTTCGGATCTCCCATGCCGGGCATGGCGATCAGAAAATGGTCGGTTACATTCAACGTCTCTATCATCGATCTTGGATTCCGCTTGAAAATGGCCTGTTTCTTTCTTCCGCAGAATCACAGAGCCCAGAAAATATTGAATCAGTTTACCAAGAACCACGGCACTATTCAGGCCAATTTTTGGTTTCGATCCGCAGTTAACGACTGGTCGTAAGTAGCGAATCGTCCGAAAATTTCCAGGTTCGAGTAATCACCAGAATATCCGCTTCCATCGCGAGTTCCGCTGGAAACTCTGCGAAAGGCGCCGATAGCCGCACGATACGAATCGCGCCGTCATCGAGCGCCTGGTGTCCGGATGAGCGGCGCACTTCGATCCGATAGACCGTTCCATCCTTGCGGATTCCTACCGCGAGCAGCAACGAGCCTGACAAATGTTCGCGCCGCGCCTGGTCGGGATAATTCAGATTCCCGATTCGTTCTATCTTGTTCTGCCAGGCTTTCTCGTAAGCTGCCGCTTTGTATCGATGGGCGTTCACCGAATTAATGAATTTGATGCGAGGCCTCTTGGCCATCTGTTCCTGCGCCAGCGAAATCTCTGAACTTAATGCTTCAATTTGCTGATAAATTCCGGCCGCTGTCAATTCCGGACGGGCGAGGGACGATTGATCGGCTTCTTTCTCCGGCGGTTCCATTGCGACTTGCGCGGCTTTCCGGGTTAAAACCTCCGGCGCCGGCTTCCCGGAAACACTCGCCCGAACCGGGGGGCGCCGTTGGTTACGGGGGACACCTGCCGACGGAATGGCGGACTTTCGTGGTACGGCTGCTTCTTTTTCAGTACCGCTTCCGATCTGATTGGATTGGGCCAGAAAATCCGCTTCTTCCGGCGCCAGGCGGGTCGGTGTATCGACCAGTTCGATTTCCAGAGATTTTTCGATCCGCTCCGGCTTGCCGAGTTCGAAGCGGATGCCGAGAATCAGCAGCGCATGAACCAGAATTGCAAAGAACAGCGTAATGGTCAAGCGGTCAGATGCAGACCCCTGCGGTCGTGTGATCAGAATGTCGTTCATCGTATTCCGGATAGATGGGCTTCAATACAATCGAGGATTCGTCCGCTGATATTCAGTCCAAATTGCGCGTCCAACTCCTGAATGCAGGTCGGGCTGGTTACGTTGATTTCAGTCACATAGTCCCCGATCACGTCCAATCCGACAAAGATCAGTCCCTTGTTTTTCAACACCGGCCCGATCCGATTGGCCAGCCAGAAGTCCCGCTCAGCGAGTGGACGCCCTTCGGCCCGGCCGCCCGCGGCTAGATTTCCCCGGGTTTCTCCTTGGGCCGGTATGCGCGCCAAGGCGTACGGGACAGGGACGCCGTCGACCACCAGAATTCGTTTATCGCCGTTACGGATTTCCGGCAAATAACGCTGAGCCATGATAAATCGTTCGCCGTCGCGAGTCATGGTCTCGAGGATCACATTGATATTCGGATCGTCCTGGCGGACATGAAAAATGGATCGGCCACCCATCCCGTCCAGTGGTTTCAGCACAATTTCGTGCTGCTCCCGTAAAAAATCCTTGAAGCGGGCCGCTTCGCGCGCCACCAGGGTGGGCGCGCAACACTCCGTAAACCATGCGGTATATAACTTTTCATTCGCATCGCGCAAGGATTGCGGCTTATTGACTACTAAAACGCCATTGGCTTCGGCAATCTCAAGCAGATAAGTCGCATAGATATATTCCTGGTCAAAAGGCGGGTCCTTGCGCATGAGTATTACATCCAGATTCCGCAACGATTCCTCGCGCTCGGTGCCAAAGCGATACCAGCGCTGGGAATTCCGCTCGACCTGTATATCCCGCATTCGCGCGGAAGTTTGGCCGTCGCGCAGAAAAAGGTCGTTCAATTCCATGTAACGGACATCCCAGCCCCGCGCGCAAGCTTCGAGCAGCATCGCGAAGCTGCTGTCTTTCTTGATGTTGATCCGGCTAATCGGATCCATGACGATGCCGAGTTTTATGGTCATGCCAAGGCTGCCGCTGGGTGGAATAGGTTCATAATCTGCTCCCGGAACTGCGGCAAAATGGCATTTCTTTCCCGCAGATCAGTATTATTGTAACAGCCGTTTAGAATTCTGACCGGTCAAGCGGACCATGACAGGTACTCGTTTTTCAGCCGCACATAATGGTCGGCGGAATACTCGAGCATGTCCAATTCGTCCGGGGTCAGGGCTCTGAGCCGCTTGACCGAGGCGCCGAGGTACAAATAACCGGTTTCCAGTCTTTTCCCCGGGGGAACCAGGCTGCCCGCGCCGATCATGACCCGGTCCTCGACGGTCGCGCCGTCCATTACTATGGACGCTGTTCCCACAAGGCAATTTTCGCCGATGCTGCAGCCATGAATGACGGCATGATGGCCGACCGTTACTCCGCTTCCGATCAGAACAGCAAAGCCTTCCGGAGTATACCGTCCCTTGTGGGTTCCGTGGATCAAACAGCCATCCTGCAGGTTCGTTCGGTTACCGATTTTGATTCCCGAGACATCACCGCGCGCAATTGCCGTCGGCCAGAAGGAAACGTCATCACCCACGGTTACCTCGCCGATCAAGAGTGCGCTGTCGTCGACATAGACATTTCGGCCAAGTTGCGGCCGGTGTTCCTTGAAAGCCCTGATCGTCACTATTACCTCGAAATCTGATTTTGCAAAGCCAATTCAGCGGACGAAAAAAAATGATTTAATGCGTGTTCACCCGGAAACACCGTTCGAACCCTAATTATACAGATTGTCCGGCTGTTCACCATCGATGCCGACCAAATGCGCAAGGACCGTCGCGGCAGGTGCTTGTTACGTCCACACATATTTTCCGCTACGTGGCGAAAATCTCCGCGATGCGCCGTTGAATCGACCGGGCGGCCTCCCGCGGGTATTCGGCATCGCGAATCGACCGGCCGACCACGATATAGTCCGCACCGTTTGCGAAAGCCTGGTCAATCGTGACCACGCGCTTTTGATCGTCCTCTGGCCGGTTTTCCACGGGACGGATGCCCGGGGAAACGATCAACAGCCGATCGCCGATTTCATTTCTTAACAGTGGCGCCTCGAGTCCGGAGGAAACCACGCCATCGCAACCGAGTTTGAGCGCGCGGCGCGCGCGGGAAAGCACCAGTTGCGGGACATCGCATTGAAATCCGAGGTCGTCCAGATCGCCGCGATCGAGACTGGTCAGTACCGTTACCGCAAGAATTTTCAACACGCCTTTTTCGCGCGCGGCGCTTGCCATGATTGCATCGTTTCCATGGATGGTCGCGAGTTGAACGCCTTTACCGCTGAGAGCCTTGACCGCGCGTCCGACAGTCGCGGGGACATCGAAAAATTTGAGATCGACAAAAACCTTTTTGTCACATTGCTGTAGCCAGCGAATCAGTTCGAAACAATCGCCGGACATGAACAGTTCCAGCCCGACCTTATAGAAATGAACCGAGTCGCCGAGTTCTTCGACCAGGTTCTTGGCTCCGGGAATACCTGGAACATCGAGCGCCATAATCAGGCGGTCACGGGGTTGGATCGTGGATCTGGAATGCATGCGGATCATCAGGGGTCCTCTGCCGGGGCTGAACGAGCTGATTTAAAGAAGATGAACTCCGGCGATATTTTAACCAGGCGGGCGAGGCCGGTCATATCAATTTGATCGGTTCGTGATTACAATAAAAAACCGTGTTTCAGGCAACGATTCACTCTAACCACTATGTACGAGCAGGCACCGGCCGCCGAGATCTTTTCCCAAGGCGATGAAATTGTAACCGGTCAAACCGTCGATACCAATGCTGCATGGCTGTCGGAGCAACTGGTCCAGGCCGGTTTTCAGGTTAACCGCCACACGGCGGTCGGAGACCGGTTGGAATCCCTGGTCGAACTGTTGCGGGAAATCGCGGTGCGCGCGGATTGCTGCGTTTGTACCGGGGGGCTCGGGCCGACCAGCGACGATCTAACCGCGGAAGCGGTCGCGCTGGCTTTCAATCAGGCATTAATCACCGATCTGGATGCGGTGGTTCAAATCGAGGCGCATTTCAACCGGGCTGGACGTCCGATGGCGCGGGTCAATCTTAAGCAGTCCCTTCTTCCCGAACGCGCCACCCGAATTGACAATCTGTGGGGTACCGCGCCGGGTTTTTACCTGCGCCACGAGCGATGCTGGTTCGCGTTTATGCCGGGCGTCCCGTTCGAGATGAAAAATATGTTTTTGAGCACGGTCCGGCCGGAACTGGCCAGGCTGTGGCCAATCAAGCCGATGCAACTGGTTATCTTAAGGACCGCTGGTATCGGCGAATCCGCAATCCAGGAACGCCTGGAAAGCGTGCGGCTTCCGGGCCATGTCCGGCTGAGTTTCAGAACCGCCCCGCTGGAGAATCAAATCAAATTACTGTTCACGGCGGATGTTTCCCGCGCTGAAATCGAGGCGCTGGTGGACAATGTGGCCGCGGCGATCGGTTCCCCGGTATTTGGCATCGACGGGCTGTCCCGGGATGCGGGCGATCTGGTCAACGTAATCGGACAACGCCTGATGGAGAATCATCAAAGTCTGTCCGTGCTGGAAACCCTGAGCAGCGGGAACATCGCGGCGCGCTGCAACGGAGCCCGCTGGTTCAGCGAAAGCCGGGTGATCCGGGAGGAGACGCGGCTATTCCGGGCGCTCGATTTTTCCGGCGCCTCCGGTTCGGGGGATGAAGCTTCGCTCAAGTCCGCATCCGCGCTGGCGGCCTTGATCGCTAAAAACTCCGGATCGGATTTCGCGCTGGCCCAACTTTGGAACTTCGATGACCAGGCACTCGAAGACACGAACCGCGTGATTCCGGTCTATACCGCGCTCGCAACGCCGAACGGGATGTATGAATATACGTGCAGATTAAGCGGAACCGGCTCACGAAAGCGAACCGTCGCGGCGACCCGGGCTTTGGACCTGTTGCGGCGCTGCTTGCAGGGATGCCTGCCGGTTGTAGGAAAGGGGTACTAAAACGCCCGGGCCGAAGGGTTCGGATCGTTCTATGATGATCAACTCCGGCGGAGGTCTCGAAGTTTTGTCCAGCTTGAAGATGGTGAACTGAAAATCATCCGGGAGCCCGGTTAACAACGTCTTGACCTCTTCTGTTTCGAATTGCCCGCCCGGATGCGCGGTATAACAAAGGATGCTGATCCGGCCGCTGCGCGCCAGATGTGAACACGCCGATTGCAGTGCCGTCCGGGTGGATTGAGGCGTCGTGGTGACGCTTTTATCGCCTCCGGGCAGGTATCCCAGGTTGAACATGACGGCTCTGATTCGCCGCAGATGCCGCAGTGGAAGTTTGCGGTCGAGGTCCGCATGGCTTCCAAGCACCAGCCGGGTACGGCTTTCCAGGCCTTGCCCGCGTAACCTGCTTCGCGCGATCGCAATTGCGGCGGGCTGGATATCGAAGCCGTAAACTTTTCCGGCGGGACCAACCTTTTCGGCAAGAAAAATCGTATCCTTGCCGTTACCGACGGTCGCGTCGATCGCGATATCGCCGGAGCGCAATACCGGGCCGATAACTTGGTGTGCAAGTTCAACCAGTTTCACAGTTGGTCGGATACCGACCGAGGTCGATTTCGCGGGGCAATTCGGCGTTGTACAGCAGATGCTCGACGAAGCGCTCGGCGTAATAAGGGATCGTGAGCACGCCTCGGGAGCCGAAGCCGTTGAATATTCCGATTCTCGGATAAACGGGATGCATGCCCGCGAATGGCTCTTTGTCGAGTGTGCCGGGTCGGATGCCGGCCTCCTGCGCGAGCACTCGGAATGCTGTGTTCAGGGGTAACATCAGGCTCGCGCTCGAGCAGAGTGTTTCGCGGGCTGGCGCCGAAGGCCGGTTATCCAGGGGCGTCCACTGGTAGGTCGCGCCGCATCGGAATACCCGGCGCGGCAGCGGGATTAGCCATCTCCCGTGATTAACAATCGTATCCGGAAGCGATTCCGTGCTTTCGCAGGTCACGATTTCGCCTTTCGAGAATTGAAACGGCAGCCATGAAAAGTAGGGGTTACCGCCCGCGTGAAAACCTTCACAACTGATGAGATGTCTGATCTTGCGGCCATTCCAGACGATGTTCACCCGCTTTTGCGGGATCTGCTCCCACGAAAACGTGGTTTCGATGAGCTGATTGTTCGATCGGAAGTGCGTTCTTATTGCGTCCAGGAACGGGCGGGTATCGAGATATCCGCACCCGCGCTGATAAAATCCGCCGTATCGATTGCCCGGAACGGGCAAGACCTGATGCGCGCCAAAGCCGTCACCAAGATAAGGACGATAGGCCGGATCGGCTTTTTTTTCGCGCCAGAGGCGGCATTCTGTGTCGGCGGCAAAGAAACGGATCATCGGCCGTTCAAAATAAAAGTCCAGCTCGAAAAAATCGCCAACTGCGGCATAAAACGCCCGCGCCCGGTCGAGGCAAATTTCGGCCCGTGGATGTTTGACCAGGCGTTGACCCGCGACCGGATTCACGATCCCAGCGGCGATGCGTGACGCTGAATGATCGCTGGTATTGTCGACCATCATAACGTTTTGCCGATGCTGTTGGAGCTGCCAGGCCAGAATCGAGCCGGCGAGCCCCTGTCCGACGATCAGGTAATCGATGGTATCGGTCGACATCAAAACCAGGCCCCGCGTTCGTTATCTCCCGAATGACTGAATCCCGCCCTTGTCATGAATCAATGTCTTCGAGTTCATTGTGTACGTGGTAGCCAACTTTTTCGGATAGTGCCTGACGCTCATAAACCCGGTTTTTCCATCGGCTTTTTTCGCCGTTCCAATAGCGCCAGGCGGACGTCCAGGTCATCGCGAGATAGAACAGCCCGACCGCGGGAAACCCCAGCACCCAGGCGGGATTGCGTCCGTAAAAGCGAAGCATGGGCAGATAGGTTGTCGCCATGAGTCCAAAGGCCAACCTTCCGATCGCGAGCACGTTCGAGTCGCCGGAAAAAAAAGTTATTACCGGAATCAGAAACATGATCGCGATGATCAAAGTGCACAGCCCCAGTTATACGAATGAATAACGAAGCTGCGTGAAGGCGGTCCGCGCGACCATATCCCAGATGTCGGGTAAGGTGTCGTAAGTCCTCTGGCTGTGCACGTTCCGGGTCAGGCCGGTCCAGGTTCGGTAACCTTTTGCCTTGATCCTTTTCGCGAACGTACAGTCGTCGATGATTGCGCTTCGAATCGACTGGAGACCACCGATTGCCTCAAGGATCCCGCTGTCCAGCAGGATGCATCCGCCCGCTGCGGAAGCAAAATGGGTATTTCCGGAATTCGATAACGCAAACGGATAAAGCAGTTTGAAAAAGTAGACAAAGGCCGGCATCAACGCGCGTTCCCAGAAACGCCGGAGACTGGGTCTTGCCATCAACGAGACAAAATGCAGATTGTCTTTTCGTTTCTTTTTCACCAGCGCGGCGAGAATGCCGTCGTCCAGATAAATATCGGCATCCAGCAACAGCGCAAGCGGCGTCTCGACCAAACCCAGCCCCTGGTTCTGAGCCCAAAGTTTGCCGCTCCAGCCCGGCGCCAACGGCTTTCCGTAGACAATATGAAGATTGGTCAATGAACTTTGCAAAGCGAATGATGCGGTGGCGTCCTCCGAATGATCATCGACGAGGACGACTTTCAGGCGGTCCGACTGGCGGGCAAGACCCTGCAGAGTGCGGATGATCACATCGGATTCATTCCGAGCCGGGATCACCACCGTGATGTCGTCGAAATCGGCCGCCGTTGCTGTGGATGAGTCCAAAATTTCGCGATTGCGCCAAGGCAGCCAGGGGAGCAGAAATACAATTCCCCATAAGATCAGCGAGCCCGCTGCAAGGTTTTCTATAACAAGCATGGTTTTATTGGATTTTTATTAGAGTTTACCGCGGGAGTACGACGCAAGCCTCGGGATCGGTCGTGTTCGCACCGGTCCGGTTAAAGGTAAAGGTCCCGGTTTGAGCACGGCATTGGCCGGCGAAAAAGTCCCAAGCCAATTTAAATCCCTGATCCTGGTCGCCAATCGTTGACCTCGCTGTTCCACAAGGAAATTCTGTTATAATAACAGCCCGTCGCAACATCCGAAAATGCATAATTCGGAACGACCTGTTTTCGGATGGCGGATTGTCGAGAAGCCACGAAGTGGCCGTAGTTTACGGATATCTTCCCGGAATGAATGGATATACGGATTATTGACCTGATCTGCGGTTTCCCTCCAAATTGTTGATTGCCAAGGTTTCATGTCTGAATTTGCTAAGGAAGTGATGCTCGTCAATCTTGAAGACGAGATGAAGCGGTCCTATCTGGACTACGCGATGAGCGTGATTGTCGGAAGGGCCCTGCCGGACGTCCGCGACGGGCTTAAACCGGTTCATCGGCGGGTACTCTTTGCGATGAGCGAACTGGGTAATGACTGGAACAAACCCTATAAAAAATCCGCGCGCATCGTCGGCGATGTCATCGGTAAATATCATCCGCATGGCGATACGGCAGTTTACGATACGATCGTTCGCATGGCACAGGCTTTTTCGATGCGTTATATGCTTGTGGACGGTCAGGGTAACTTCGGGTCGGTCGACGGCGATTCGCCGGCGGCCATGCGCTATACCGAAATCCGGATGGCGCGAATTTCCCATGAATTGCTCGCGGACCTCGACAAGGACACCGTCGATTTTGTCCCGAATTATGACGAATCGGAGACCGAGCCCCGGGTGCTGCCGACCCGGGTGCCGAATTTGCTCGTGAACGGCTCCGCCGGTATCGCGGTTGGAATGGCGACGAATATTCCGCCCCATAACCTCGTCGAGGTGATCGATACCTGCCTGGTTCTGATCGAAAATCCCGACCTCCCGATTGAGGAGTTGATCGGGCATTTGCCAGGGCCTGATTTTCCGACCGCGGGTTTCATCAATGGCGCAAAAGGAATTCGCGAGGCCTATTTGACCGGCCGCGGGCGAATTTATCTCCGCGCGCGCGCCGGATTTGAAAATATTGACGATTCCGGCCGCCAGGCGATCGTGGTCACCGAACTGCCCTACCAAGTCAATAAGGCCAGACTGTTGGAGAAGATTGCCGAAATGGTCAAGGAGGGCAGGCTTGAAGGGATTTCGGCGTTGCGGGATGAATCGGACAAGGACGGCATGAGAATGGTGATTGAACTCAGGCGGGGCGAAGTCGGCGAAGTCGTCCTGAACAATTTGTATCAACATACGCAGCTGCAGAATGTTTTCGGGATCAACATGGTGGCTTTGCTCGATGGCCGGCCAAGATGCCTGAATCTAAAGGAAATACTCACCGCATTCGTCGATCATCGGCGCGAGGTGGTTACCCGGCGCACCCTGTTCGAATTGAAAAAAGCCCGCGACCGGGCCCATGTGCTCGAGGGCTTGGCGGTGGCATTGGCGAATATCGATCCAATTATCGAATTGATCAGGGCCGCACCGACACCAGCCGATGCGAAAGAAGGACTCATGGCCCGAATATGGGCGCCTGGTGTGGTCGCCGAATTACTGGAGCGCGCCGGTGCGGACCGCTCTCGGCCGGACGGCCTGGAGTCAAAATTCGGCTTGAGCGATCAGGGTTATCTGCTTACGGCGACGCAGGCCCAGGCGATTCTGGATCTTAGATTGCAAAAGCTGACCGGGTTGGAACAGGAGGGTATCGTTGATGAATATCGGCAAATACTCGGACAGATCGACGAACTCCTTGAAATTCTGGGCAACGACGAGCAATTGATGAGCGTCATTCGGCAAGAGCTCGAAGCCGTCCGGGAGCAGTTCGGCGATGCCCGGCGCACCGAAATTATCCAGGACCATCTGAACCTCTCGGTGGAAGACCTGATTACGGAAGAGGATGTGGTCGTGACAATGTCACACGCGGGCTACGTCAAGTCTCAACCTCTGGCCGAATACAAGTCGCAGCGCAGGGGAGGGCGGGGGAAATCGGCGACTTCGACCAAGGAGGAGGATTTTGTCGATAAGCTGTTTGTGGCCAATACTCATGATACCATTCTATGTTTTTCCAGCCTCGGAAAGGTCTTTTGGTTAAAGGTTTATGAATTGCCGGTCGCCAGTCGAGTGGCCCGTGGAAAGCCTTTTGTGAATCTTTTAAGTCTGGACGAGGGCGAAAGAATCAATACGATTCTGCCGATCCGCACCTTTGATGAGAATCTGTTTGTGTTTTTCGCGACCGAATTCGGAACGGTTAAAAAGACTTCGCTCAATGAGTTCGAAAGACCCAGGGCGAACGGGAAAATAGCAATCGATCTGCGGCCCGGAGATTCGCTGGTCGGGGCCGCGGTCACCGATGGCACGCGCGATATCATGCTGTTCACCAGCGACGGGAAAGTAGTCTGTTTTGCGGAAACCGACGTTCGCGTGATGGGAAGAACCGCGGGTGGGGTGCGCGGGATTCGCCTGAATAAAGCACAGAAAGTGATTTCCCTGATAATCTCCGATCGCGGGGCGGCGGTGCTGAACATTACTGAAAACGGCTACGGCAAGCGCACGGCGCTCGAGGAATTTCCGCGGCACAAGCGCGGCGGCCAGGGAGTGATCGCTATTCAGACCAGCGAACGAAACGGCAGCGTGGTCGGCGCCATTCTGGTTAGAGAATCGGATGAGCTCATGCTAATTTCGGATGGCGGTACTCTGGTTCGCACAAGAGTCCGCGAAATTTCGATGTTGGGCAGAAATACGCAGGGAGTGCGGGTGATCCGCTTGGGCGGTAATGAACGCGTCGTCGGCGTCGACCGCATCGAGGGTTTAAGTGAAGAAAGCGATACTATTCAGGAAAGTTAGCCTGGGAGACAATTGATGGGCAGAGTATATAATTTTAGCGCGGGTCCCTCGGCGATTGCGGAGCCGGTGCTCGAACGGGCGCGGGAAGAATTTATGGATTGGCGCGGCTCGGGGATGTCGGTTCTCGAAATGAGCCACCGCGGCCCTGAATTCGTTTCGATCGCGACGAAGACGGAACAGGATCTGCGGGAAATCCTTCGAATTCCGGATCAATATACGGTATTGTTTCTGCAGGGCGGCGCCACGATCCAATTCTCGATGGTTCCCATGAATCTGTCGGTAGAATCGGGCCGCGCGTGCTATGTGGATACCGGATCGTGGTCCCGAAAAGCGATCGAAGAAGCCCGGAAGATTTGTGATGTGCGTGTTGCAGCAAGTTCGAAAAATTCGCATTATTCCATGATACCGGACGAATCGACTTGGGACATCGACCAAACGGCGGCTTATCTGCACTACACGTCGAACGAGACCATCGGCGGAATCGAATTTCCGGAAGTGCCCGCCTGCGGCCTGCCGCTGGTTTGCGATATGTCGTCGAATATTTTGTCGCAACCGGTCGAGATCGAACGGTTTGCACTGATATACGCCGGAGCCCAGAAAAATATGGGGGCTGCGGGAATTACCGTGGTCATCGTCCGGACGGAACTCCTGGGCCGCGCATCGGCGAAATTGCCGTCCATGCTGGACTACGCGCAACATGCGAGTAACCAGTCGATGTTGAATACTCCACCGACCTTTATCTGGTATTTGCTCGGCCTGGTGCTGGACTGGATAAAATCCTTGGGCGGCCTTGCATCACTTGCCGATTTAAATTCCAGAAAGGCCGCAAAACTGTACCGGGCCATTGACGCTTCTTCGTTTTATTCCAATCCCATCGAGCCGAAAGTTCGTTCGCGCATGAATGTGCCGTTCATACTGGCGGACGCGACATTGGATGAGCTGTTCCTTACGGAAGCGGAAAAACGCGGGTTGACCAATCTGAAAGGGCACCGCTCGGTAGGCGGCATGCGGGCAAGCATTTATAATGCAATGTCCGAAGCGGGCGTCGACAGTCTGATTTCGTTCATGTCGGAGTTCGAGCGCAAATATGGATAAAAGCGATAACGGAGTACGGCTCGGCGTTAAAGCGGCTTGTAACTATTAGGAAAACGCTGAAATCGTTCAATTTTGACAACGCATCCCCACACTGCGGGAATGCAATCCTCTGTGATGGGCTGCTTGTGTTATGTTTAAGATACTGACCTACAACAATATATCGGTAGTTGGGCTGGACCGGTTGCCGCGCGACAAATATGAAGTCGCGTCCGAAATCCAACATCCGGACGCAATCTTGCTGAGATCGTTTCAACTGCACGGAGTTAAAGTTCCCGAAACGGTGAAGGCAGTCGGCCGCGCCGGCGCAGGTGTCAACAATATTCCGGTCAAGGAACTCACACGGCGCGGGATTCCGGTGTTCAATTCGCCGGGCGCGAATGCAAACGCGGTAGCCGAACTGGTCGTGACCGGTATGTTGCTGGCTTACCGGCGAATCTGCGATGCCTGGTATTTCGCCAAGCAGCTCGGCGGCGACGATGAGCACATCGAACGGGCGGTCGAAAACGGCAAGAAACAGTATGTCGGCCGTGAGTTGCCGGGTAAGACACTCGGTATCATCGGGCTGGGCGCGATAGGGGTCCGGGCCGCAAACGCGGCGTACGCGCTCGGAATGAATGTGATCGGATGCGACCCGATGATCTCGCTGGACAATGCCTGGAAACTGTCGTCATCGGTAATGCAGGCGGGTGGTCTGGAAGATCTTTTGACCCGCTCGGATTTCGTTTCGGTGCACGTACCCTACAACGAAAACACGCACCATACGATCAACCATGAGCGGATCCGGCTCATGAAAGACGGAGCGGTCGCGCTGAATTTTTCCCGTGGCAGCGTCATGGATGATGAAGCGATCTGCGATGCGCTGGACCGCGGAAAGCTATCGGCCTATGTTTGCGATTTTCCGAACCGGCGATTGTTGGATCATCCGAAGGTGATCGCTTTGCCCCACCTCGGGGCTTCCACGCAGGAGGCCGAAGATAATTGCGCGGTCATGGTGGTCGAGCAGATCAAGGATTTTCTCGAAAATGGCAATATCCGCAATGCCGTCAATTTCCCGGACATCGCATTGCCCCGGATCGAAGGCTATCGAATAGTCGTTTCAAACGAAAATATTCCACATATGGTCAGCCAGATATCGACTTTTCTCGCCGATGCCGACCTGAACATTCTCGATCTGATCAATAAATCACAGGGGGAGGTTGCTTTTACGATGATCGACGTGGAGTCCGAGGTGCCGGAACAAACGTTGCGGCAGATCCAATCGATCGACGGCGTATTATCAGCCAGATTGATATAAAATCCTGCTTATTTTCGTACCGGCTGATCGCTCCAGTCCACGAGGGCGCCATTGGAACCCCTTTCCGATCTAAGAATACAGATTGATCTGCTCGATGCGGAGATACTCAAGCTCTTGAACGAAAGGGCGAATCTCGCCGTTGAAGTCGCGCAAACCAAGCGAGCCTGCGGAGAGGAGACCTGCTTTTATCGGCCCGACCGGGAAGCCAGCGTGCTGCGCCGTATCCAGGAAAACAATACGGGTCCGCTGCACACTAATTCCGTCGTGTTGATTTTTCGTGAGTTGATGTCGGCTTGTCTGGCCCTGGAAAAACCCCTGACCGTGGCCTTTCTCGGGCCGGAGGGGACGTTTACCCAACAGGCGGCCAGAAAGCATTTCGGGCACGGCATCGAGACCCTTTCGCTGGCCTCGATCGACGAAGTATTTCGCGAAGTCGAAAGCCATTCGGCGCAGTTCGGTGTCGTCCCGGTCGAAAATTCCACGGAAGGCGTGATTACGCATACTCTCGACAGTTTTCTGACATCGTCGCTGTTAATCTGCGGGGAGGTTAACCTGCGAATCCACCACCATCTCTTGTCCAAAGACACCGCAATGGCGGAGATTCGTGAAGTCATCTCCCATCAGCAATCCTTCGCCCAGTGCCGGCGGTGGCTTGACCGTTTCCTTCCGGATATCAGAAGGACCAGCGTGAACAGTAATGCCGAGGCCGCCCGGCGTGCCGGGTCCGTTCCACACAGCGCCGCAATTGCGAGCGATATTGCTGCAAATATCTACGCTCTGAACATCCTCGAAAAGAATATCGAGGATGAGCCGGATAATACGACACGATTTCTCGTAATCGGCAATGTGACCGCCGATCGAACCGGAAAAGATAAGACTTCAATGGTCGTTTCGACCGGAAACCAGCCCGGAGCTCTGCACGCAATGCTGGAACCGTTTGCGGCTCACGGAGTCAGCATGACCAAAATCGAATCGAGGCCGTCCAGGCAGGGAATGTGGAGTTACGTGTTCTTTATCGATATTGACGGGCATCGATTGGATCCGAATGTGGCCGAGGCGCTGCAGAACCTTAAGCAGAAAGCGAATATGTTGAAAATATTGGGCTCTTATCCGAAAGCGCTGAACTGAATTGAACGGCCGCGAAAATCCGATTAGCGAATTTACTGCGATAACAATAATAAGATGAACCAATTTGGCCACATCGCCATTCCCGCGGTCCAGGGGTTAAGCCCGTATCAGCCGGGCAAACCCGAATCCGAGCTGGAAAGGGAACTCGGAATAGCCGATATCGTCAAATTGGCTTCCAACGAAAATCCATGGGGTCCGAGTCCCGCGGCGATCGAGGCGGTAAAAGCCGGATTGTCCAATCTTTCGCGATACCCCGATGGAAGCCGTCACGATTTAAAAAAGGGTTTGGCTGAAAAATTATCGGTTACGCCGCAACGGATCACGCTCGGGAATGGCTCGAGCGAAGTGCTGGAAATCATTGCCCGGGTGTTTCTCGGCCCAGGCCGGGAGGCGGTGTTTTCCGAATATGCATTCGCCATGTATCCGATTTTTACGCAGGCGGCCGGAGCCAAGGCGCGGATTGCGAAGGCTGGTGGCGCCGATTCTCCAATGCCCTATGGGCATGACCTCGATGCGATGGCCGCATTGATCAATGAAAAAACCAGGGTCGTTTTTATCGCCAATCCGAATAATCCGACCGGCACGTATGTACCGGCAACCAGCCTGTACCGGTTTATTGAATCGTTGCCGGGTCATGTGGTGTGCGTCGTCGACGAAGCCTACTTCGAGTATGTTGAAAAGGATGATTTCCCGGATGCCCCGGGCTGGATCAACCGGTTTCCGAATCTGATTGTGACCCGGACCTTTTCAAAGGCCTACGGGATCGCGGGACTGCGCGTTGGTTACGCCATCTCGGACCCGGAAATTTCGGAATTGATGAACCGGATTCGGCAACCCTTCAATATAAACGCAATGGCCTTGCAGGCTGCTTTGGCCGCGCTGGAGGATCAGGAACATCTCGGTAAATCCCATCGGTCCAATTTAAGCGGTCTGGCTTTTCTTTCCCATGCATTCCGGGAAAGAAGCCTCGAGGTCATCCCATCGATCGCGAATTTCGTCTGCGTTGACGTCAAACGGGATTCAGTTCAGCTGTTCAACGGGTTATTGCGGGAAGGCATCATTATTCGGCCGCTCGCCAATTATCAGATGCCGAACCATATTCGCGTGACGGTTGGAACCCCTGACCAGAACTCGCGCTTTCTGGCGGCGTTCGACAATGTGATGTCTCGTGTTTGAACGAATTGGTATCGTCGGGGTTGGTCTAATCGGCGGTTCGGTTGCCGCCGCAGCCAGGAAAAAGGGATTAAGTAAAGAAATTATCGGCGTCGACCGTGATCCCGAGAATCTTCTGGCAGCGACCCAACAGGGCATAATCGATGCGGGCTTTCACGATATTCGGAAAGTCACAGGAACTTTTGACCTGATTATGCTCTCCACTCCGGTTGGATGCATCGCCGGTTTATTGGAACAATTGAAGCCGAATTGGGCTCGAGACACGATGTACACCGACGCCGGCAGCACGAAAGAAAACGTGATACAAGCCGCGAAAGCGGTATTCGGTCGTTCGCCGCGAAACTTCGTTCCCGGACATCCGATCGCGGGCAGCGAGAAAAGCGGCGTGCTTGCGGCGAGCGCGGATCTTTATCAGAACAAGCGGGTCATTTTGACGCCGGTCGCGGAAACCGGCCCTGAAGCCACTGCAACCGTCGGAGAGTTCTGGCGGAAATTAGGAGCCCGGGTTTCCCTGATGGAACCGCGGCACCACGACGACATTTTGGCCGCGACCAGTCATTTACCCCATGTAGTGGCGTTTTCGTTGGTGGATATGCTCGGCAAGAAAGACGAAAAAGATGAAATCTTGCGATACGCGGCAGGCGGCTTCAGGGACTTCACTCGCCTCGCGTCCAGCGATCCGAAAATGTGGCTGGATATTTGTCTGGCCAACCGGACCAGAATCATGGCGTTGCTCGAAGATTTCCGGCAGGAATTATCCCTGATTAAGGAAATTCTCGAAGAGGAGAACGCTGAAAAATTGTTTGAACTGTTTCATTCCGCGAAGAACGCGAGACAGCGGTTCCTGGAGCAATTCGAGCTTGATTACATCGGACCGGACCAATCCGGAAGCAGGAACGACGTCCGGAGTCTTGGTTGCGTCGAGGAATGAATTGAATTATTCGAACGATGAACCCAACCGACGACAGGCACAGATTGGTGGTCGCCGGTGTGGTTTTCGCGCGCGCAAGTAACCCATTCGCGGGGAGTCTTTTGCTTTGAAATCGGTTAATTTCCGGTTGGAGCCGGGTGGAATACTGAAGGGCGAATGCCGGGTCGCCGGGGACAAATCGATCTCCCACCGGGCAGTCATGCTCGGATCAATCGCGACCGGAGTTACACGCATCCATGGTTTCCTGGAGGCTGAGGATGCCGTAGCGACCCTGAACGCATTTCGGGCAATGGGAGTCGGTATCAACGGGCCGGATCGGGGTGAAGTCGAAATTAACGGCCGGGGGTTGTTTGGTTTGACGGCTCCGAAAACTCCTCTCGACCTCGGAAATTCCGGTACCTCGATGCGTTTGCTGTGTGGTTTGCTGAGCGGCCAGGAATTCGATAGCGTATTGGTGGGAGATCAATCGCTGTCCACACGTCCGATGCAGCGGGTTACCCAACCGCTTGCGATGATGGGCGCCAGGATTGACACCAGTGCCCGGGGTACCGCGCCAATTCACGTTCACGGTGGGCAACATCTGAATGGCATGGAATATGACATGCCGATCGCCAGTGCCCAGGTAAAATCCTGTCTGCTGTTGGCCGGACTTTATGCGCATGGAATCACCTGCATTGCGGAACCCGCGGTAACCCGGGATCATACGGAACTGATGTTGCGCGGATTTTCGTATCCGGTTAGACGGCAGGGTAACCGGATCTGCCTGAACGGTCGGGACAGTCTGGTCGCGGCTGAAATCGATGTTCCCGCGGATATTTCGTCGGCGGCATCCTTCATGGTCGGTGCGTGCATCGCCCCAGGTTCCGGGGTCCTGTTGAGACATGTTGGAATCAATCCGACTCGAACCGGAATTATTCATCTGCTAAAACTGATGGGCGCTGATATCGAATTGGAAAACATGCGGGAAGCCCGGGGCGAACCGGTCGCGGATATCCGTGTAAAAAGCGCGGCCCTGACAGGAATCAGGATTCCCGGGGAATTGGTTCCGCTGACGATCGATGAATTTCCGGTGTTGTTTGTCGCGGCTTCGTGCGCGGAAGGCAAAACCGTACTGACCGGCGCTAGCGAATTGCGGGTGAAGGAAAGCGACCGGATTCAGGGGATGCTGGAAGGTTTGCTGGCATTGGGGGTCGATGCGATCGCAACCGAAGATGGCATGGTGATCAGGGGCGGAGAATTGGGCGGGGGCGAAATCGATTCCCGCGGCGACCATCGGATCGCGATGGCATTTTCCGTCGCCGCCTTGCGGGCCAATAAACGCATCCGAATCAACAACTGCGCGAACGTGAATACTTCTTTTCCCGGATTCGTCGAAATGGCCCAAGACTTGGGTCTGCACATTTTCATCGAGGAATCGCATTAATGAGCTCCGTGGTTCCTGTATTGACCCTGGACGGCCCAAGCGGAGCGGGTAAGGGGACTATCAGCCGGGCGGTCGCCCGAAATCTCGGCTGGCATTATCTGGATAGCGGCGCAATTTACCGGGGCTTGGCCGTGGAAATTATGAATCGGGGAATTGAGCCTTGTGATGAAAGCGCCGTAATCGAGGCGGCCGGATGCATGGACCTTCAATTCGTGTTTGACCCTGATTTTTCGGTGATCCTCTCGGGAACGACCATCACCGGCAAAATACAGTCAGAAACTTGCGGCAGTTCCGCCTCCCAATTGGCGGCCATGCCGGGTGTGCGGAAAGCGTTGCTGAAAAAACAGCGCGCATTCAGGTCTCCGCCGGGGTTGGTTGCCGATGGGCGGGATATGGGCACAGTGGTGTTTCCTGACGCTCAATTTAAAATTTTTTTGACCGCAAATCCGAAAATCCGAGCGGAAAGACGGGTTAAGCAGTTGAAAGAAAAAGGAATGGATGTTACTCTTGATCAGATAATCATCGAACTTCTGGAAAGAGATCGGCGGGACGAAGCGCGGCAAGCCGCTCCGCTTAGACAAGCCGAGAGAGCCGTATTTATCGACTCTTCCGAAATGGCTATAGATCAGGTCATTGAATGCGTTAGCAGAGTAGTACGGGGACAATGACCGGTCGAGGTTATTGGGGTTGCCGTCCGGGCGAACCGGGCCGGTAGTATTTTTAAAACTAAAAGCGTCTGTTTAGATCAAAACAGACCAGGAACAAATAAAGTTATGAGCGAAAGCTTTGCGGAATTGTTTGAAGAAAGTCTGGCCAGGATGGAGATTCGTCCTGGCACAATTTTATCGGGAACGGTTGTCGATATTGGATCCGATGCTGTCATTGTCAGCGCCGGATTAAAATCCGAAGGCGTAATTCCCAAGTGGCAATTCCTCGATGCGGATGGCAAGCTCGAAGTTGAAGTCGGTGACAAGGTTGACGTAGCACTGGACATGATCGAGGACGGCCTCGGCGCCACGTTATTGTCGCGGGACCGGGCGAAGAAGAACAAGGCTTGGGAAGATCTGGAAACGGCGTTTGAAAAAGCGGAAACGGTAACCGGCCGTCTGACCGGCAAAGTTCGCGGCGGCTTTACTGTTGCGATTGGTGCCCTGCGGGCCTTCTTGCCCGGTTCGCTGGTTGATGTCCGGCCGGTGCGGGATACCGCGTTTCTCGAAGGTCGAGACCTGGAATTCAAGGTTATCAAGATTGATCAGAAAAGGAATAATGTAGTGCTCTCCAGAAAAGCGGTCGTTGAATCCGAATTCAGCGCCGAACGCGAAGAGTTGTTAGGGTCTCTCGAGGATGGGGCAATTGTGGCCGGAGTGGTCAAGAACTTGACCGATTACGGCGCTTTTATCGACCTGGGCGGCATCGACGGATTGTTACATATCACGGACATGGCCTGGAAACGTGTACGGCATCCGTCGGAATGCGTCGAAATTGGTCAGGAAGTGCAGGTCAAAGTATTGAAATTTGACAAGGAGAAAAACCGGGTTTCACTGGGAATGAAGCAACTCGGAGAGGATCCCTGGCAGAATATCGCGCGACGCTATCCGAGCGGGACCCGATTATTCGGCAAGGTTAATAACCTAACCGATTACGGATGTTTCGTCGAAATCGAGGAAGGCGTCGAAGGACTGGTCCATGTTTCGGAAATGGATTGGACCAACAAGAATGTGAGCCCGTCCCGCATTGTCCAGCTCGGTGACGAAGTTGAGGTCATGGTCCTGGATATCGACGAAGAACGGCGGCGGATTTCGTTGGGTATGAAACAGTGCAAGCCGAATCCCTGGGATGAATTCGCGGCTACCCACAATAAAGGTGACCGGCTTGTCGGAACAATCAAATCCATCACCGATTTTGGCGTATTTATCGGTCTCGAGGGAGGCATCGATGGCTTGGTTCATTTGTCTGACATTTCATGGAACGAGCCAGGTGAAGAGTCGATCCGCAATTATAAACGCGGTGATGAAGTGGAAACCGTGATTCTCGGGATCGATTCGGAGAGGGAGCGGATATCACTAGGGATTAAACAGTTAGAGCAGGATCCATTCCAGAACTTCATCGCGGGCGCCGAAAAAGGTGCGATCGTAAAGGGCGTGATTAAAGAAGTTCTGCCCAAGGGCGCCGTGGTTACGCTGGCTGACAACGTGGAGGGATTTATTCGGGCTTCTGAAATTCAGCGTGATCGCGTCGAAGATGCACGCAGCTTGCTGAAGGAGGGTGAACAAATCGAGGCCAAATTCATTGGGGTGGACAAGAAAAACAAATTAATCAATCTTTCCATTAAAGCCAAGGATCATGAAGAGGAATCTGCGGCGATCAAGGACTACTCGAGTCAGTCGCCGGCCGGCAAGCCGACACTGGGGGATATCTTTAAAGAGCAGATGGACGAAAATAAATAGCTTTTTTGCCGCCGTAGCCCCATTTTTCTTTACGACACGGAATTTCACTGTGACAAAATCAGAGCTAATTGAAGCACTCGCGAATAAGCAAGGACACTTGGCGTTTAAAGATGTCGAATTGGCCGTAAAATGTATGCTCGAACAAATGAGCGAGGCGTTGTCCAGCGGTGAAAGGATCGAGATAAGAGGTTTTGGAAGTTTTTCGTTACATTACCGTCCGCCGCGGATTGGCCGGAATCCAAAGACCGGTGACTCCGTGTCGTTGGCTCCAAAGTATGTTCCCCATTTTAAACCAGGTAAGGAATTGAGGGACCGGGTAGATGAATCCAGCAATAAATTTAAGATAAAACGGTCCTAATCGGTTCGGCGTTTGCTCAGGGAAGTCTAAATACCGAATACATACGCATTTTGGTGTGGGTCCTGGTTCTCATTCATCGAAAGCCTGGTCCACGTAAAGCGGTGCCGCAGGACTTCCAATTTCTTCTCCAGAGAAATAAAAATGGCGGTAAAAAAAAACCAGTATCCGACCAGAATTCTATTCCCAAGGAATGGGGTTGATTATGAATAAAATATTATATTTTTTAATATTCTGCGCGATATTCATCATTGCATTGGTGTTTTCATTGCAGAATCTTGACCCTGTCAAGGTCTATTTTTACCGCGGCGCGGCCAAGGAACTGGCGGTAGAAATGCCATTGGCGCTGGCATTGACCTTGGAGCTGTTCGCGGGCGTGATAATCGGTTATTCATTTTTAATGTTTCGCTATCTCAAATTGAAAGCGGAGAATGTCAGATTGAAACGACAACTTCGAATGAACGTGGCCGAGCGCGCGCCGGGTCTATAGCCCCTTGTTTCGGTGACTCAGTCGCCGGTCGCAATGTTTGCGCCATCGCGTGACGGCGGTCGCCGCAGCATCTGCACCCGACCACCTTTTCACGGTTGAAATTCGCTACCCGTTGCGAAGCAAATCGCAAGGTTCGGATTTCGTAAATCCTTTTACTTTCGATGAGAGTCCTAACTAAATATAGATATTTGATGCGTTATTTGCTATGATTAGTTTCTAACGATTGCAAGGGGGTGGTATGGAGACAATATCCTGCAAGCATTGCGGCGCGAGCGAATACGTTAAGAATGGCATGGTGTATGGT
>JBGTCG010000261.1:0-13969 GCA_041748915.1 Methylococcales bacterium
TCGCCGAATGCGAAGACGTTCAATGACCCGCCGTCGATCGCAATCGGATCGAATCGGGTTTCGGTGAACACCGGACTGTCGTTGACCCACTGCCCGCTCAAGTCGATATGAGTGGACGGCCGGAAAAGAATCTTTCCGTCCTGAAGATCGGATGTGGTGGCATGCGTTTTCAAATCCAGGGTACCGGAAGGAATATCCACGGTTCCGGCCATGTCGATAGCGCCTGCGTCGATGGTTACCGAGGCGCCGGGAAGCATGCGGATGTCCGATGAACTTTCGATTCTGGCCCTGCCGTTGCTGATCAGGCTGACCTTGCTGAATCCGCTGTTCCCGAACAGCTCGTCGTCCAGTTCGAGCGCTGCCGGCTGCGACCCGTCCACGGGATCGGTCAGGAAATCATCCAGCGCCGCGTTCAGCGCGGAATTGCCGTGCTGGACCAGACGGACTGATTGGCGGCCGTTGAAATTGCGGGCCAGATCGATATGCAGTTCCCCGCCAAAAGCAAACCGGTCCAAGTCGCGCTGCCTCGGGCCCGAAACGCTGCCGGCCAGCACGGTGCCGTCCAACGCCACTCTGGGTGCAATCAACTCGAGGACTCCGGCCGCCTGTCCCTGAACATAGCCCGGTTCGAAGACCTTGGAAGCCGGAGTCTGCCATTTCAATGTCTGAGCCCATTTTTCATAGGTCTTCTCGACTTCGTTCAGAATGCGCACATAGCGGAGATTCGGATCGGCCTGCCCGATCGGAACCACACGGTTATCGTCGGTTACGAGAAAGGTGGTATCGATGTAGCCGTCGTCATACCGTACCGAGCCGCCCGCGATGTCAATCACCGCGTCCTGAGTAACCATTGCATTTCCCTCGGATACCATCGAGACGGTACCGCCCGTGCTGATCCTTTCCGACAGGGGTTTTTCGATCTTCGCGACTTCCGCGCTGATGTCCGCGATCGGCGTTCCCTCGCGCGTATCGACGCGAATGGTTTTACGATCCAGGAACTGCCCTTTCTGCAACGGGGAATCACGCAGTTCGTTGTCGGTAAGCCGCACGGAAACAAGGTTCCGTTCCATCGGCAATACGGTGCTCTTAGTACCGGAGACATCGATCCGGCTGCCTCCGGCCAGATTGATGCGGGTCCCATTGGGTTCGGGAAGCGTACTGGAGCGATTGGCGCCTTCGGGCTTGTTCGGCGGCAAAATGTTCGGGTTAAAATTGATCGGGTTTTCGGTCGCGATCATTTCAACGTTTCCTGAAGGCGCGACAATGGACGATCCGGCCTCCATCTCGATTTGATGGCCCATGACCTGAACCGAAGAAATGGGTTGGGCCTGGCCGTCGATGGCCGAACCGCTCGGGTCCGGATCGATGTGTGTCTGGCTGTTGGCTCCGAAGCTGACCCTCGCCCGGGTTCCAAGCCCGTCGCCCGCATCCGCAACCCGTGTGGTTGTGGACGGCAGAAGCTGGATCTGCCCGCTGATAGCCCTCGGACCTCCGCCGTCCCTGGCCAGTAGCCGGATCTGGCCATCCAGATCGACCGTTGTCGTTGCCGAAATACGGCCGTTCTGGTTGACCGCGAAACCGATCATGGTTGCATTGCCTGTACCCGCGATAATTTCGCCGAGGTTGGTCGCTTCTCCACCCACGTCGACTTCGACGAGCAGCCCGCGCACGCCCGAGGCCGAATCGGGTTGCGCAAGATAGACCTTGCCTTCGGATCCGGCCAGAATGACCTGCCCGTCATTGGCGTTGATGGTTCCGGAGTTGGTGACTTTGGGAGCCGCCAGTATAATTTGGCCTTGGTCGCTGGCCGTAATCTGGGCACCGCTTTCCACGACGATGGCGCCCATCGGTACGGGTTTTCCGTCCGCGCCCAGAGGCCGCTCCAGCGCGGCGCTGCCATCCTGCGCGAAAACCTGGGCCAAACCGCGCTCGAGCACCGCATCACTGATATTGTGAGTCGTTGCGATCAGGCTTTTCGTATTAACCTGCGATCCCTGGCCGAAGACGAAGCCGTTGGTATTCAATAGATAGATTTGTCCATTCGCGTTCAACTCCCCGAATATCCGGCTGGGGTCGCTTTGATGGATCCGGTTTAGCGCGATCGCGGCCGACGAAGGCTGCCTGAAATCGACCCGGTAGCCCTGATGAATATTAAATTTCTGCCAATCGAAGGTTTCCCGCGCCAGATTCTGGCGGACCTCCATTGAGCGCACGCCCAGATTGGTCGATACGCGGCTGTCCGCCGGATTGGTCGGAACCGGAAGCGGCGCCGTGTCCGCCGAAACCGACGCCATCGCCGCGCAGCACAAAATCAATAAATTCCGGAACCGTGCGGGCGACGGATAAGAACGGCCGGGGCCAGCCGATAGCCGGACTCCGTATGCCGGTATCCTTGGCTCTTTTCGTTCAGGGTTCACAAGCTGTACCAGAGGCGAAACAGAAGCCTGGAGTCGCCGGTGTCCACCGCGCCGTTGCGAATCAGAGCGAAGGCCCAATCCAGCTCACTGTAGAAGTGGCGGAAGAAGTTCACGCGCAGACCGAGCCCGGAACTCGCAAGATCCTGGGTCTGCTCGACCCCCGGCAAAGGACTGTTGATCCAGATTTTTGCGAAATCGAAGAACAGCAACGTCCGCAATTCCTGCAGATAATTACGCAGAATGCCCCACCCGAGATGTGGGCTGAACACGGAAAGCGACGCGAAAATTCCGCTGTCGCCCAGAAGCTGGGTTTCAAAATAACCGCGCACGCTCTGCATGCCGCCCGCCGAAAATTGCTCGTTGTTGACCAATGGATCCGGTGAGTACTGGCCAGCGAGCCGGGTCCGAATCTCGAAATCGAACGGCAGCCGGTCTTTGCGCTCAAGATTGCCCAGGAAATAGATAAAATTCGACTGGGCCAGGAATCGCTTGTCTGCAAACTCGGTCTGTTCGTTCCCCAGACCCCGGAAGGAAAAAATAGCGCCCAACCCGAAACTGGTGCGGGATTCTTCGGATTCATAAGAGCCGTCATAATTGACCGAAAAAGATACATAACTGATTGGAGTCACCAGATTGTCCGAATCGACCAGGTCGATATTCTCATCGAATGACTTGTAGTCCACCCCGATCGTCGCGCTGTGATAGTAATTCTCGAGTCCGATCAGCGGCTTGATCAGCCGCAGCCCGAAGATCTGCCCGGCGCCGATGACCGACAACGCTCCGGCACTCGCGACACCGGTCTTGGAGTCACTGACGACACCGTAAAACGCGAGACGCATATCCGTATCGAAAACCGGCATCACATAGGTACCCGCCCAGACCTGAACTTCGCTGGTTTTTTCCGGGGAGATCTGAAATTGCAGCGAGGCACTGTGGAACAATTGCCACAAATTGTCGTAACGCAAATTTGCGTTCAGCCTGAGCGCGGAGGTGGACGCCACGCGCCGGTTGTTCAACTCGACGCTGCCATGCAGTGGCAGTTCATCGCGGACCTTTAATTCGACCTCCACGGTACCGGGGGTGCGGCCTGCGCGCATGATCGGGGTGATCTTGCGATCCGGCGACGCCGCATTCAACTGGTTCATCTCGTCCTGAAATGCCGAAAGTTCCGGGACCGATCCTTCCGCGACCGAGGAAAGTTTGTCCCTGATTTTTTCCAGGGAATGGTATTTCGAACCGGTGATTTTCAACCGATCCACCTGACCCTCGGTCACGTTCAGGTAAACCACGCCATTCACGACGTCCTGCTCCGGAATGTCCACGAGCACGGTCGGATAACCCGCGGACCGGTAAGCGGTTTCAAGCGACTGTCGGGCCTTGTCGACGTCGTCAATGGATTTTGCCTCACCGAGAAACGGGTATACGGAACGCTCGACGACCGTCTGTTGCAGTCGATGATTACCTTTCACGCGATATTCCCAGATGTCGAACTTCCTGGTTTCAGGGGACTGCGGAGAGTCATTGGTTCCGGCGTAAACCATGCCACTCACAACGAGAAGCGCACAGCAGCCGAGCAGGTTAAACAGGTTAATCAATATTCCAAAACTCGTTGTTCTTGTAGTTATTCGTCCAATTCAACATCATGAATTCAAGGTCGAACTTTTTCTGTTAGAAAATTTTTCCGGCGCCGTACCAAACAAACCGGAACGACGTGCTTGGTCAATACTGGGGGGGTGATACGCACCGATCAAAGTAACATTGGCATGTTACAGTTCCGTGACACCGGGTCCGGCCGGGAACCGTGTGCATATATTCCACGCGAAACGACCGATCGGACAACGAGCAGGTCCCCGGACTCAGAGCAAAGCTTCAGGGACAGCAACGCTTATGGCTGGAAAACCGGAATAAGCCGCCGAAATTAAAGCAAATTCAAGCGTGAAAAGATCAGGAAAAAATCCGCCGGATCGACGGACGAAGGGAGTCCCGTCCTTGGGACGCTGGGTTCCCTAATACTCTTTTGATGTGATTCCCGAATCGGCTAACCGATCCCGTAACCAGCGTTACAACTGGAACGCGGAGTTGTCATTCGTGTCTACGGCATTGAGGTCGAAAACAGGGACATTGCAGTTATTCAAGCTCCCTCCGGCTTTGTGCGTATAGGGCATCACCGGGTTGTTCTGATCGAAGATACGTCCGGCCGTTGTCTTATGTCCATTGGTGGACAATGCGAGATAGCCGCCCGCACCCCAGGGATGCTTGAATTCGCTTTGATTCAGTGCGGCCAGGATTTCAGGGCCGCCGGCATCGACGGCGATCTTTTCCAGAATCGCGAGCTGATTCGCGTCCGGCGCATTGGGCTGGCCCGGTTTTTTCCACTGATACGTGAGTTCAACCCAGTCCGAATAGGTTCCCCGTGCCGCGTTTTTTAAAGTCGGAGGAAGCCCATCGACGCGGACGAAGCGGTAGTCGAGGGCAATGTCCGCGTTCTTTTCGGTGCTTTGTATGCCAAGCGCCCAAAAAGTTTGCAGCGAAGGGTTGGATCCGCCCGCATTGGCCCCGTTATTAAAGTCATTCAGACACACGTCCACGTTGCCCGATCCTGAATTCAGCACCACCACGGGGCCGTTGACCGCATCACTGACCAACGCCGGCGCCACCGCGGAAGCCGTGCACGGGTTGTTCAGAAATTTGGCATTTAACTGGGCCTGGGTCCCGGACCCGTCGATACGCCGGCAGAGCGCCACCAGGTCATTGGCGGGCGCCGGCACCGTTGCCAAAGCTTGCGTGAAGGGTACGAATTGTCCCGCCGCGTTCCTTATGATCATCTGGTCCCAGTTTTTGATCTGCCCGGAAAACAACGTAGCAATCTGATATCGGCTCAGGCTCGGCATGCATCTCTTGGTATCGTCTCCGATGCAATTCGCAGGCATTTGGGCCGCGTTGATCCGGGCTTCCTGCAGCGCGTCACGCAGGGACGTGGTTACCGGAATGCCGAACACCAGGGCCGCGGCCCCTCTGACATCCATGGTGTTCAGAACTGCCTGGGGGTCAACGGGATTGAATCCGGCTGGTGTGTTCACGCCCACGAACAACTCCGGATTCACGTCCGAAACCCCGGCGGTGGAAACAACCTCGATCAGGTCGCCCGCATTGCTGATCGTACACAGAAATTCATTCGCGCTTGCTAGTGTGCAATTATTGTTGTTGATGACCATCGCGTCGATCAGTACGCCGTCGATGACCGGGTTCACACCTTGCGCCGATCCGCCAGCGGAGCGCTTGTGGAATAGCACCTTCGGATTGGTCAGACTCAGGCCGGTCACCTGGGCGCTGTCGACATTACAAAAAAAAGCGCGGTGCGCGCTACCGGGACTTGGTGAATTATCGCGGAAAATGTCCAGGGTTCCGGCCACACACAGCTGCCGGAATAAGGCCTCGATATTGTTGTCTTGAGCGCTCGCCCCGGACATGAAGATTTCGACATCCGGCGTTTCGGTCGGTGGCAGGGCATAGGCACTGGCCGCGAAACAAGCGGCAGCCAGAATACCAAGTTTTTTAAAGATCATTCTCTTTCTCCAGTGTACTCATTATGATTGGTTTAGGCTTTGAACATCCAGTCCAGGCAAGACCGCGGACCGTCATTAGGCACAACGGCAAAGTTTTCTGGCGGTCCGCGAATGGTAAATCTCCTTTGTTACAAATTCGTTACACCGGGTCGAAAGAATCTGCGAATTCGTTAATCGTGGTAACTTTACGGGCTGGAAACGGTGGATAGCGATTCGGGCGTTAGGTTCGACCTTTTTACAGCAGATTCAGCCGAAAGAAATGCACCGGGAAATCTGTTAGGAACAAGGGTATGCCAACATTCGTATGAGCCACGGGAATGCCAATCGAACTATCGTCAAAAGCAATGGAACGGATTTCACTGGTATAATTATCCGTTGCCCCCGTCAGCATTTAATTTTTTAGCCCTTCGTTCTTTTTTCCAAGTCAGGCTGGATGAAACTGCCTGGTTTCAGCAACGTAAAACGGAGAACTATTCTATGAATTGTCATCAGTTCATTGGTCTGGCGGCGTCCCGATCAAAGCGGTTTCGTTCAGCGGTTTGGTCGATGATTGCGCTTGCCGTAACCGGATGCAATGGGTCATCGGCAAACCGGCAGCCGGATTTTGTGGTGGTTGACATCGTCAGCGTGGCCAGAGCCCTGGGCCGCGACGAAATCATCCAGCAAAAACTGGAGGATGCGAACGCCCTGTTGAACAGCCAGTTGACACAGATCAGCAGCACACTGCAACAGCAGCTCAAGGATGAACAATCGAAGATCGCTGAATCGAAAAACCGCGCGGATGAGGCAACGATCAATAATCTGACCGTGCAGACCGAATTAAAACTCAGGCAAAGTCAACTGCTCGCAAAACAAAAGGCCGACCAGTTCCGGTCCAAGTTATTACTCGAATTTCGCGAGGAGGTCCTTATGGCCGCAAAAGACATTGCAAAAAACCGGCAGGTACTCAGCGTTCAGATCGCCAACAATGATCTTTTATGGTACGACCCCTCAATTGATATTACCGGAGATGTGATCAAACTGATGCGCGCCTCGGAACAGAAGGCAAAACCAGCCAAAACGGAACCCGATCAGAAAAAATCCCAAACCAATTCGACTTCTGCGGATAAACCTGCCGGCAATGCCGAACAGGTCAATCAACTCAATAGCTTGATGGATAGCCTCGTTAACGACGAAAACCAGTCCCGTGCCGAGCGCGGGTCTGACCCCGGCAAGAAAGCCGGCAATTGAAGGAGAAGCTTGTCTCCTGTCCAGTCGCTTGCAGACCGCAGGAGGTTTCCATCGCGGTCCATGATGTTTGCGGATGAATTTTGCTCCCGCGGAACGACTATTCCACTCATGTATCCTGGTCGTGGCGATGGTTGCGGTATAAAAAACTCATGAACATGGCCACTATCAATCCAAAAATGATAACGATGGTATCGATCCGGATATCGATCTTCAGCATGGCCGCGTAGACACCGAGCATGACCAGAACTGCGAGGTTCTCGTTAAAATTCTGCACCGCGATCGAGTGGCCCGCGCCCATCAAAAGGTGCCCCCGGTGTTGTAACAACGCGTTCATGGGCACGACGAAGAGGCCGGCCATGACGCCGATCACGAGCAGCAACGCGACTGCGACCCACAGATCGGTGACCCAGGCCATGGACGTGACCACGGCGCCCATGATAATTCCGACCGGAAGCACATTGACCGAATGTTCCAGGCGCACGTATTTCGCGGCGATTATGGCGCCTCCCGCGATTCCGATCGCGACCAGCGCGGTGAGTTGGGTAGCCTGTTCCATGTTCAGAGCCAGGGCCGTCCCTGCCCAACCAAGTATAACCAGACGCAACGTCGCGCTTACGCCCCAGAACAAGGTTGTCACCGCGAGTGAAACCTGTCCCAGCGGATCGTTCCATAACTCGCGAAAGCTGGTCCAGAAATCATTCAGCATAAAAGAAAGGGTCTTCCTGGGTATTGAATGATCCGGCGCTACTTTGGGGATATACCAATTGAAAAACCCTGCGATCAAATACGACACCCCGATGATTACCAATGCAAACTCTGGCGATACTCCGAACGCGAGAATGCCGCCAACGATGGTGCCGGTAATAATGGCCGCCACCGTAAGTCCTTCCATCCACCCGTTAGCCCAAACCAGTCTTTCCGCTGGAATGTACTCGGTCAGAATCCCGTATTTGGCAGGGGAATAGACCGCGGCGCCAGTGCCCACGATCGCATACGCAAACAAGGGATGAAGGCCCAACAACATCGCCAGGCAGCCGAATAACTTGAATGTATTGCTCAGGAACATCACCCGCCCTTTCGGATATGCGTCCGCCAATGCGCCGACGAAGGGGGCCAGCAAAATAAAGGCAAAGACAAAAAATTGTTGCAATATAGGCGTCTGCCAGTCGGGGGCTGACAGACCAGACAGTATTCCAATAGCGGCGAACAGCAGAGCGTTGTCCGCCATCGATGAGAAAAACTGTGCGGTGAGTATGGTTAAAAATCCGTGACACTTCAAAAAAACGATGAATCGGTCCGCATAACTTCGAACCACTCGCAAAGACAAAATTGCCTGAAAATCTTTAGTTGTAGTAACTTCGGAACGATCCGGCATACGTCTGGCTCACTTGAATTTGATGGCCCGCAGGACCCTGAAACGACAATATCAATAACCCTTTGGATTTCATGTTCCGGTTTCCAGAAACCGATCGGCGCCGGATTCCTTTTCATTCTCCGAGCCGTAACCGTAAGGAACCCATCAAAGAGTACGGCTTTTATTCAGCTCGTTTTCGCCGATTCACGTACGAGCACCGCTAAGAACAGCGGGCGATTATACCCTCAAAATTTTACAATTCGTCCCTGCCTGACAGATCCTAAAAACTAAACCGGGCGGACTGGTTCGAGGATATCGAGTCCTGGACGGCGACATGGATCGGTGGCCAAACTGTCTTCTTAACCAGGCGCCACTGTGAATTGAGGCCTACCAAAAGCGTATGCGGGTTCGTGGCTGATATGGATAATGGGGATTGGCCAGCGACTGCGAAAACGCTGATAAATCTATCCTGAACTTCTGGGCAGTCGGAAACACCCAATGCGATTCGGCGTGGCCGTACAAAAATCAAACCGTTTACAGCGTTCGGTTCCGGCAGCGTACCCGAACATGCTCATTACCGCGCCGCCTTTTGTTAGGGCAGATCTTGATCGCGCGATCGCCGGTGGCGCCCGGCGATACCCGAAGCGTTACCGGTTTCGATCAATCGACGTGCTCGAAACGCCGCATCAGGAAGGATTCCTGATGCCCTGCCGCATCCGCGTGCGCGCGCGATAGAACCACGCCAATACGATCAGCGCGAGCGCAACGATAACCAAATCGATCTGATGCGAATAGGTCAGTATGATCGCCCAGTGTTCCCGAAGTTTCATTCCGCATGCAAGAAGGAATAGGTTCCAGCACGTCGATCCCAGGAAAGTTACCCACAGAAATGGCCACAGCGGCATTTTACCGATGCCGGCCGGGATGGAAATAAAATGCCTGATCACAGGTATGAAGCGCGCGACGAACACGGTCATCAAACCTTGACGTCGATGAAAGTACCGCTCGGTCATTTCCAGATCATGGACGTTCAGCAGTAGGTATTTCCCGAACTTCAACACGACCGGTTTGCCGCCCGCGTAGCCCATCCAATAGGACAACAACGAACCGGTGATCGATCCCAGGCTGGTCGCGATCGCCGCGAACCAAAAATTCCATTTCCCGTCGGCCACCTGAAACCCCACGAAAGGCATTACGGCTTCGCTGGGAACCGGCGCGACCATGCTTTCCAGGGTCATCAAGAACCAGGCCCCGGCGTAATCGGTGGTATCCAGTATTTTCACCGCGATTTCGGTGACAACTTCCGTCAACATGTTAAACCCTCAATCCCAAAAGTAAACCAGCACCGCGGCGCCAAACAGGATTCTGTAGTAAGCGAACCAGCGGAAATTGTGATTAGCGACATAAAGCAACAAACCCTTGACCGCCACCAAGGCGCTGAGAAATGCCACTACAAAGCCGATTGCGAAGAACTGGGCATCCCCAACCTGCAAATGAGGAAGAGCATTGAACAAATCGTAACTCGTCGCCATGAGCATGGTCGGCACCGCGAGGAAAAACGAAAACTCGGTGGCGGCCTGGCGCGAAAGACCAAATGCCAACCCGCCCATGATCGTGGCGCCCGACCGGGACACACCGGGGAACAAGGCCAAGGCTTGGGCGATGCCGAGTTTGAGGGCGTCCTTCCAGCGGAGCTGATCGATGCTCTCGATGCGCGGGTTCCGCGCGAAGCGTTCGATCAACAGCATCACAACGCCCCCAACAATCAAAGCGAAGGCGACTGTCAATGGCTGAAACAAATGATGTTTGATGAGCTTGTGCAAAGCTAATCCGAGCACCGCCGCGGGCAGAACCGCGACCATCAGGTTGACGACAAAGCGCCGCGCGTCCGGTTCGCTCCGCAACCCACGCGCGACCTGGGTTAACTTGACGCGGTAAAACCAGCAAACCGCTAAAATCGCGCCGAGCTGAATGAAAACCTCGAATGTCTTCGCGGTTTCGCCGGTGATTTCGAGCAGATCGCCGGTGATGATCAAGTGTCCCGTGCTCGAGACAGGGATAAACTCGGTCAGACCCTCGACCAGACCCATCAATACGCTGTGCAGAACAGATAATAAATCCATATCAAAATCAAAATCGGGAGATAAACCCATTAGCTGGGACCAATGTTATTACAAAGCCTGGCGGTTTACAAAGAACGTCGTCAGGCGCTCGCGAACAAACTGCGAGATTTTCGACTGCGAAAGAAAAAGGGTTCAGGTTGGTTCAATCGGATCGAGGCCAGGGAAACACTGAAACTATGCATCCTGGATTTCCGAGCGGTCGGCATCCCGAAATGCGATTTGGGGCTGCCTCATAAAATCAAACGCATACCGACAATTCCGGCAGCGCATCCTAAACTGCGGGAAGCTCCGTTTCCGGTTCACGAACAACCTTCGAAAAGCGGTATAGCAAACGCAGTGCCCATCGGAAAGCTATTCCGAATCGATCAACCGCACCCTGGACCACGGTCGGAAATGAATATCGATCCCCTCGTATCGCTCGAATGCCCCATCCGTTCTGGGTGCGCGATTGCGTTTTGTTGATCAACTTTTTCCCTCCTCCAGCGATCCGTGGTAAATTTAGCCCCGACGTTAATTTCGGAAAATTCGACCGGAATCAAGGTCGGACCGGTATTATCTTGAACCAAATCTAACATTGGAGTTCTCTGGTTTCTAATAGGTTAAATAGCCGCAGGTGCGTTCGATCGACGCGAACAGATTAGTCATAATTGTTATAGCGAATATAAAAAATTCATTAAATTTCGCCCCAGTTTGATCAGTAGTGTGATGTGGATCTCATTTTTTTCGATATTCCGGCAATCCACTTTGGCCGATCCGCCGAAGGTCAGGGATCGCCGGCGAACACGATTCCCAAATCGTCACGCACCAACCGATTCGATTCCATCGCGTGGCCTGGTGGACCGTTTCCACCACGGGGCCCGCGGTTTCCGCTGGCGAGCTTCGATGACAAATCAGCGCCATATCCGGCTTAGCCTGCGCCGGCCATGAGCATTCAATTCCGGCCAATGAAGATAATCGAACGCGACATTGTTGCCGGCTTCGTGGCTGAAGTCTTCGCCGACAAGGAGCCGTTGGCTCTCCATTTCGGAATGACCAAAAGCGAAATGATCCAGTTCTGCGAACCGCTCCTGGAAGCCGGGCGTGATCAATTTTCGATGGTGGCAATCGATGAACATCGAGATCGTACGGTCGGCGCCTTGATTGGTGAATCGTTCTCCTGTCCCGAACCAGCCTGGGAGCCGGATCTGGTTAATCGCATGGAACCGATCCTCGCTTTTCTGCAAGACCTGGACGACCAATTCTTTGCGGAGGGTTCCATTAGCCCGAATGAAGTGTTCACGAATTCATTCTCGCGACCGCCAAAGATTATTGCGGCCGCGGAATCGCTACCAGCCTGGTTCGGGGAAGTAATGATTTGGCCAGGAGCAAAGGCTTCAAGTATTGCGTTGCCGAGACTACGGGTCCCGTTTCGCGGCGCGTATTTGTGGAGAAAATGGGTTATTGGGAACCGCTGGCCATGAAATTCGAGAGACCGGACGGCCCATTTGCCGGCTCCGGGCCTTCGAAATTCTGTTCATTGGTAGTGAAGGAGTTATAAATCCCGTCACCGCTTCTCAATGTCCTCCAAGAAATAAGAAAGCTTTGTCATGGCCGGAAAGCCTGTGTTAAATTTCGCATGCAACGCATTCATCTGTTTTTTCTTTAACCCAAAGAAGAATCGACAAGGGCTATAAGGTAATTATCGTACCCTTCAAGATTGGGTGGGGGGCAGTGAAATGATGCGTCTGCGTCCGTTGTGGCCAGCGATCATGTCAGCAACTATCGGGAGAAGGGGCTATGCGGCACAAGCCAAATCGGATCGAACGTTTCGTTTTCATAATTCTTGCGCTTACCGGCTGGCTCCTGACTGGGCCCTGGCTCTCATCGACCGCGGCCGCCGGGTTGATATACGCGGACCAAGGCGCCAACTGGACGGCCTCCAAACCGCTCCAATTCTACTCCGAGGACCAGGGTTCCCGGCTGCTCCCGCTGAAATGGATATTCGCGCTGAAGCAGGCGGACGGTACGCCGTTCATGGCCGATAGTCTGGCCCGCTACGGTTACTTACCGAATCCCGCGAGTAATCCCAAGGGGCTGCCGGTCGGTTTTACCGTGAATGGCAATGCGTTCGGCATGACCTGTGCGGCATTCCATACCCGGGAAATAGAAGTCGGGGGCAACACCTACCGCATTGACGGCGGCCCGACCATCGCGGATTTCCAGAGTTTTGTCGCCGACCTCGACAGCGCGGTGGGCCGCACGCTCGAAAATCAGGGGGAGTTTGATGCCTTTGCCGCTTCCGTGTTCGGGGGCGCGGCGTCCGCGGCGCAAAAACGCCGTTTACGCAATGAGGTGGCCGATTGCTATCTGTCCTACCATACCATCATGAGTATCGCATTGCCGAAGGACAACCCCTGGAGACCCACGCGCCTCGATGCGGTCGGTATGATCTTCAACCGGCTCACCGGTTTGGATATCGGCCCCGGTGCGAATCATATCATCCGATCCAACATTCGGCTGGCTGATACGCCGGTGCGTTAACCGTTCCTCTGGAACGCGCCGATCCAGGATAAAACCCAATGGCCCGGATTTGCCGACAACGGTAGCGATCTTTTGGGCCTGTCCCGAAATCTGGGTGAAGTCATCGGTGTGTTCGCCGATTTCTACCCGAAAAAAGCCCCGTGGCGGATCCTCGGCGTCGATTATGTTGCGAATAACTCGGCAAACTTTGAAGGGCTGGAAACTCTGGAAGACCTGGTCCGAAAAATCGGTCCGCCGGAATGGCCCTGGAACGAAGGCCAATGGTCGGTCGATCCGGATCTGGCCGCGCAAGGCCGGCTGATCTTCGAAAGTTCAACGAAAACGGAAGGCGGGGGTTGCGCCGCCTGTCATGGAATCCGGGACGGCATTCCGCGTTCCTTGCAGAATACCTGGGCGACCCCGTTATGCTATGTTGGAACCGACGAGAAGGAGTTTGATCTGTTGGGCGGAGCCGCTTCGCGGAGAAGAGCCCGGTCTCAGGTAAAAACGGAGTTTGCATCACATCCGTAAGCCGGTGCTCCATTAGGCCGATGCAATCCGACCATCACGATACTTCTTGTTGGGGTCTGGACTCTGGGCTAAACTACTTGCCATGGAAATCACTCAAGCATTGGCGCGCATCTAAGCTATTGATTTCCATAAATACCCTCCTCGAAAAAGATATTTTCTAAATACCTTGACCACCGCCCGTTGTCAAGCGGTAACTTCCCAAATTTACCAATCAAAATTTTATGAGCCGGGCTCGTCCAACAAACGGCT
>JBGTCG010000262.1:0-28449 GCA_041748915.1 Methylococcales bacterium
TCGATTGGTCCAAAATAAAACGTTTCATCTTTCACCTGCCGGGTGAGTCCGAAGCAGGGGATATTTTACCAGACTTCACTCGCTATTTCAGCAGGTTAGCCGTATTATCGCGGATCTTAAATCACGGATTCAGGAAAAAGAAACGAGCACTATTTATTTGGAGTTTATTTGGAGTGGTTTGAAAGCCATCGATCGGCATTTTTTGAAAATTCCCGAATCGTGTCGAACTCGAGTAATCCTGCATCGGAACCCTGGCCAAAAAGGTCGGGAACTTATAATCGGAATGAATGGCGGCGCGGTAAATAAAAATACTGTCTAAACCCCATATTAATTGAAGACCTACCACTGTACCCTATGCATGCATTAAATTCACCCGGCGCACAGCGGTATCGAGCCAAACCCAGAAGAACACTGCTCTAGTTTGGATATTCTTGCTGTAGTTTGGATATTCAGAGTAAGTGAGAAAAGCGCGGCGACTGGTTGGCCTATCCCGAAATAGGCACGAACACCGAATATACATATAACATTCGGAATCTGTTCGGCATTCTTTGCCCAAGGCCGTACGGCGTTCCCGCTATGGCCAATAATCAATTGAGGCGAGGAAGCCAGGCTAAACCTACCGAATATTCGTAAGGATAGCACAGGCTGGGTATGGTGTCGACGGCGGTGTTTGCCGCAAGATGCCAAAAATGTATCACAGGTTAACTCACGCCTACTATCGTTCATTATTAGAATCGTGATGAGAATGGAGAAAGCCGACAATATAATTATGTTAGAGTCCCCAACCCTGACTGCTAACTCACGATGGAATCGGGTTATTCCCGACGCAAATTTTTATCGTTCCGGTTTTTGCAAGCAATTGTACAACGAGGTGCTTCGGGCGCACCGATCCAAATCCGCTTTATCAATCTTAATACTAACCGTCAATAGCGATGTAAAGGACGACACCATTAACATGGCGGAGTTTTTAATCCTGCTTCGGGAAAGAACAAGAGATATTGATATCAGCGGGTTGATCAATTATAAAACGATCGGTGTAATTCTTCCTTATACAAACGAGGAAGGGGCGAAAAAAACCTATGGAAAAATAGTTAACGAAAAAAAATATAGGATATTTTCTCTAGGCATATTTACTTATCCCGATCATATATTTGAAAGCCTCACAAAAAGCGGATTTATTCAGCAAAATTATCTCCTTACCGAGCAAAACGAACTAATGGGCAATGTATGGCTAAAATTATTAACCAAGAGATTTATGGATATCGTAGGCTCGACAGCCTGTCTGATTATATTTATGCCGGCGATGGTAATTGCCGCACTGGCTGTTAAGGTCACATCTCCTGGACCTGTAATTTACAGGCAGATACGCTTGGGAAAGACAGGCGTACCTTTTACGATGTACAAATTTAGATCGATGCGGCCGAATACGGATGACAAGATACATCGTGAGTACATTCGAGAGTTTATGAATGGTAATCATGAAAAAGTTAATAATGGAGATGACAAAAGGCCGTTATATAAAATCAGATATGATCCGAGGGTCACTAAGGTTGGAAGATTCATCAGGAAATTCAGTATTGACGAATTACCGCAACTCTTTAATGTGTTAAAGGGGGAGATGAGCCTAGTTGGGCCTAGACCTGCTCTAGCTTACGAGGTTGAGAAATATGAGTCATGGCATCTTAGGCGAATATTAGGGGTAAAGCCCGGGCTCACCGGGCTTTGGCAAGTAAACGGACGGAGTAGAACTGGATGGGATGACTCGGTAAGGCTTGATATTCAGTATATTAATAAGTGGTCAGTAAGATACGATCTAATGATATTATTCAAAACGGTCAAAGAAGTTTTCCGCGGTGCAGGTGGAGTGTAGTCGAAATGCCCGCAAATTTGACATCGACCCGACCTGTTGCGCTAGTGGTTTAGGGAGAGGCGTGATACCAATTTATTGGCGATCGTTCCAAAATAATTTAATGCCAGATTGCTTAACGTGGATGCCTATTAGCCAGGAAAAAAATACTTATCCAACGTCTTACTTAAGGCAATTTGATCTTAGTTAGAAGTTATGAATCTGGAAAGATAATTATGAAAAAACTCCGTATAAGTCATTACTATTTAGCCGTTTTCGTTCTCGCCGTTCTGACAACATTGATTCCATCCGTTAGGACTACGGACAACAGTGGAATTGTTGGGTCGGCGCGTGCCGTACAATCGGTCAACGCTCCTTCTATTGATCCTGGAAGCGAAGGGCTTGCTTTTGTTGCGTTTAGTCCGGATGGCAATACCATAGCCAGCGAAAATTCGGACGGGCAGATTATTTTATGGGATGTACTGTCTGGCCAGGCGCGATTGACGCTTCCAGATCAGAATCCAAGTCTTGCGGGTAGGATAGTTTTCAGCCCGGCCGGTAATACCTTGGCGAGCGTAAGCGATAATCTGATTCAGATATGGGAAATTGGTGCACGCGATGCAGGCCCAGTTTTTTACGATAGCGAACCTGTTATCGATCTGGTATTCAGTCCGAACGGTAAGATTGTGGCTTCCGTGGGCGACGATTCTCGTATTTCGCTCTGGGATTCACAATCAGGCTCCATCATTCAAGTCTTGGCGAGTCTACAAGATAAAGTCAATTCAATTGCCTTTAGCCCGGATAGCACAATCCTGGCCGTCGGTGGACAGGACCGTCAGATTGAAATGTGGGACATGACCACAGGACTCGAACTTTCAGGCCTGCCGATGGTTGCCGGTAATACTGTTACCGAACTGGTATATAGTCCGAACGGTAAGTTCCTGGCGTCTGTCGACCAGGATTCCCGCATAACGCTCTGGGACTCGCGATCACGTTCGGTTACTAACGTTTTTACGAGCCTGGAAAATAACGTTAATGCAATCGCCTTTAGCCCGGATAGTAAAGTTTTGGCCGCTGGCGGCGACGATGCACAGATTAAAATTTGGAACATAGCAACAGGGCGGGACCTGGCTGCTTTAAAGGGAGAAGTCGGAGCCGCTGTTACCGCGCTCCAATTCAGCCCAGACGGTAATAATATAGTCAGTCTGGCCGAGAGCGAAAAAGTTTTTTTGTGGGATCTGTCCACCAATCTACCGAAGCTCTTGACAGGACACAACGATTGGGTCGACAAGGCGGTATTCATCTCGGGTCAGAAGACATTGGCAAGCGTAGACCGAACCGGACAGGTCATTGTCTGGGATTTAATGACCGGGCTGAATCAGTTTGCTTTCCAGGTGCCAATTTTCGGAACTACTGATTCTAGTTGGCTGGGAAGTATTTCCGCCAATTCAGTTTCAAACACTGCTAAGTCTTCAAACACTGCTAAGTCTATAGATGCGGAAGCGGTGTCGTTAAATGCGAATGTCCAGCCCGCTGATGCGGCGGTCGGTAGCCTTATTGATAGAAGGATTATTCGAACGAAATCTCGCCACGATTGGAAGGGCGTGACTCAGCTCGCCATTAGCCCGGATGGAAGGCTATACGGCGTTTCGACTGACGACGGTCGAGTTCGACTTTCGGATTCAAACGGGAGAATACGGTTTGCCTTTTCAGACCATCATGGAACTGCTGTAACTGGGGTCGTATTCAGCGCGGATGGAAACCGTTTGATAAGCGCGGGTAGAGACACGGAAATCCATGCGAGAAACATTACAAGCGGCACGACCAGCCAGATATTATTGGCTCATGAACATCCGATAAGGGCGATCGCGGCTAGTCGGGACGGCAAGTTTTTCGCGAGCGCAGGCGAAGAAACGAGGGTGATGTTGTGGGACGCGCAGGCTGGCAGACTGATCAAAATTTTTTCCGGCCACTCTGACTTCGTGAATACCCTCAGTTTCAGTCCTGACGGGAAAACGTTAGCGACCGCGGGGGCGGATTCCCGTATTCGGCTTTGGGACGTGACTTCAGGCAAACTCGTCAGAACTCTATTGGGCCATGCGGGCGAGGTGAATGCTGTTGCATTCAGTTCGGACGGAACATTGCTGGCCAGCGGAAGCACGGACAGTCAAGTATTCTTGTGGAATCCATCTACCGGGCGACAACTGACTACATTTGCAGGTCATCAATCCGCGGTTAGATCGGTCGCGTTTCGTTCTAACACGTCATTATTGGTCAGTGCGGGCGAAGATGCAAAAATTTTGGTTTGGAATACGGCCACACGCAGACTGTTCAAGCAAATCAGCGGGGCAACGGCGGCAATCAACACCCTAGTGTTTGATCCAACGGGTAAACTTATTTCGAGCGGTGAGGACGGTCGAATTTCCGAATGGAATGTAGATCTGGGTCAAAAGCTTAGAAGTCTCAATCTGACCGCTCGATCAGCAAATGTGAAAAGTGAAGCGATTGCTGCAACTCCATCAATTGAACAGGACGGGGCGATTACCGGGAACACTGCGCTGAATCTTGGTAGCCATAAGCAGATCCTCGCAAAACCGCCAGTTAACGGTTTGTCCGATCTTGTGGGTAAAGTGTTGAATTGGCTGATTCCTCAAGCGGAAGCCGCATTACCGGGCCAAGGACCTGGCGGGCCGATCTTGATTGTTAACTCCAATTGTCCTACATGTGGCATCTTTAACGACTACTACGCCGAGATATTACTTGCCGAGGGTTTCAACGCTTTCTCGGTAGCGGATATATCAACCGTAACCGCAAGCACGCTCGCTAACTATGACATCGTGATTCTCGGGGCGGCGCCCCTTTCCGGTCCTCAGGTGACGATGTTTACCAATTGGGTCAACGGCGGCGGCAACTTGATCGCGAGCCGGCCTGATCCGCAGCTTGCCGGATTGTTAGGCCTGACTTCGACCGGATCGACTCTGTCCAATGGTTACTTGGCAATCGACACCTCTCAGTCGCCGGGCAACGGCATTGTTGGCAGGGCGATCCAATTCCATGGTACTGCGGACCGCTATGCGTTGAACGGAGCAGCGAGCCTCGCGACACTTTATTCGAACCCGGCCACGGCAACGACCCACCCTGCTTTGACTTTGAAGAGCGCCGGTTCTGGCCAGGCAGCCGCATTTACGTACGACCTTGCGACTTCTATTGTTTTTACACGTCAGGGTAATCCGGCGTGGCAGGCGCAGGAGCGAGACGGATTTACACCGATACGCTCGGACGACAAGTTTTTCGGTGCCGCGTCGTTCGACTCCCAACCCGATTGGGTGGATTTGCAGAATAATGTGGATATTCCGCAAGCGGATGAACAACAGAGGCTGCTCGCCAACTTAATTCTGCAGATGAACCTGTCAAAACGACCATTGCCACGCTTCTGGTATTTCCCGCGCGGCAAGAAGGCGGTCGTTATCATGACGGGTGACGATCATGGAAACAATGGCACCGCGGGCCGCTTCGATCAGTTTACTGCGATGAGCCCCGCCGGTTGTTCAGTGGCGAACTGGGAGTGTATTCGAGGTACTTCGTATATTTTCCCGAATACGCCGTTGACGAATGCGCAGGCCGTTGCCTATACGGCAAGCGGCTTCGAGATCGGGTTACATGTCAACACGAACTGTAGTGATTTTACACCGGCCTTACTTGAGGACTATTACGTTCAGCAGATCGGCGATTGGCAAACAAACTATCCCGGTATCCCCGCGCCCATCACACAGCGCCACCATTGCATTGCATGGAGTGACTGGGTAACCGGAGCGAAAGTACAGTTGAATCATGGTATTCGCCTGGACACGAGCTACTATTTTTGGCCACCAGGATGGGTCAACAACCGACCCGGTTTCTTCACGGGATCCGCGATGCCGATGCGCTTCGCAGATCTCAACGGTGATTTGATCGACGTTTACAACGCCGCGTCCCACATGACCGACGAGTCCGGGCAGAGCTATCCATTCACGGTGAATACACTGTTGAATCGAGCGCTCGGACCTGAAGGTTATTATGGCGCCTATACCATTAATGCCCACACCGATCTAGCACAAATTCCTGAATCGACCGAGACCGTCAATTCCGCGCTGGCACGAACTGTACCGGTTGTATCAAGTGTTCAGATGTTAAATTGGCTAGACGGACGCAACGCGTCGTCGTTCCAAAACCTGACGTGGAACGGTACTAGCCTGAACTTTGGTATCGTCGAGGGGGCCGGTGCAACCGGGCTGCAGGCTATTATACCGGCGTATTCCGGTACCGGCACCCTGGTCAATATAACAAAATCGGGCAGTCCGATCAGCTTCACCGTTGATACGATCAAAGGCGTGGACTATGCCTTCATCCCGGCGACCAATGGTTCGTACTCCGCTACTTACGGGAGCGATACAACGCCCCCAGCCGTGATTTCCACGTTCCCGGCTGACGGCGCCTCCGGCGTCGCTCAGCAACCAACGGTCACGGCGACATTCAGTGAGGCTATAGATCCGACAACCATTAATACGTCTACTTTCCAATTAAAAAGTGGGGCAAATCCGCCGGTAGCAGCCAATGTTATTTATGATTCCAGCACGCGTACGGCAAGGCTGACGCCTAATTCGGTGCTGTCCGCATCGACCAGCTATACGGCCACCGTTACGACCGGTGTCAGGGATCTTGCTGGAAATGCGCTGACAACTCCGCAAATTTGGACTTTCACGACGCAATCGGGCCCAGCGTGTCCTTGCGGTGCATGGAGCAGCGCAATCACCCCCGCAAATCCATCGGTGACCGATCCAAACGCGGTGGAACTGGGCGTGAAATTTACGTCAGACTTGAACGGCTTCATCACGGGCATTCGCTTTTATCAAGTGAACGCCGGGACTTATACCGTCAGTCTCTGGAATAGCTCAGGGCAGCGGTTGGCTAACGCAGGCTATACGGCTAGTGCAGCCGGGTGGCAACAAGTAAACTTCCCAACGTCGGTCGCGATTACAGCGAACACCGTTTACATCGCTTCGTATCATGCGCCAAACGGAAACTACGCGGGCGACAGTTTATATTTCGCGAATTCAGGGGTCGATAACGTTCCGATCCACCTGCTCCAGGACGGCACAAGCGGCGGCAATGGCGTTTATGCGTACAGCGCGGCCGGCACGTTCCCCACCGAGACCTATCAGTCGAGCAACTATTGGGTCGATGTGGTATTCGCATCGAGCGCAGGTCCCGATACGACCCCGCCGACGGTGACTGCCACAACGCCGGTCAACGGCGCTACGGGAATAAGCCCTGCAAACCCGGTAACGGCGACGTTCAGCGAGGCGATGGATCCTGCAACCATCAACTCATCGACCTTTGAATTGCGGGATCCGGGTAACAACCTGGTACCGGCTGCGGTAACGTACAGTTCCGGGACCAACGCCGCCACGCTGACGCCAAACAATTCGCTGACGGCCAACACCGCGTACAGCATCAAGATCAAGGGCGGTGCCACTGATCCTCGTGTTAAAGACGCTGCAGGCAACCCGCTGGCGGCAGACTTCACGGCGTCGTTTACCACCGGTTCAGCGGCTCCTACGGGCTGTTCGGCTGGTACTTCGATCTGGCCAAGCAACCCCACGCCTTCGATCATCACCGATCCAGATGTGAGTTCGATCGAACTCGGGGTGAAATTCAGGTCATCAACCGACGGATTTATTTGCGGTGTCCGATTCTACAAAGGCGTTTCGAATACCGGAACTCATACTGGCAAGCTTTGGTCCAGTTCCGGGCAGTTGATTGCAAGCGCCACGTTTCAGAATGAGACGGCTTCCGGCTGGCAACACGTAAATTTTGATTCCCCGGTACCGGTCACAGCCAACTTAGTTTACGTGGCATCCTATCTAGCTCCTGTCGGACGGTATTCAGTTAATGAAAACTACTTTACGGCGGGAGTCACGAGTGGGCTTCTGTACGCACCGAGTAACGCTGAGAGTGGTGGTAATGGCGTGTACCTCTATGGTTCCGGTGGCTTCCCTGTCAATACATTCCAGTCGAGTAACTACTGGGTCGACGTGGTCTTCACCGACGACATCGGCCCGGACACGACACCGCCGACAGTGACTGCTACAACGCCGATAAACGGTGCTACGGGAGCAAATCCCGCGGCCCCGGTGACGGCAACGTTCAGCGAGACGATGGATTCGGCAACCATTAACTCATCCACCTTTGAATTGCGCGATTCGGCCAACGCCCTGGTGGCTGCCGCTGTTACCTATAGTTCTGGAACCAAAACCGCCACATTGACGCCGGGCAGTCTGTTGACGGAAAACACCGCCTACAGCGCCAGAATCAGGGGCGGTATCAGCGATCCTCGGGTGAAAGACACTGCAGGCAACGCGCTGTCGGCAGATTTCACTGCGTCGTTCACCACCGGTGTAGATCCGTGTTCTCCCGGCGGTAATCCGATAGTGTGTGAAAACGAAAACCCTGGCAACCCCCCGAGTGAATGGGATATCAGCGGCGCCGGCGACTCGAGCATCCAAGGTTTCGCGACAGATATCAGCGTCAATCGGGGCGCGACGGTCCGGTTCAAGTTCTCCACACCTGCAAGCGATTATCGGTTGGATATCTACCGCATGGGCTATTACGGAGGAAATGGGGCGCGCAAGATTGCGACTGTTCAACCTTCGGCATCTCTACCCCAGAATCAGCCATCTTGTCTGTCGAATTCAACTACGGGGCTGATTGATTGCGGAAATTGGTCGGAGTCGGCCTCATGGCCGGTTCCGCCGGATGCCACCTCCGGCATTTACTTTGCGAAAGCCGTTCGTGAAGACGGTGCAAGTGCTGGGCAGGCGAGTCACGTAGTATTCGTAGTTCGCGATGATTTGAGTACTTCGGATCTGCTTTTCCAGACCTCGGATACCACCTGGCAGGCCTACAATGACTATGGAGGCAACAGCCTTTACACGGGTTCGCCTGACGGTCGTGCCTACAAAGTAAGTTACAACCGCCCGTTCAACACCCGTGCAGTCGACAACGGACAGGATTGGCTTTTCAACGCCGAGTATCCGATGGTGCGCTGGCTCGAAGCGAATGGCTACAACGTCAGCTATTTTACCGGAGTTGACGCCGATCGGCTCGGCAATCTGATTGCCAATCATAAGGTTTTCCTCTCGGTTGGTCACGACGAGTACTGGTCTGGAACGCAACGTGCCCACCTAGAGACGGCCCGGGACTTGGGTGTTCATCTTGCATTCTTCAGCGGCAACGAGGTCTTTTGGAAGACCCGGTGGGAGAACAGCATCGACAGCTCAGGGACCTCGCATCGAACCCTCGTGTGCTACAAGGAAACCCACGCAAACGCCAAGATCGATCCTCTTCCCAACGTCTGGACAGGTACCTGGCGCGATCCGCGTTTCAGTCCGCCGGCAGACGGCGGACGTCCCGAAAACGAGCTGACCGGAACGATTTTCACGGTAAACGCCGGCGCCACTACAAGCATTGAAGTACCCGCCGCGGACGGAAAAATGCGGTTCTGGCGCAACACGAGCGTCGCGAACCTCGCGACGGGCGCAAAAGCGACCCTACCTCACGGAACTCTGGGTTATGAATGGGACGAAGATCTCGATAACGGGTTCCGGCCATCGGGGTCGGTACGTCTTTCAACAACCACCGTCGCGAACGCACCGGTTCTTCTCGACCACGGTTCCACGTTTGGATCGGGAACTGCGATACATTCGCTGACTCTGTACCGGGCCGGTAGTGGAGCGATCGTTTTTGGCGCCGGAACCGTTCAGTGGCCTTGGGGATTGGATAGTAATCATGACCGCAGCGGGACGCCGACGGATGTCAATATGCAGCAGGCGACGGTCAACTTGTTCGCCGATATGGATATTCAACCCCGAACTTTACAGGCGGGGCTCCAGACCGCGACATTGTCTAGCGACATCACGCGACCCACTTCAACCATTGTCTCGCCTGCCGCAGGGGCGAATGTTCCTCTGGGAAGCGCGGTAACGATTAGCGGTACTGCAACAGACACCGGAGGCGGCCAGGTCGGCGGGGTCGAGGTTTCGGTGGACGGAGGGTTGACATGGCGCGTCGCGTCCGGTCGCAACAGTTGGACCTATTCTTGGACCACACCGACCACGTCGACGACCGTGACGATCAAGAGCCGTGCGGTTGACGACAGCCTGAACGCGGAAACACCAGGAGCGGGCGTGACGGTCAATGTCGGATCGGGTTCGGATACGGATCCACCGACGGCGCCGGGCAATCTGGCGGCTACCCCCATCAGTACCACGCAGATCAACCTGGCCTGGACCGCATCGACGGATAACGTCGGGGTGACCGGGTATCGCATAGAGCGATGCCAGGGAGCGAATTGTTCCAACTTCATCCAAGTCGCCGCCCCAACCGCTACAAACTTTGGGGATTCCGGGCTCATTCCGGGGACGACCTATTCGTATCGCGTGCGGGCAGCGGATGCTACGGGTAACCTAAGCGCCTATTCGGTAGCTTCGGCTAGCACTCAGACCGATACAACCGCGCCGACAGTGATCGCTCAAAGCCCGGTACCAGGCGCAGCCGGCGTTACGACCAGCACTGCCGTGACGGCGACCTTCAGCGAGCCAATGGATCCGGCGACGATCACCAGCTCGACCTTCTTGTTGCGGGATGCGAACAACACACTCGTGCCGGCAACGGTCAGCTACGGTGGCGCGAACGTAGCCACTTTGACGCCCGCCAGTCCCCTCGCCCTGGCGGCGACCTATACGGCTACGGTCGTAGGCGGTTCTACCGATCCGCGGGTCAAGGATTTGGCAGGCAATGCACTGGCCGGGAATGTTACCTGGTCTTTTACCACGACCACCACGAGCACTACGGTCACAACATTTCTATCCCCAAGCGCGAATTCGCCAGTCAGCAACGGCGACGGCAATGGCTTTCAGACGAGTCCGGCTAATGCCTATGCTGATGATGGTCTGTTCGCCGTGGATACCAACAGCGGCACCACTAGCAGTACCTCCTGTGCCGATTCGGGCAAGGACAAACATATCTACTCCAACTACGAGTTGAACTTGCCAAGTGGCATAGCGGTTTCGGGCATTGAAGTTCGTCTGGACGCGCGGGTCGACTCCGGTTCCAATTCTCCAAGAATGTGCGTGCAGCTTTCCGGTGACGGCGGCACGACCTGGACGACAGCGAAAACCACGCCGACGCTGACGACAAGCGAGGCCAGTCATATTTTGGGCGGTTCCGCCGATAATTGGGGCGGTGTCTGGACCGTCAGCACGTTGTCGAACGCCAACTTCCGGGTGCGCATCATCAATGTGTCGTCAAGCACCAGCCGCGACTTCTCCCTGGATTGGGCCGCCGTACGGCTTACCTATCAAACGAGCGCCAATGACACGACGCCGCCGACAGTGATCGCTCAAAGTCCTGCTGCAGGCGGAACGGGCGTTGCGACGAATACGATCGTAACAGCGACTTTTAGCGAAGCGATGGATCCCACTACCATCTCGGTTTCAACTTTCGAACTGCGGGATACGAACAATGTGCTCATACCCGTAGCGGCCAGCTATGGCGGTGGCACCGACACGGCGACCCTGACGCCGACCACGGCCCTTGCCGGCGCGGCGACGTATACCACCAGGGTAATCGGCGGCTCGATCGATCCGCGGGTCAAGGATTTGGCGGGTAATCCTTTGGCAGCGGATGTCACCTGGTCTTTTACTACAGTCAATAACACAGCATTTCTATCCCCTAGCGCGAATGCGGCAGTTGCAAATACCCTTATTCCGTTGAATATCAACGGCGATGGCAATGGCTTTCAAACGAGTCCGGCCAATGCGTATGCTGATGATGGATTGTTCGCCGTGGATACCAACAGCGGCACCACTAGCAGTACCTCCTGTACTGACTCAGGCAAGGACAAACATATCTATTCTAACTACGGTTTGAATTTGCCAAGCGGCGCAACGATCGCCGGTATTGAAGTTCGTCTCAATGCCCGGGTCGATTCCACGTCTGGTTCTCCAAGGATGTGTGCGCAGCTGTCCGGGAACGGCGGCACGACCTGGACGACGGCAAAAACGACTGCGACGCTAACCACGAGCGAGGCCAATTACATTCTGGGTGGTCCCGCTGATAATTGGGGCGGTGTCTGGAGCGTGAACACTTTGTCGAATGCCAACTTCCGGCTGCGCATCATCAATGTGTCTTCAAGTACCAGCAGCGACTTTTCACTGGATTGGGCCGCGGTAAAGGTTTCGTACTTTTAGCTCGGGTTACCGTACCCGGTGAATGACCTGGCGAGCTGAAAATTCATACTGACGTAGAGGTAAAAATTTGATTAAAGAAGATGTCGCGTTCGGCGAAGGAGTTTCGATTTACCATCCTCATCTCGTAAATCTCTATGGCTGCGCCATAGGAAATAATTCCAAAATCGGTGCCTTCGTCGAGATCCAGAAAGGTGTGTCGGTGGGTGCTCGCTGCAAAATTTCCAGCCACACCTTTATCTGCGAAGGTGTTGAAATTGAAGATGAGGTATTTGTCGGTCATGGCGTGATGTTTACCAATGATGTCTATCCAAAAGCGGTTAACTCGGCTGGAGACCTGCAAACAGAGGCAGATTGGCAAGTCGTTGGTACCTATGTCAAGCGACGTGCATCGATCGGCAGCAACGCGACAATCCTTTGCGGCATCACGGTTGGTGAGGGTGCGTTGGTTGGTGCCGGAGCCGTCGTGATCAAAGATGTACCCGATTTTGCGATCGTCGCCGGCGTCCCCGCCCGAATCGTTGGCGATGCGCGCGCCCACAGCGAGGGAGGACCGTCCTGACAAATTCTTACAAAGGAAATTGGCTGCTGGGAGGCACGCGACGAAAGTTTAGCTGAGCCTGCCTTCATATGGCAGCGATCTTATCCTGGCCTACCGGTGACGAAATAGCGTTCGCCACGGGGTGGCGTTCGATCAAACTTGAAACCAATACAATTAGTTAACATAAAATCAAGGATATACATCATGATAAAAATAGGCGTTATTGGATACGGCTATTGGGGCCCCAACCTGGTGCGGAATTTCGCCGAAACACCTGGACTCTCACTTGCCGGCGTCGCGGATCTGGACCAGCGAAAACTCGGGGTTGTTCAAAGGCGTTACCCGGGCATTAAGATTACGACACAGTTCCAGGAATTGGTCAACGACCCTTCCATCGATGCGATCGCCGTGGCGACTCCGGTCAGCACTCATTTCGAACTGGGGATGGCTGTTCTGAACGCCGGTAAGCACTTGTGGCTGGAAAAGCCTATGACCGAGACAGCACTGCAGGCCCGCCAACTGGTTGATGAAGCCGAGAAGCGCAAGAAAATATTGATCGTTGATCATACGTTCGTTTACACAGGAGCCGTGCGAAAAATAGCGGAGATCGTGAAGGATGAGTCGCTAGGGAACATTTATTATTTCGACTCTACGCGGATCAATCTCGGTTTGTTTCAGAGTGATGTAAACGTCATTTCCGATCTGGCCGTTCATGACTTTTCCATCCTCGATCATCTGTTGGGAGAACAACCGGCGTCGGTGTCCGCCGTAGGTACCAACCATTTCCGTGGTACGCCTGAAAACCTCGCGTATCTCACATTGTTTTACGATTCTGGAATGATCGCCCATATCAATGTGAGCTGGCTCGCGCCAGTAAAAATGCGCCAGATTCTGATCGGCGGCAGTAATAAGATGATTAGCTACGATGATTTGGAACCGAGTGAAAAAATCAAGATTTATGACAAGGGGATTAGTTTTACCGACGATCCACGGCAAATTTATGATATGCGGGTCGGGTACCGTACCGGCGATATGTGGGCGCCGAAGCTGGACCTTACCGAAGCTTTGCGTATTGAAGGAGAACATTTTGTGCAATGTATAAATACCGGCAGCATTCCATTGACTGACGGCTCACTCGGCCTGCGCGTGGTTAAATTGATTGAAGCGGCGACCCGATCGATGAAGGACCGTGGCAGGACCGTCGAAATAAACGGAGCACCGAGGTATCAAGGGAGGATCGTGGCATGATCCCTTTTGTTGATCTCAAAGCCCAGTACGCCGGCATTAGGGATGAGGTGAATACCGCTATCCAGCACATATTGGATACCAGTCAGTTTACCCTAGGATCAGAAGTGGCTGCATTTGAGGAGGAATTTGCCGGCTATTGTCAGCGTCAATATGGTATTGGTGTGAATACTGGCACCAGCGCTCTGCACCTTGCCCTTCTCGCGGCGGGAATCGGTCCAGGCGACGAAGTGATTACCGTTCCGTTTACATTCGTGGCAACCACCGCAGCAATTTATTATACGGGCGCGAAACCGGTGTTTGTGGACATCGTTCCGCAAACGTTCACGATCGATGTGAAGGCTATCGAAGGTGCTATCACCGAAAAAACGAAAGCTATTCTTCCGGTACATCTGTATGGACAGCCGGCGGATATGGATCCGATTTTGGAAATTGCCAAGCGGCACGGGCTCATTGTGATTGAAGATTCGGCTCAAGCGCACGGTGCCGAGTACAAAGGGGCACGGGTCGGAAGTCTTGGAGATATGGGCTGTTTCAGTTTCTATCCCGGCAAAAACCTAGGGGCATGCGGTGAAGGGGGTATGGTGGTTACTAACAACGCCGAATATGCCCGTACAATTCGGATGCTCCGCGACTGGGGTGCCGAGCACAAATATCAGCATGTGCTCAAAGGATACAACTTTCGTCTGGAGGGGATTCAAGGAGCAGTCCTCAGGGTCAAGCTACGCCACCTGGAATCTTGGACGGCGGCCCGGCGCGCGGCAGCCGCCCATTACGATGCAATGTTGTCCTGCAACGGAGTGTCAACTCCAAAGGCAATGCCCTATTCAAGGCATGTTTATCATATCTATGCGATCCGTACACAGCAGCGAAGCAAATGGCAACAGGCGTTACAGGCCAAACAGGTCCAGACCGGAATCCATTATCCGATTCCCGTACATCTCCTTCCGGCTTATGCGGACCTGGGCTATTCACGGGGAGACTTCCCGCATTCAGAGCAAGCTGCCGACGAAGTACTTTCCCTTCCGATGTTCCCCGAATTAACTCGGACTCAATGTAACGAGGTCAGCGAATCTATTATTACACTTGCGAACCAACCGACGGTTGAGGTTGCCTAGCCGGAACGAGATTAAGTGGTGGAAGACGTACAACCATTGTTGATTTTTCCCTACAACGGCAACGGGCTCGAGGCGTTGGATTGTCTTGGCAATGTCTACCAATTTATTGGATTTGTGGACGACACACCCCAAAAGATTGGGACTCATGCGAACGGATACCCAGTCTGGGGCAGAGACGCATTTGCCAAGTTTTCGGATGCACGGGTTTTGGCTATCCCAGGCAGTCCAATTTCCTATCGAACCAGAAAAGAAACTATTCTTGGTCTAGGTATTGGCGAGGAGCGGTTTGCCAGGGTCATCCATCCGACGGCTAGAGTCTCCTCCCTTGCATCCATTGGCTATAATGTATTGATTATGGCGGGCGTAGTAATTACGAGCAACGCCCTTATCGGTTCGCACACGTGTATTTTACCGAATACGGTAATTCATCATGATGTGGTGGTGGCTGACTGGAACCTTATCGGATCAAATGTGACCGTTGCGGGCAACACTGTGATTGAGGAGAATTGTTACATTGGTAGCGGCTCAAACATAATGAACGGATTGCGCGTTGGCGACAGGGCCTTGGTCGGACTTGGAAGCAATGTTATTCGTAGCGTCGCAGCTGATGCTCAGGTTGTGGGTAATCCCGCGCGGAAGCTTGGGAATGATTTTTACTAGTGTCCGCCATTTTTGCCACTCAAGAACATCGAAGCGTTTTGAATACCTTGGAGCACTTTCTTACCTCGGGGCATATACTTTGACTATGCAGATAACCGCGATATTTTTTGAACAGAAAATGACGACGTCGTCTAACGAACGGTGAGCCGATCGGTGGAAATATCGAATTCGAAAATATTAATAACTGGAGGCTGCGGACTGATCGGTTCTGCAACCGTAGATTTGTTATTGCGCCATTATTCACCTGCAAAAATCGTCATTTTCGACAATTTAAGTCGAGGGACCATGGCCAATATTCGCGAGTCATTGAAAGATCCTCGTGTAACGATGGTGCGTGGAGACATCCGGGATGTTGACGCCATACACAGAACGGCGCAGGGTATGGACGCAGTCATCCATTTGGCCGCCATTCGCATCACTGCATGTGCAAGCATACCGCGCGAGGCAATGGATGTAATGTGTGCTGGAACTTTCAACGTTATCGAGGCGGCGACAGCAGCGAACGTCAAAAAAGTCGTGGCGGCATCATCGGCTTCGATCTACGGTTTAGCTGACTTCTTCCCTACACCGGAGGGTCACCACCCTTATAACAACAGAACCTGGTATGGCGTAAGCAAGCTGATGTTGGAGGGGCTTTTACGCTCGTTCCATGACATGTACGGGTTGTCGTACGTGGCTTTGCGCTATTTTAATGTCTATGGTCCCCGTATGGATATACACGGCAAATATACCGAGGTTCTGATCCGCTGGATGGAGCGTATCGCCTCAGGGGAATCACCACTGATAATGGGGGATGGAACCCAAACCATGGATTTTGTATATATCGAAGATGTGGCTCGGTGCAACATATTAGCCCTCCAATCGGAACTTAGCGACGATGTTTTCAACGTTGCCAGTGGCCAGGAGACCAGTCTTACCGATTTGGCGGCCGCGTTGCTGATGGCTATGGATTCCGATCTCCAGCCAATATATGGGCCGGAACGAACAATCAATCCGGTGTCTCGACGTCTGGCTGATACAACCAGGGCCGAAAAAGTACTTGGCTTCAAGTCCCGGGTCGGACTAGAAGAAGGACTCTCCCGGTTGGTCACGTGGTGGCGGCTCAACAAAATGGCAGTCCAAGCATGATACCGATTACCAAACCCATGGTGGACGAAGATGAAGCTGAAGCTGCGCGCCGAGTAATTTTGAGCGGTTGGACTAGTCAGGGTCCTGAAGTAGCAGCGTTCGAAAGGGAGTTTGCCGACTATGTTGGCGCACCACATGCCTGCGCGGTATCCAGTTGCACCACGGCCCTGCATGTGGCGCTTCTGGCTGCAGGTGTCTTACCTGGTGATGAAGTCATTACGGTCAGTCACTCCTATATCGCAACTTCCAACGTGATCTGCTACTGTGGCGCCATGCCCGTATTCGTGGATATCGATCCTGTTACATTCAACCTTGATCCTAATCAGATTGAAAGCGCGTTGACGGAACGCACCCGCGCCATTCTATGTGTACACCAGATTGGGATGCCGTGTGATCTTGCAGCAATCCTCAAAATAGCGCGCCGCTACTCAATCCCAGTTATTGAAGATGCAGCCTGTGCGATCGGCAGCGAAATTCTCTGGCACGGCCATTGGGAAAAGATTGGCAAACCGCACGCCGACGTCGCATGTTTTTCCTTTCATCCGCGTAAAGTGATCAGCACCGGCGACGGTGGCATGCTCACTACGGCGAATCCAGAATGGGATGGCAAGTTCAGGCTGTTGCGGCAGCATGGCATGAGTGTTCCCGATACCGTGCGCCATGAAGCCAGCAAGGTAATATTCGAGTCATATCCGATCCTTGGCTTCAATTTTCGCATGACCGACATTCAAGCCGCCGTTGGCAGGGTACAACTTAAACGCTTGCCGGACCTTGTCAAGAAACGTCGTGATCACGCTGCGCGCTATGAGTCCCTGCTTGCTGAACTTCCTGGTCTGGGGTTGCCTGAGGAATCAGAATGGGCACGTAGCACATGGCAAAGCTTTTGTGTTCGTCTGCCATCAGGTTCAGACCAGAAAAAGGTAATGCAATCGATGCTGGATGCGGGTGTGGCGACCCGCCGGGGCGTGATGTGTGCTCACCGGGAGGCGGTTTATCGTAACGCCGGTTATTGTCAAAAACTCAGGCACAGCGAGGAAGCTCAGGATCAGACAATCATCCTTCCGTTATTCCCTCAGATGACCCTTGAACAGCAAGATTATGTGGTAACCGCCCTTAGTAATGCGTTGCGTATCGGTGGCATTGAATAGATAGGACTTTGGTTTAAAAAACTATGCTTCAAAATCTAAAAACGATAAGCGATTATGTTGACGTTATAAAACGACGCAAGAATTACATTGTAATTACCTGGTTCTTAATCAGCGCGATTTCGGTAGTCGTAGCGTTTTACCTGCCCAAAACGTATCGTTCGACGGCAAATCTGTTAATTGAAGCCCCAATTCCAACCAATATTGTCGAATCGACAGTATCTCAATATGCAGACTTACAGATTCATTCGATATACCAAAGATCCCTGACGACCAACAACATCATTTCGATTATTGAATCGAATGGACTTTACAAGGATCTTGAAGTCGACGGCTTTGATAAACACGAATTAGTGGAACAGTTCAAAAAGAACCTTGAAATTGGTTTAACCACATCGTCGTTAATCCCCCAGGCAGCCGCTGGAAAAGCCGAGGTTGCCTTTGATATTTCATTTAGCGATGCCGAGGCAAACAAGGCACAAGAGATCGTGAGTAGGCTGGTCACCCTGTTCATCGAGGAAAATGATAAAGCCAGAGCTCATCGCGCTAATACAGCGACTGGTTTCCTGTTGGAGGAATCGGAGAAACTAAAAAACGAACTTCAGGAAATTGACAACAGAATTGCACAATTCAAGGAACAACACAATTTCCGTTTACCTGAACAGATGCAAGGGAATTTGGCAGCGATAGACCGTACCGAGAACGAATTGAGAGACACGGAAATCCAAATTCGCGCCACCAAAGAAAGGATTGTTTTCTTAGAGACGGAATTAGCAAGAGCGTTAAACGATGTGCCTGCAAACCTCAATGACAAAGCGCCGCAAAGTAAGAATGATACCTTAAGAATCTTGCAGGCGAAATATCTTCGATTGTCCAGTATTTACGCGCCTTCACATCCCTCTCTTACTCGTTTAGTCCGTGAAATTAACGCCTTGGATCCCGACTTTGGAGGAAGACCAATCGAGGATGATGTCCTTAAAGAATTGAATGAAGCCAGGCATGAACTTAAATTACTGGAAGAATCGTCTAGCGGTAATCACCCTGAAATTACCCAGCGAAGAAAACAAGTCGAGCGATTGGAACAGCAACTGAAAAACATGTCTCTTGGTTTGCGGCAGGAAAAAAATTTGGAGGACGTGTCCTCTACGAATCCGGCTTTTCTGGGTGTACAGGCGCAGTATAAAAGCAGCCAATTTGAATTTCAGTCATTGCTGGAGAAGCAGAGTTATTTGAAAGAGAAACTTGAAAAAATGCAAAGTAATTTGTTGCAGGCTCCTCAGGTTGAAATGGCATATAACCATTTGATAAGAATTCGTGATAACACTATAAAGAAATATACTCAGCTCAAAGAAAAATTGCTAGATGCTAAACTGGTTCAATCACTTGAAGAGCAGCAGCAGGGACAAACCCTAACTGTTCTGGAACAACCGATTATTCCTCGACATCCAGAAAAAGCAATCCGAAGAAAGGTAGCCATCGGCGGCTTTTTTATGGGAATCATCGCCGGCCTTGGAATTGCGTTTTTTATCGAATTACTGGAGCCCGGAATTCGAGGATACCGGGCTATTACCGAAATTACCGGTCTTATGCCGTTGGTTGTAGTTCCCTACATCGAAACACCATCGGAGTTGGAAGAAACCTTTGTTACGCAGAGTCGAATAAGAAAAATTGTAATCTGGACGGGCATAACAGGTGTCATACTGGCTACCGCTGTAATCTGTGTATTCTTTTTTCCCTCTTTGCAAGCCTGACCAGCATTGTACAGTTTTGCTTATGGAGAGTAGTCAATGACTAATAGCGCTAATCTGCTTCCTGTAGACTCCACCCGACCCACAAAAACCAGAACTTTTCTTGTTGATCCGAATGTGCTTCGAAATAATCGGGTTATTATGGGAAAATATAACGATCCACGAGCGGATATATTCCGTGTGCTTCGGACGAATGTCCTCAAGCAGCTTCGTGAGAACAACTGGAACAGTTTTGCAATAACAAGCGCGACGCCAGGCGCAGGAAAAACGTTATTGTCGGTAAATCTCGCGATAGCCATCGCGATGGAGGGGAATCAAAATGTTCTCTTGGTCGATGCTGATTTGAGGCAACCTAGAGTAAGGCGATACTTGGGACTCCCAGGCGAATTCGGACTGCTTGATTGCTTGACGGGCGATGTTTCGTTGGAAAATACATTAATAGACCCAGGTATAGAACGTTTAGTTGTATTGCCCGGAACTCAATTCGATAGCACTTCGTCGGAATTGATTGCCTCCCAAAAAATGGTCGGCTTGGTTCAAGAGATCAACCAGCGCTACGGGATTATTATTTATGATCTTTCTCCGCTATTTGCAGCGGACGATGCGATGTTGTTTATGCCACATGTCGATGCTGCGCTTCTTGTTGTGGAGGATGGCAAGAATACTGCTGACGAGCTTCAATATTCCATGCGACTTCTTGAAGAGACAAATCTGCTTGGTTTGGTTTTAAACAAATCAAGGCAGCCACTTCCGACCTATCAATATGGATATTTGTCTAAAGCTTAGTAACGAAATTTTATCTATGCAGTTCCTCTATTGTCGACGGTTGATGGCTATCAAAGCCATTGCATTTCTTGATTCGTCCTGGAAGAGATCTTAATGCGGTGAATAAATTGTATAGAAAAACGGCGAATTACCGATTCGTGGTTCTGCCATTATCGTTCACAGGCCGTCATTATCGTTCACAGGCCGTCATTAAGGCTGTGGCGGACTGAACTACATTTTGGAACAACTAAGGCTTGAAAACGAATCGAAAAAAGCACGGGGGATTCGGAATTGAAGATTACGGTAGTGGGCGGTGGCCGGATGGGGCTTCCACTTGCCTGCATATTTGGTAAGCACGGCGCGTCGGTATCTGTTTGCGACGTTAACTCAGAACTCGTGAGGAACATTGATGCGGGTTATTGTCCCTATGAAGAGCCGGGTCTTCCCGAACTCATGGCCGATCTACACGACGCAGGCCGGTTAAGTGCTACCACCGATACGACTAAATCTTCATCGGTGTCAGACGTGATCGTGGTCATTGTACCTGCTCATTTGAATTCGGCACGCGATATCGATTTTAGCGTCCTTCAACTCGCTTCGACCGAAATTGGCAAAGGGCTGCGGAAGGGTACACTCGTTGTCTACGAGACTACCGTAGCTGTTGGCGGTACCCGTCGAAGTCTGATACCGGTTCTGGAAAGCCACAGCGGGCTAAAGGCAGGTAACGACTTTTATGTAGCCTATAGTCCGGAACGCGTTAAGGCTAATCTGGTATTATCCCGGCTCGAAACTACTTCCAAGGTCGTGGGTGGGTTTGACGTATACTCATCTGCGATGGCTGTGGAGTTCTATCGACGTTATCTCGGTGCGCCGGTTGACGATGTCGGTACGATTGAAGCGGCTGAGATGACGAAATTGTTAGAAATGCTCTATCGTGACGTCAATATCGCCTTTTCCAATGAACTTGCAGCCTTTTGTGAAGTAGCTGGTGTTGATTTCGAGCGAGTAAGAATAGGCGCAAATACCGACGGCGAGGCAAATTTACTCCTGCCGGGGATCGGGGTCGGCGGTCATTGCGTGCCGGTTTACCCTTACTTCCTGACACAGGAATCGCGGCGGTTAGGCCTGCCACAACTTCTCTCCGAAGCCGCTCGCAAAATAAACGATAACCAGCCTGTCAGGCACTTAAAACGCGTGGAATCGGTATGGAAGAGGTTAAGAGGAGAAAAAACACACCTATTGGGTCTTGGTTTTCGGCCAGGGGTTAAGGTGGACACCCTACGCCCTGCGTACGTGTTGCGGGATGAACTTCAGCGATTGGGCGTTCTGGTTACGATGGAAGACCCCTATTATACGGACGAGGAATTGAGGAACGTTGGCTTCGAACCTGGAAGCGTCGAGGGGTCTCGGGTAACTATTCTTTGCACGGCGCACCAACAATTTGCTGATCCTGATTTTGCGGCATGGCGCAAGGCTGGAGTGGAGGACTTATTGGATGGTCGAAATTTATGGAATCAGGGTGCAGCCGAAGCTGCCGGCATTCGCTACTTGGGGATCGGCCGGCCTGCATGCGCCGAGGTACATTGAGAAAGTTCACGATGCACATGCTCTTGTGTCTTTCGAGTGTAACGGTTGGGTCTCGTTATTAGAATTTGACGTTTTGTTCCGCGTAATCGTTCAATATGGAGATAACCGGACTTGAGTAAACCACTTCCGATCGTTTTACGATGCCACGAATCGTTAGTCTGTAAGGTCCGTTTTGTCTTTGATACCCTCCTTATGGCTCTAGGCGTCCCGTTTGCGTATTGCTCGCAACCACCCTCGACGGGACTTTGGGTTATGTATGGCCCGGCTGACGGAATCGCCGGGGTCTGCGACCGATGTTTGACGATTATTCATTGCCCGGAATCCTGGCGATTCTTGGACGGCGGCATCGATATCGAATTCGCCACACATATTGACGGTTTGTCAACCATTTTTCCCCAACGGTTTGTTGGATTGAATTCGATATCTCCAGGCATTCCCTTTGACATCGCGGCTAATGCATTTTACTTCCTGAGCTCCTGGTCCGAACGTTTCGGACCAAACAAAGGACAACCGCGGAGATTGTATGCGAACAGCATATTTGCAGGTTTAGATCTCCAGCAAGATATCGTCGATCATTATCTCGACCGCATAATCAACCTGCTTCACGCTTTATGCGACCGGCTTGGGATAGATCAATGGAAGGCGCTGGAATGGCCGGAAACCGTAAACTATGCGGTCATATTATCGCATGATATTGATTTCATCCCGACCGGCCGTGTTGACATCACCAAACAAGGCGCAAAAACGATATTGCGTCACCTCATTCGCCACCAGGATCCCGCTGATGCGGTACAAGCGGCGATAGGGTTGTTACGCGCATTGCTTTGTAATCGTGATCCGTATGGGCGCGTGCACGAGATTATTGCCAAAGAGATTGAATTGGAAACACGTGTATCGTTTCAGGTCGCCGTAGGGCACAGACATCCCAACGATGTCAATTACCGAATCGAAGACGACCGTATCCGTGAATATTTACGGGCAATTCCCGAGGCTGGCTTTGATCTTTGTCTGCATGGAAGCTACCGGTCCACTGAGAATCCAATATGGTACGTCGAAGAGGTCGAACTTCTGGCACAGCGATTGGGCAGGCCGTTAGGTTCACGGCAGCACTTCCTTTCGTTTGATTATGACTCTCTGTTTGCTGTCCAGGAACAAGCAGGAATTCAATACGACATGTCCATGGGTTTTCCCGACCGAACGGGACCACGCGCTGGGTTTTCCTATCCTTATTTCCCTTACTGTCTGAAAAAAAACCGACCCTATAATGTACTTCAACTCAATCTGTTTCTTATGGATGTCACGCTACGCAGCTATCTGAAGTTGAAAGGACCAAAGGCTTGGGAGAGGTGATTAAAGTTACGCTCGATGATCTAAACACAAAGCGGGGCTGTGTCTCCACGGTTTGGCATCCGATCGTATTCGGAGGCGCGCGCGACCCGGGCTATGATTCCTTATTTTGCGACATGATCAAATATACTCGCGAAACGGGGGGCTCGCAACGGACGGAAAAACAGTCAATGCATTCTGGCGCGGTCATTCGAAAAACTATACAACCTTCGCATCACCTACGAACTTTCAAGTTTTCAACATACAGTCCAACGGGTAGACGTAGTGTCCTCAGCTGAATATACGAAAAAGAAAAGAAGAGCCCTTATTGTGGTTCAAAACCTATCCGTCCCATTCGACCGTCGCGTATGGCGGGAATCCCTGGCATTGCGGGACGCGGGATACAATGTTTCTGTTATATGTCCGAAGGGAAAATCATTTGATGAAAACAGTTATGAATCGATCGACAATATTTCGATCTACCGATATCGGATATACCAGTCAAATGGAAATTTTTCTTCCTATATTGTCGAATATACTATTTCGTTAATCATGACGGCGTGGCTATTGTTAATTGTTTTTCGTCGTGAGGGATTCGACGTGATTCAAATATGCAATCCACCCGATCTTTTGATTTTCCCAGTTCTTCCGTTCAAGTTTCTAGGGAAGAAAATAATTTTCGACCAACACGATTTGTGTCCCGAAATTTATCAGACGCAAAAAGGGCACGGTGAAAACGTCAGTTTAGTAACAAAGGCCTTGTTGATATTTGAGAAGATCACTTATCGGTTTTCTGATGTTGTGATGGTTGTCAACGAGTCATTCAAAAAAATTGCATTAACCAGAGGACGCAAATGCGACCACGAGGTGTTTATCGTACCTAACGGTCCTTCGGTACAGAATATTCGAGATTGCAATCCTAATAGCATACTAAAACAAGGCGCGAAATACTTGCTTGTATACGTCGGAATGATGGGCCCGCAGGATGGGATTGATATCTTGTTACGCGCAATTAGAAATTTGTTCGTAAATTATAACCGCGATGACTTCCATGTTCGAATTATCGGTAGCGGTACGGTGCTTGATGATATGAAGCGATACGCTGAGGAACTTGGTATCGCCAATATCGTAACCTTCACCGGCTATCTTGACTATGGCCAAGTCCTGGATGGGATTGGTACAGCGGATGTGTGTCTGTGTCCGGACCCGAAAACGCCGCTCAATGATAAGTGTTCGATGGTAAAAGTCGTCGAATACATGAGTCTTGGGCGTCCTCTCGTCGCGTTCGACCTGGAGGAAGTGCGTAATTCCGCGAATGCTGCGGCACTATTAGCTTTGCCGAATGATGAGATTGATTTTGCAGAAAAAATTAATTTTCTTCTCGACAACGCTGAACTGAGGGCCTCGATGGGGGCCGTTGGCCGGGACAGGGTCCTAAAGTTGCTGAACTGGGAGCATTCGAAAGGCGCGTTGTATGCTGCATACGATTGTGCATTCGGATATGAATACGTGCTCACCTCTGAGAGCAAATAAAATTGTATTAATTTAGACAAAACCTGACAGTTGGTGTTTAATTTGGTGGTGAATCTATGCCGAGGTCCGGGCTTAAGCCCGGACCTCGGCAGAAGAACTGGAGACGATCCATGACCAACGAACAGAAGATCACCGTACCAAAGTGGGCTTGCTGGAGCTGGGTAAACAGCTCGGGAATGTTTCCCGGGCCGGCAGGATAGACTACAGCCGGGATAGTTTTTACCGGTTTAAGGAATTATATAAAAAAGGTGGTGAACTCGCGCTACAGGAGATGTGCCGGCTCAAACCGCTGTTGAAGAACCGCGTGGCCGTTGAGGTGGAAGAAGCGGTGGTGGCGAGGCAGGAATCGATCAACCGGCTTGGGGGCAGGTTCGGGTTTCCACCGAGCTGCGCAAGCAAGGACTCTCGATTTCACCGGCGGGAGTGCGCAATGTCTGGCAACGGTATGATCTGGAAAACATGCGCAAGCGCCTGAAGGCCTTGGAGGCGAAGATGACGCAAGAAGGTCTGGTGCTCACGGAAGCTCAATTGGTAGCCCTGGAGACGGCCAAGTTGGAGAAAGAAGCGCACCGGCGAATTTGAAAGCGAATGCCCGTAGTATTGTGGTGCCCAAGACACCTTCTACGTCGGCACGCTGAAAGGCGTGGGACGCATCCATCAGCAAACCTTCGTCGATACCTATACCAAAGTGGGCTTCGCCAAGCTGTATGACCGGAAAATCCCGCTCACCGCGGCGGATCTGTGGAATGACCGCGTGGTTCCTTTTTTTGATGCCAACGAGATCCCGCTACAGCGCCTGTTGACCGATCGGGGAACCGAATATTGCGGCAATCCCGAACCCCATGAATACGAGTTTTACCTGGCGGTGGAGGACATCGATCACACCCGCACCAAACCAAAAAGCCCGCAAACCAACTGCATCGTTGAACGCTACCACAAAACACTGCTCAATGAGTTCTACCGGACGGCGTTGCGGAAAAAGGTTGATGCGAATATCGATGAACTGCAAACCGACCTGGATCACTGGATGATCGACTATAATGAACGCCGCCCTCATCAGGGACGCTGGTGTTATGGCAAAACACCGATGCAAACCTTCCTGGATAGCCGCGAACTGGCCAAGGAAAAGATCGCAATTCTTAATTGTGAACCTTTCACTGGCAGCTTAAAATGGTCTCTTTAATTTGTTTATCAGCTCGACCGTCGATCCGTGGTGGGCGTTGCATTTTATGGCCGGAAAAACCTTATACGATAAATTGTGGGACGATCACTTCGTCCATCAAAACCCCGACGGATCCTCGCTGATTTATATCGATCGGCACCTGGTTCATGAGGTGACGTCTCCGCAGGCTTTCGAAAGTTTGCGCATTGCGGGAAGAAAGCCTTGGCGGGTTTCGGCGAATCTTGCTGTGGCCGATCACAACGTGCCGACCAAGAATCGGGACAAAGGCATTGCGGATCCGGTTTCGCGGTTGCAGATCGAGACGCTGGACCGCAATTGCGCCGAGTTTGGAATCACCGAATTCGATCTGAACGATCCGCGTCAGGGCATCGTGCATGTAATCGGACCCGAGCAAGGGGCGACGCTGCCCGGCATGACCGTGGTCTGCGGCGATTCCCATACGTCCACGCACGGTGCGTTCGGGGCCCTGGCTTTTGGTATCGGAACCTCGGAAGTCGAGCATGTCCTTGCGACGCAATGCCTGATCCAGAAGAAATCCAAAAATATGCTGGTCCGAGTAGACGGCAAAATCGGCGCCGGAGTCAGCGCGAAGGATATTGCGCTCGCCATCATCGCTAATATCGGTACCGCGGGCGGCACAGGGTATGCGATCGAATTTTCCGGTGACACGATCCGGGCGTTTTCGATGGAAGGCCGGATGACGCTTTGTAACATGGCGATCGAGGCTGGCGCACGTTCGGGAATGGTCGCGGTCGACGAAACTACGATCGACTATATCCGCGGCCGGCCATTCGCTCCTGAAGACCGGCATTGGGCCGCGGCGGTCGAAACTTGGCGGGAACTGCACAGCGATTCGGACGCGAAATTCGATACCGTGGTCCAACTCGACGCCTCGGTCATCTCGCCGCAGGTAACCTGGGGTACCTCACCCGAAATGGTCGTTCCGGTAACAGGAGTCGTTCCTGATCCGGATCAGGAACAGAATTCGGTCAAACGCGAAGGCATGAAAAGAGCGTTGCGCTATATGGACTTAATGCCCGGAACCCCCATAACCGATATTTACCTGGATCGCGTATTTATCGGTTCCTGCACCAATTCGAGAATCGAGGATCTACGAATGGCGGCGGCGATCGTAAAGGGCCTCCGGGTCGCCGGCAATATTCGGGAGGCGCTCGTGGTGCCTGGCTCCGGGTTGGTCAAGCAGCAGGCGGAACACGAGGAATTGGACCGAATATTTATCGCGGCCGGTTTCGAGTGGCGGGATCCCGGTTGTTCGATGTGTCTGGCTATGAATGCCGACCGGCTTGAGCCCGGCGAACGTTGCGCCTCGACTTCGAATCGAAATTTCGAGGGCCGCCAGGGCTACGGTGGACGAACCCATCTCGTGAGTCCGGTTACGGCGGCCGCGGCCGCCGTAACCGGACATTTTACTGACCCCCGCACTTTCTTAACATGAATTCTTGATTGCTTAAACGCTATGGAACCATTTCAAAAAATTCAGTCAAAAGTCGTGCCGATGGACCGAGCGAACGTCGATACCGATGCGATCATTCCGAAGCAGTTTCTGAAATCGATTCGGCGGACTGGATTCGGACCGTATCTGTTCGACGAATGGCGCTTTCTGGATCGGGGCGAGCCCGAAATGGATTGCACGCACCGGCCTCTGAATCCGGAATTCGAATTGAACCGGCCCGGTTATGAGGATGCGAAGATATTGTTGGTGCGGGAGAATTTCGGCTGCGGGTCTTCTCGGGAGCATGCACCGTGGGCGCTTCAGGATTATGGATTCAGGGTTTTGCTGGCGCCGAGTTTCGCCGATATTTTTTACAACAACTGTTTCAAGAACGGCTTGCTTCCGATTATCCTCGCGTCCGACGAGATTGATAGGCTTTTTCAGGAAGCCCAAGGTCCGGATTATCTGCTCACGGTCGATCTCGAAAAGCAGACTGTCACAACGCCCGATCGGAACGAGTTACGATTCGAGATCGATGAATCCCGAAAATATCGCTTGCTCCACGGCTTGGATGATATCGGCCTGACTTTGCAATTCGCGAACGAAATCAGACGGTACGAAGCGGGCCGGATCAGGAAGGCTCCGTGGTTGTTTAAATCGCTGGCAGACCGGCCACCCGCACCCGATGCTGTCGACCGGCCCGCGCCAGACAATAAACATCCCTAAAAGGGTAACTACTCACCCCCCCCCCCCATAAAAATAAATAAAAAAACACTTGACAGGTTTTTATAGAAAAAATCTCATTTCTTTAGCTTGGCATTCAATCCACTCGGAGAGACCGCTGTAAAGGCGCTGGGATGATTTCTTCGGTGTCAGCTGGTTTGG
>JBGTCG010000263.1:0-17618 GCA_041748915.1 Methylococcales bacterium
TTATCCGGCATATTGCCCTGAATTTGATCAAGGCGGAAAAAACATCCAAGGTCGGGGTAAAAATAAAACGGCTAAAGGCCGGATGGGATAACGATTATTTACTCCGCGTCATCGGAGTAATTTAAGCGCGATTGCCCTAATTGCTGCCTGGCAAGTGTACGGCGCGCCGTGCGCACGCGAAACAGGTTCAACCGTGTCCATGTTCGCTGAATCTTTTTAGGTATGCACCTGGTGGATCTTATCCTGTGCGGAGATTGCGTTGCGTGCGCATGGCGCACTTCACCCGGCTTTCGTCTGGATCGGCGCTACGGGTTCGCGCCGGAATCGGCTATGATAGCCGCCGATTATAGCCACAAACCATTACTGAAAATGAAATTTGTTGTTTCTTATCCGCAGACCAACTGGGACTACGTTAAATTCCGACTGAACCGGATCATCCGCGGGGAGGATCGTTCCAATGATGTGTTCAAGGGATCGATGGGCGGCAAGATCCAGTTGTTCGAGCATGACGGAAACCTCGGCGGAATCCGGTCAATCGGCGAGGTCGATCACGACAAGCCCTTCGGAACCCAGTTCGTCGAAGGCGAGGGGCTGTATTTCCTGACCGGGCTCCCGTGCCCCGAGGACGGGACACCCGCCAATGAACATATTGTGCGGCTGAATGAGCACGGGGAAATTGATCTGGAAGTTCGCAGTCCCCTGTTTTCGCAACTGCGTTCGATCCGGCGCACCGAAAATGGCCTATTGGTTACGTCGAGCGGCGTCGATGCGATTCTGGAAGTCGATTTCGGCGGGAATATCCTCTGGTCCTGGTGGGCGACCGAACGAGGTTACAACCGGGCGCACGGCGGCGGAACCCGGGTCGTCGACAAGGCGATCGATCACCGCTTGAAATGCTATCCGGGGCGCTTGCAGACGACACACATGAATTCGGCGATCGTCGATCCCTATGATCCGTCGAAGATCATCACCGTGTTGTTTTATCAGGGCGCGCTTGCGCGTATCGACCGGGAAACGCTGAAAACCGAGATCGTTGTCGAAGGGCTCAGCGGCCCGCATCATATCCGGCCACATTCGAAGGGTTACATGCTTTCGAATTCCCGAAAAGGCCAGGTGATTCTGTTCGATCGGAATTTCAGGCCCAGAGACACGATCCTTGCGACGCATAAATATTTTCCGGTGAAATGGGTACAGGATGCGATCGAAACGCCGTTCGGAACCCATTTGGTCGCGGACTGCAATACGTTCCGTCTGCGCGAAATATCCACTGAAGGCCAGGAAAAGACTTTTAAAACCTACCTGCCGAACCGGATTTTTCAGATCGAACCGGTTTCGGATTCGTTCGTGTTCCCGGTTTCGAACTGATCCGCCGCGGCGATCGCGGTTAGGGGTTTCAGAAGACTACTGTAAGCGGGTTCTATAAGAAGCGACGGAAACAATGACGATCAAAACAAGCGCTGAGGCTGGAGAGTTTCTTGATTAATTGGATCAAGGGGACCCAGCGCTGCAGCTGGGAGGTAAACTTAAAATTGCACCGCCCCGGCAGTTTTGGAAAGATAAAGGGGCCGTTGCTAAATGGCGGTAAATTAGCAGCAAGCTAGCGGAATTTCCATCGGCTTGGCAATACCAACCCAGGAAAAACACTGTCAGTTGGGAAAAAGCCAAAGGTTGGTTTACACCGTCGTGGGAACCTGGTTTATAGTTGGCCATCCAAAGTCACGAGCCTACTGTTATTTTTTAATCGTTTTTTTACAACTTTAATAATTTGGCATATGAATATTAAGACTATTGAAAAAGAAGCGTTAGCTCTGTCGATTGAAGACCGAGCTCGGCTCGCCGAGATGCTGCTCTCGAGTTTAGACGGCTTGTCCGACTCAGAAATCGAGAAACTCTGGATTGTCGAGGCGCAACGACGTGCCGACGAAATTGATCAAGGGCTCGTCAAACTGATATCTGCCGAAGAAGTGGAAAGTGCAATCCAGACAATTTTGGAATGACCTATAGCTTCCATCCCGACGCCGCAACCGAATATGCAGAACATGTCGCATAGTACAAGTCTCTGCGTGACGGACTCGGTGTTCGTTTCCACGGGGTGGTCATGGCAGCGATTGCAAATATTTGCAAAGCACCGGGTCGTTATAAAATTGAATCCCCCTGCCATTCGCCGTGCCCGTCTACAAGGATTTCCTTATAACGTTATTTTTCGAGAAGGCGGCGAAGACATTCAAGTCCTAGCGATCGCACATCATCGCCGTCGTCCACTGTACTGGCTGCGTAGGCTTTAAGAGAGTTATTGCTGATATAAACTAGCCGGAGCCGAGGATAACGAACGAAGATCGGTACCTGTAGTGACAATTGTGAAAGGACCAAAGCATTTTTTACCGCGGCGATACATTCGGGTCGGGCAATCCGCGCGGATCGGTGATGAATCCGGGATGGTACGGTCCGATCAAGAAACCATCGTCCTGATCATAAATCATCGAATAATTGGCCTGCCTGGAAAGCTCGTACGTGCGGTCGGTCAGCGAATCGATGATTTGAGTCACAACCGCAACGATCGCCATCGCGATCAGGTTTCCGCCGCCGCCCGAGCCTTCGACTGCATATTGCTCGCCGCTCCATAGTGTTTGTCCGGAGCGGACATCGACCAGGCGGGCCTGCGATTTCACGACCGTGTTGGATGAAAGCAGCAGGTATTTCTGTCCCCAGTCGAGAATCGTGACATAGAGCACCGCATCGGCGCCGAATACCTCGTGAATTTTATTGAGCGAGACATTATGCATGTCATACGCCGACGCCAGTCCATTTTCTTTCATGAAAGCATCGACCATCGCGACCGGAAACACGTAATAGCCTTGATTGGCGAGCGGCCGCGTGATTGTCGCGAGAAAAATGTAGGGAGCGTTTACATCGATCGATTCATTGAGCGGCGGCATTACCAGGATCGATCGCGGCAGTCGGGCCCTGAACAAAGAATAGTCATTGCCCGGCGGCGTTGCGCAGGATATGAGCGAGACCAGCAGCCACGGGAGCACCCGTCTTGAAGGCATGGATCCCCGAGTCATTTGGTCAGTTGTTTGATCAGCTGGTCCATGAATACCGTGGATTCCGGATAAAGCAGTTTTTCGGTTGTGAATTCGGCCAGCGCCGAGCCCGCGTTGCCGAGACGATAATGCATATAGCCCAGGTGGGCATGCACTCCGGGCGGGACCAGTTGCCCGTTATCGCGGGTTTTTTGCATGTCTTCCGTGAGCTTTGCAACCTGGGTTGTGGTATCCGCTTCTCCGGGATGAAGGTACATCGAATAGAGCAGGTCTTCGTATTCCCCCCAGTAATACAGCGGTTTCGGTGGCGCCGCGCAACCAACAAATAGCCAAGCCGAAAGCAGAATTGAGAGGATTATTCGATTGCAGGCGCCGGCGCGAGAATGCAGAGGCAACCGGATGTTCAGGGCCGCCACCGGCCTTGCTCCAAACCGTCGACGAGATTATTTACGGCTTCCATGATCGCGAGATTCAAGACCTTGCCGTTCAAGGTCGCATCGTATCCGGCGGTTGAGCCGGTCCCGATAATCTGGCGGTTGGTCAAATCATATTCGCCCGCCCCCTGCGCCGAAAACACAATCTCGGAAGATTTCACTTCGACCACGTTCAGAGCGACCTTGGCGTAAGCCAACTGGGTTTTCCCGGATCCCAGAATGCCGAATAATTCGGTGTCGCCGGTGACTTTTCGGCCGAATTCCGTGACGTCTCCGGTAATGAGAATACGGGCGCCCTTGAGGTCCTGCGGAATTCCGGTGATGCCGGATTCCTGAGTGATCTCGTCCATATTGTCACGGTCGACCACGATGAAGCGTCCGCTTTGCTGCAGATGAGTCTTCAATATGGTTTTCGCCTGATTCCCGAGGCGGTCGTAGCCGTCATAAAAAATGCCTCGCAGATAATCCGAACGGTTCTGGAATGTGCCGACGACCAGCGTGCTTTTGGGTCCGGTATAGACCGTTTTGGAGACTTCCGTGGTTTGTGGCTCGACGGTCCGGTGCGATTCCGTGGCGCAGCCGGCGAGCGCGATCAGAAACGCGATGGTGAGTCGAGCCGCGATGGCGTCCGGGGTGCTCATAGCAATTCTCCAAAAATGATGATGGCCGAAGTAAAAGTCGAATCCACACTGGCATACCAACTGCCGCGCGGTGCGGTCAAGTTGAATCGAATTTATTCCGTTAGAGTCGGGATAGTTGTTCACAGTTCATGTTGATACGGCTGTGGAAAAAATTCGGTATAGTTCTGACCGGCGTTGATGCTTCACGGGTTTAGAACAAAACCTATGATTTTTTTTACAGATCACCCGCGCCTTGATACAAAGTCGTGAAAACAGGCTATTACGACGACTCCGGAATATTTCATATGAATAACCGTCCGCATCCGGCTAATCCCGAATGAATCGGGTCCAATCTGTGTTGGCGCGTGTCAATAACCATTTCAAATCCGTATCGGTTCGATCGAAAACTAACTATGAGACTTGGATTGCATTGGGCCGTTGTGTGCGACTAAAGCTTTATCTGCGTTTTCGCGCGCGGTTGATCATCCAGCCTGAAAAAATCAATACGAAAGGAATCAAAATCAGAAAAGCGAGTCCTTGCACGGCGAATTGCCAAGGATTCAATTCGAGCGAATGGTCCGGTTGGAACCGCACCGGTATGGAAATCGAATTTCCAGTTTCGGTGAGCCAGTGGATCATGTTGAGCCCGAGGTCGAGATTGACGCCATTACCGAGATAGGTATTCGACAGAAAATCGCCATCGCCGACAATCACAATGCGCTGGTCCGTGCCTTCCAGGGTACGGGACAGCGCGAGACCCAGATTCAGCGGCCCCTGCTTTTCGCCCTGATCCGGGTTGAACTGGATATGCCCTTTGATTGGGCCTCGTTCGGACCAGGACTGAGCCGTAGTCGTTAACACCGGTTCGTGGCGGAATAAGCCGCCCGGATTTGATCCGATGGCTTCCGATTTGGGAAACAGGCTGGCCGACTGAATATTCCGGGTGATTGGGTGGGCGGGATAGCCGTTGACCGTGATCCTGGCCGGGTTATTGATGCCATAGGCCCGGGAGCCGGCGTCAACGATTGTTCCGGGAAGGAAGTGAATACCGAGTAACCCGCCAAGACCCTCAAGCCCGTTCAACCGCCCGGAATCCTGTAACCATAAAAGGTCGCCACCGTTGTTCATGTACTGCAAAATTGCATCGGCCTCTCCAGGCGACAAATCCCTGGACGGGTCGGCGATAACCACGAGCGATGCGTTGTCGGGTATGGTTCCGGTTTCGGCCGTTTTTAATTCCAGAATCCGAAAGCCTTTGTTCCGGAGTTGCTGGCCGAATTGTCCGAGATCGTGATTCGCGGCGCCGGACGGGGAACGTTCTCCATGTCCGGAGATAAATACGATCCAGCGCTGGTCGGAATGCGCAAGCCGGAACAGCGCATTGGTGATTACCGATTCACTAAGCTCCTGCAAGTTCTCGGAACGGCCTCGATAACTCAGTATCAACTCGCCATCCACGCGTATGCCCAATTCTCTGACGGTGTCCGGTTCCTCGTCGGGATTGACGAAATTCAGGTTCAGGTCCGGTTTAAAGCGCTGAAAGCGATCGACCGCAACGCGGATTTTATCGCGAAGCTCGTTGGCGTTGCTTGCGTAGGCTACAATTTTGATCGGTCCTTCGAGCTGATGTAATAATTCCTGGCTTTCCTGAGACAAAGTATTGAGCCTGCCCGCGGTCCAATCGAATTCAAAGGCGATTTGGCAGCTTGCCCAGGCGGCCAGGCCGGCCGACGCGAACAGGAGCACGTAAAAAAGCAGATTTAATATTCTTTGTTTGAAATGGCCGGGATTACCCATGGTCAACCGGAGAAGTACGCCATCGGTTCGTTAATCTCCAAACACGCCGGTCAGCAGAACCATGATCTTGGCGTACTACAGGATCCAGCGCACCAGCGCGACGATCGCGAACACAAAAACCAGCGTAAAGACGATTCCGGCGATGATAAACTGGGCCGGATTGCCGGGGGCGAAATCCCGTTCCAGGTTTTTGCCGCTTTGCACGCCAAACGCGGCCGCGAGTGTACTGGATAGGATTTGTCGAAGCGACAATTTATTGCCATTCGATGAATGGGTCATTGTGGATTGCGCGCCAGGAATAAATCGGCCCGAAAGGACTGGTCAATAGTCTTGTGTAGTTAAAAAACCGGAAACGGCAGCGGTATTTTTCAGGACAATCATCATTACCGGTTCAGCGCAGCGCCGTCAAGGATCTTATGAACCGGGACCGACATGTCGCTGCCCCGCCTAGTTTGAGAAGCGACGATTCTTCAGGTGACGGATCGCGAGGCTCAAAAAAACCGCAATGACCAGAAAATAATAGAGCAGATCGGTCGTCGAAATCAGACCGGTGCGCAGGTCATTAAAGTGACCGAGAATCGAAAGGTATTGTAAGACGCCTCCGGACCGGTCGGTCGCGACCTGACTCCAATCCAGGACCCATAAAAACAGGAGCGCGCCGAATGTTGCGGTGGCCGCACTCGCCGGGTGATCCGCGAGGCTCGAAATCCACAGCCCCACCGCGGTGAAGCTCGCGGTTAACAGGATGAGCGCCAGAATACAGGCGGCGAGTTTGCCGTAATCGAGGTCGGTAGCCAATTCGAGGCTTAGCGGCATCAGAGTGATCATTGCGACGATGACCAGATTGAATGCCAGGAGTCCCAGGTACTTGCCGAGTACGATTTCGTGAAAACTCAGGGGGGCTGTAATTAACAGAGGCAGGATTCGGTTGGCCCTTTCCGAGCTGATTGCTCTCATGGTCACCAGCGGCGTAAGCAACAGCATGATCACGCCCGCATTGCCGTAGAGAGGCGCGACAATCAAGCCGGTGACTCCCGGAAAATTATCCAGTCCCGCGCTCTTGGGTTGAATCGAAGTCAGGAAAATATCGATCTGAGCCACGAACAGATAGGCCAGACTGGTTTGAATCACGGCCAAAAGAACCCAGCCGAAAGGCGACCGAAAAAGGCTGTTGAATTCCCGTGCCGCGAGCGTGCGGATCATGCCGGGGCGCCGTCCGTTAAAGAAGGCGTCGATTCCGTCAGTTGCATGAACAGCTCTTCGATTGTCCCATGTTCGGTGCACAGTTCCAGGAGGCCCCAGTCGGAACCAACGACGATTTCGGAAATCTGTTCGGACGGGTTATGCGGTTTCCTGAAGAAAATCCGATACGAATTTCCGGTCAAGGCTTCGATCGAATCGACCCCGTCGACCTGCCGAAGGCGATCCAGGTCCACCGGAAGCCGGGTTTTCATCACCAGGCTTGACTGCGCCATATCGTGTTCGAGTCCGGAGGTGTCGGTATCGAGGACGAGGCGGCCTTGATGAACGATCAGGGTCCGCGTGCAGGTGCTCTGGACCTCCGGCAGAATGTGGCTCGACAGCATAACACCATTATTTTCGCCCAATTCCCGGATCAGTTCTCGCATTTCGCGAATCTGAATCGGATCGAGTCCGACGGAGGGCTCATCCAGAACGATCAGCGCCGGCGAATGCAGGATCGCCTGCGCGATTCCGACCCGCTGCCGGAATCCTTTGGACAGATTCCCGATCAGGCGCTTACCGGCTTCGCCGAGTCCGCAGCGTTGCTTGGTGGTCTGCACACACTGGTTTTGCCGGTCCGGCGTGATTCGATGAATTTTAGCGCAAAACCGCAAATATTCGTCCACCGTCGAATCGTCATGTACCGGCGGAGTATCCGGAAGATAGCCCAGAAAGCGTTTCGCGTCGAGCGGCCTGCGCACGATATCGATGCCATTGATTAAAATGCGGCCCGAACTCGGCGCGAGATTCCCCGAGATCATATTCAGGATCGTGGATTTCCCGGCTCCGTTTGGCCCCAAAAGTCCCGTGACTCCGTTTGCCCCGACCGAAAAACTGATTCCGCGGACCGCGCATTGATTTCCAAAATAACGAAACACGTTTTCAATCTGAATCAACGCAGCCATTCGAAATGTGCTGAAGTCCTGAACCAGTAAAGGATTCCTAGGCGCATTGCCGTGTTATGCCAGCGCAGGCTGAGATTCCGGAACGGTCGCAGCGTTTCCGATCGAGATTGAAACCTGGGCGAGAGGCGCTTTTCAGGCCGATCCCACGGTTCGAAAGCTCATACCGCCCGCGCCAGTTTCTCGGATTCATCCAGCAAGCGTTTTCGGAGTAGAACGATCTTCCAGCGCCGGCCGCCGGTTTGCCGCCATAAAAACGCGGAGCGGATCCCCGCAAGCAATAGCGCACGGATCTTATTCGCGTTGTCCTGATCGGTCAAAAAAACCGGCTCGCCGTTCACCAGTACCCGCGGTTTCAGTGTGCTCACGGTGTTCTGATAGAGGTCCGCGAGTCTCGACATCAACGTGTCCCGGTCTTTGGGTGACTCTTTTTCCGGAATGATTTCTTCGATGCCCCGCCTGAGTTTCGACAAGAGCGTCCGGTTCTTGGCGAGTTTCCGTTCCAGATAAACCAGCGTCGCCGCATAGTTGAACTGTTCGTGTTCCAGCGTCGGAGGGCCCTGCAACTGTTTTTTCAGTTGCCGGATTCCGGTCTTGACGCCTTCGAGTCCGCCGTATACGTCCGAGACATCTTGCGCATCGATCTTCAGAATCGATGCGATGCTGGCCTCCATCGCATCGGCGTCCGCCTCGCCGTGCCTCGCTATTTGCCTGATCAGATAGGCTGCCTGCGCAAGCCCCGCGAGAGCAATGGTCTGGTTGTAAATTGATTTTTTCATGATTGGCCGACGCCTACCTGATCCATCGGTTTGGTTCTCATTGTAACATCCGGAACGACGCCCATGACAAACGGAAACCGCATTCCGGCCTGCACTGCAACTCGCGTCGGTTTGTATTGGACCGGTCATTCTGCCGAGCCGTTCCTGACAGGTTGATCTTTTTGCAGCGATGCGGTTTTTGTCGGTACGCCCGAAAACGGAAGCGGCTATGGATTATGGTATATTGAACGGTCCTTAAACACCCGGAAGGTGCGGAGTTGGAGAAAATTGTCTTGACGGTCGAAGGCATGAAATGCGGCGGGTGTGAGTCGTTGGTGAAAAGTGCGCTGACCGCGTTCGATGGCGTCGATCATGCCAACGCGGACCATAAGCTTAAACAGGTTGACATCGGTTTCGATTCTTCGGTAATTTCAATCGAGAAGCTACAGGAAATCATTACCGGGCAGGGATATTTGGTAACTACGTAAAGTGTTTCGACTCAAGGTGAAAAGCTGGGCTCGTTACCGCTAGAAATAGCGGGCCAAGAGGCCGTTCGGATCGCGGATCGGCGGCAGCGGGATCCTGACCTCGTACCCGCCTCCCGGAGCTTCGGTCATCGCGTTTCCGTGAAGATCCTCCATGTGTTCGAGCGTGATGTTTTGATTTCCGCCCGGAAGGATTAACTCGAGACGGTCGCCGACCTTGAACTTGTTTTTAACCAGAATTTCGGCGAGGCCGGTGTTTTGGTTGTAGTCGCGGATTTCTCCGACAAACTGCTGCTGATGACTTATGGAGTGCCCGGCAATGTAATTCTGGTATTCGCGGCTGTGGTGACGCTGGTAGAAACCGTCCGTATAGCCGCGGTTGGCGAGGTTTTCCAGGACGCCGAGCAATTCAGGACGAAATTCCCGGCCCGTTTCGGCGTCGTCGATCGCTTGCCGGTAGGCCTGCGCGGTGCGGGCGACATAATAATGGGATTTCGTCCGCCCTTCGATTTTCAAACTGGTCACGCCAATTTCGACCAAACGCTTCACGTGCTCGATCGCGCGCAGATCCTTCGAATTCATGATATAGGTGCCATGTTCGTCTTCCATGACCGGCAACAGTTCACCGGGCCGGTTTTCTTCCTCGAGAAAATAGATTTGATCGGCGCGAGGATGCCGGGGCTCGCCGCCACATCCGCCATTATTCAGGTCCGCCATTTTGAGGCTGGCCGAACCGGCGCGAATGCCTTCCTCATTTTCCGCGGCGGGGCTCAGTTGGTATTTCCAACGGCAGGAATTGGTGCAGGTTCCCTGGTTTGGATCGCGGTGATTGAAGTATCCGGACAACAGACAGCGGCCGGAATAAGCGATACATAACGCCCCGTGCACGAAGACTTCGAGTTCCATCTCGGGGCATTGCTCGCGAATTTCCGTGATTTCATCCAGGGACAGTTCCCGTGACAATATGATCCTTTCGATTCCGGCCGAATGCCAGAAGCGAACTGCCGCGTAATTCACGGTGTTGGCCTGGACCGACAGATGAATCGGAACCTGCGGCCAGGTTTCACGCACCATCATGATCAACCCCGGATCGGCCATGATCATTGCGTCCGGTTTCATCGCGATGATCGGCTCCACGTCCTTGATAAAGGTTTTGACTTTGGAATTATGGGGAATCACATTGGTCGCGAGGTAGAACTTTTTTCCGAGCCGGTGGGCTTCCTGAATCCCGGTTGCGAGATTGGATTCCAGGAAATCGTTGTTGCGGACCCTGAGGCTGTAGCGGGGCTGTCCCGCGTAAACGGCGTCCGCGCCGAACGCAAAGGCGTAGCGCATATTTTTCAACGTCCCGGCCGGGGACAACAATTCAACGGTCATAACACCGTATTTTTCGTTCAGTGGAGAGAAATGATCCATTGTACCGAATTTCGTGCGCCCGCACGATTCCGTGAACTTCATCCAGCGAAAATCGGCTCCGGAATACGGAAACCCCGGGCTGCGCGTTCCCATGGGCATAAAGCCTGGAAGAGCCGAGTGAGTCCCTGCCTCTATCGGACATTGGCGCCCTGCAATAGTCCATGATTCCGGACCGGCCCGTAACCAGGCTGCGGCCAGGCGTTATTGGACCGATGCCTGGTTTAGCCTTTATCCTGTCTTCCCCGCCAGATCGAAAACATCAGCCAGATGCCGCCGATTCCGGCGCCCAGGAAACCCAGCAGGCCGAACGCGGGTAGCCCGAGCAGAGTCGGTCCGCCGCTGACCGTCATCACAATCGACGAGCCGATGATGAGCGCGGAGGTAATCATTCCAACCGTCAGCCGGGTAGCGGCCCGATCCAGTTGGAGGCCGAAATGGGTCAGCCGTATCATGTCGACATTGATTTTGAGCGCTCCGCTGCGCAAGGCCCGGAGCAGTCTGCGTAGGTCGTGCGGAACGGCGGTAGCGAGGTCGGACAGACTGATCAGACTGCGCCTGCCCCGTTTCACAATTTCTTCCGGCCGGTAGCGGGCATACATCGCTTTCTCGAGGAAGGGCGCGGCCTGGCCGACGAGATCGAAATCCGGGTCGATTTGTCTGCCGGTGCCGTCCAGCGTGATCAAGGTTTTGAACAGCATGGTCAGATCCGGAGGCAGCGCGAGTTCATGGTTTCTGATCAATGTGGTCAGATCGGTCAACATTGCGGCAACGTCGAGTTGTTTGAGCGGGATACTGTGATAAGTGTCGATGAAACGATCAATTTCAGAACTCACGGTCGCGGCATTGATATAGGCGTCTCCGGCCCACTCCTGCAAAACATCGACGACCCGTGCCGAATCGCGGTTGACAATGGCATGCAGCAAGCCGATGACCTGATCGCGCCGCGACTCGGAAAGCCACCCGATCATACCGAAATCGATAAAGGCAATGCGGTCATCGGGCAGGAATATAATATTGCCCGGATGCGGGTCGGCATGAAAAAAACCGTCGATCAACACCATTTTCAGGACCGCGTCGGCACCGCGTTTGGCGAGCAGCTTGCAGTCAAATCCGGCCGCCACGAGGGTTTCCTGATCCCGCGCGGTCATGCCGTCGATGTATTCCTGAACATTGATCCGTTCCCCGGCCCATTCCCAATACACTTTCGGGATGACGATCGATGGATGATCCTCGAAGTTATGGGCCATGCGTTCGGCATTGCGGGATTCCGTCGCGAAATCCAGTTCCCGGTGTAATGATTGCGTAAATTGGCGGATCACTTCCTTCGGGTGATAGCGCTGCAGTTCCGTCAATTCGATTTCGGCGACCCGTGCCAGTCTTTCCATCAACCGCAGGTCGGCCTCGATCGTTTTGCGGATATTTGGACGGCGGATCTTGACGATGACCTGATCGCCGTTTTCCAGGCGGGCGCAGTGAACCTGGGCGATGGATGCGGCCGCCAGCGGAGTCTTGTTGAACCACGGAAAAATTTCATCGATCGGCGCGCCGAGATCCTGCTCTACCTGTCCGGCAAGATCCTCGAAGGGCAGTGAAGGAACCTGGTCCTGAAGTTTTTCGAACTCCCGGATCCATTCCGGGGAGAACAGGTCGACGCGGGTCGCGAGGACCTGTCCAAGCTTGATGAACGTGGGGCCCATATCTTCGAGCGCCCGGCGCACTCGTTGCGGAGGTTCGAGCAGGGCCAGATCTTCGACGTATTTCCAGTGCAGGGCCCTGCCGGTCCGCTCCAGGACCGGTCGCATCCCGGCGCGGCGGACGATATCGCCGAAACCATAACGGATCAGCACGGATGCCAAGTCCTGCAGCCGGCCGATGTCGCGCACCGCGCTTAGCGCCTCCCAAAGCATATCGGCTCAGTCCGTCGCTTTAGTTTGGACGATCCGGCTTGTCCGTTTCGGCGTTCTTCAGACTGTCGGCCACTCCGCTCAGGAATCCGCTTGCGATCTGCAAAATGCTGGTTCCGGTGACCCGGGCAAATTCGCTGCCCGCGTTGAAACCCATTTTTCCTGCCTGTTCAATCAGGTCCCCCAAATCGGACAGCGCTTCCGACGAACGTCGGCCGACCGCGGTACCGCTCTGGCGGGTATGTTCGGCGAGGCGGGAGAATATTTCACGGGAACTCTCGGTGCCGGTGGCCGCAAGCGATTGCAGAGTGTCCAGAAATTGATTCTCCAGGTCCCCCAATTGATGCAGCGATTTTTTAAATTCCTGATCGGTAAACTCTCCGGCTTTGGAATTCGCCTCCTGGATTGCCAATTTGGTCGCGACCGCCGCCGAAGCCAGCGCTTCGTCCAGACCATTCGCGGCGTTTCTGAAGGATTCTTCGAGTTGCGCTCGATTTTGCGAGCCGCCGGATTGAAAACCCTCGAATATCGTTTTGATGACTTGTTTGATCCGGTCCGGCTGAAGCTTGGCCCGGGTCAGCGCATCGACTGTAATCCGGTATATGTCCTGCTGAATATCGAGGTTGCGTTCGGCGATGTGACGCGCGGCGTCGGAAAGTTTTTGAAAATCGTCGGATGAATGGTCGGTGTCGGTCATGGCTTGCTCCTGTCGATTGACAGCACCCTACTATAAGGGCAGAAGAATATTTAAGATAGGCAGAAGACAATTAAATTTGATCTTGTGTTCAATCCGCAAAACCGTCTATGCTGACCGTCGCGGGTTTGATTAGTTTTCGTTCGGAAACGATTGAAAATGTAAGGAACCGGAAAACACGTTTTCCGGTTCCGGCGAGGAACATCCCACGCAAGGGTGGTTCCGGATGAACACTGATCAGTCAGGGAAACGCTGAATAAATTCATCCTGGATTTCAGCGCTTGGCAACCCAAATGCGATTTGGGGTAGCCTTACAAAATCAGACGCTGAAAGCATGGATTTTAGCGGCGTATCCCTGCACGGCGGGAGGCGCTGATTCAATCAGCGCTTCGTTAGGCAATTCATTCTGGATTATCTGGAGCGAGGACATGATTCCGGTAACTGACGCAGTTCGATTTTTTGTCATTCTTTCGGCATTGGGTATGTTGATCGCCGGCTGCACGGCATCGGAGCCGATGGTACGTGCCGATTACGATCCCAACGTCGATTTTACGCGCTACCACACGTTCGGATTTTTCGAAAAACTGGCTACCGACGATCGGTACGAAACCTTGACCACTCAATATTTCAAAGCCGCGGTCATACGGGAAATGACGATGAGAGGGTACAGGTTTACCGAAAAAGACCCCGACCTCCTGATCAATTTCAATGTCAAGCTCCAGGACAAGCAACAGTTCCGGTCCACCAGCTATCCCGCCGGGTATTACGGGTACCGATGGGGAAACTACGGGGCGTGGGGAGCTTATAACTATGACTCGTCTACTTACGAATACACCGAAGGAACGATGAATATCGATATGGTCGACCGGATTCGCAAACAAATGGTATGGGAGGGCCTCGGGATCGGCAGGGTCACGCAGAACGAACGCGATAAAGCTGAACAGTCGATCGATAACGCGGTTGCATTGATTTTTGAAAAATTTCCTTTCAAGGAAACCAAGGAGACCAAGGAAACTCCGGAGACCAAACCCCGCTGATCACTTGCATCACCGGAACGACCATCCATTCCTGGGTGACGGGATTTCCACGATTCGAGCCGGCCGTTTGCATCTGCATTGGCATGAACGCCGGGTGTTGTCAGTCCAGCAGGCGCAAACCGCGGCTGAGCGCACAGGCGCTTGAAACGAAGATTCGTTGCGGCGTATCGGGTTGCTCGCTTCGTCCTAAAAGGGTCCACACCGGAGGAAATCGATCGGCGCCGGAGTCATGGTTCAATAGCGGGTAGGCTCATGATAGGTGCCCAGTGTACGGTCAAGACGACCAACGTTTCTGCACGAACGTTCCAGCGGGCGCCAATGTGAATCCGAACTACGCGAATGCAATCGCGCTCGCAAGTTCAGATTCCCTGATCAACCAGAGGCAAGGCAATGCATAGTATTCTGCGGAAAGCGCCGTTCGTTTTGGGCCTGTTTCTCTGTCCGCTGGCCGCCCATGCCCACACGGCTGGCATGGTCATGAACGGTTGGCACAATGGATTCAGCCATCCACTGCTCGGATGGGACCATCTGCTGGCCATGGTCGCGGTTGGCATGTGGGCGGCTCAATCGCGCGGGCGGGCTGTATGGCTGCTTCCGGTCGTGTTCGTCGCGGTCATGACCCTGGGTGGTCTCGCGGGCGCTGCTGGTGTGTCGGTGCCCGGCGCGGAAGCGATGATACTGCTCTCGGTGGTGGTCTTCGCTGTTCTGGTTGTCCGTAAGCCGCGCTTGCGAGCCGGCGTCGGCGTGCTCATCGTCGGCTTCTTCGCGTTCTTTCATGGCTTCGCGCATGGCCAGGAAATGCCCGCATCGGCCAGCCTGCTGTCGTTCGGGCTCGGATTCACGCTCGCGACGCTTATGTTGCATGGCGCCGGGATCGTGGCCGCGCGCCTTGTCGTGCTGCTCGTGCCTTGTCTATTCGCGAGTGCCGCTTACGCGCAGCAAAATGCCGGGACAGCCGCCGAATCCCGGCTATCTCCGGAGGAAGATAAAGCGGCCCGCCTTCCGGATATCGTGATCACCGGGCGCAGCGATTCGCAGGTGGGCATTGCCGACAGCGCATCGCAAGGCAATATAGGCCAGGAGCAGATCAGGCTCCGTCCGATCATTCGCCCCGGTGAAGTGCTGGAAACCGTGCCCGGTCTGATCGTGACGCAACACAGCGGCGAAGGCAAGGCGAACCAGTATTATCTGCGCGGCTTCAATCTCGACCACGGCACCGATTTCCTGACCCAGGTCGACGGTGTGCCCATCAACCTCGTCTCCCATGCGCACGGACAGGGCTGGACCGATACGAATTTTCTGATACCTGAATTGATTCAGACCCTGAGCTATCAGAAGGGTGTCTATTACGCCGAAAACGGGGACTTCGCGAGCGCGGGCGCGGCCAATATCCAGCTCTTCAACACCCTGCCCACGGGCATAGCCAGATTCACAGGCGGTAGTTTTGACTACTATCGCGGGCTGGTTGCCGATTCGGTCAAAGCCGGTGACGGCGATGTATTGTATGCGCTGGAAGGGAATTACAATGACGGCCCGTGGCAGCAGGGCAACCATTTCAAGAAAGCCAATGCTGTGCTGCGTTACAGTCAGGAACACGAGGATCGCGGTTGGAATATCACCTTCATGGGCTACGCCGCGGACTGGAACTCGACTGACCAGATTCCCAAACGCGCCGTGGATTCCGGTCTGGTCGACCGCTTCGGTTTAATCGATCCGACCGACGGCGGCAACAGCCAGCGTTACAGCCTGACCGCCGAGTGGCGCACTGAAAGCGACACCATTATCACCAAAGTCATGGCTTACGGGGTTTATTCGGATTTGAATTTGTTTTCGAATTTTACTTTTTTTCTGGCCGATCCGGGGCGGGGTGACCAGTTCGCGCAACCCGATCAGCGCTGGATATCCGGCCTGAAGGCCAGCCACACGTTCTTGCATACGATCGGAGACGCCGAATCCGAGACTACCCTGGGCCTGCAGTTTCGCAATGACTACATCCGTAACGGCTTGCTTCTGACCCAGGCGCAACAACGAATCGGCGCCGTGCGTGAAGACGACATTCTGGAAACCAGCGTGAGTCCCTATGCGGAAAACAAAACAAAATGGAATGAATGGCTGCGCAGCAGCTTCGGCCTGCGCCTCGACGGCTTTCGCTTCGATGTCGACAGCGACCGCGGCGAAAACAGCGGCGCGCGCACCTACGGGCTCGCGAGCCCCAAGGCCGCTGTGGTCTTCGGGCCGTGGGTCGATGCGGAGATTTATCTGAACGGCGGCCTCGGCTTTCACAGCAATGACGCGCGCGGCGTGAACACGAAGGTCGATCCGGCCACCGGACTGCCGCTGGATGCGGATGGCAATCCCGTCCAGCCCGCCGACCCGCTGGTGCGCACCTACGGCGCGGAAATCGGCGCGAGGTCGATCTGGATTGATGGGCTGCAAAGCACCCTGGCGTTGTGGTGGCTGGACATCGATTCCGAACTGGTATTCGTCGGCGACGCGGGTACGACCGAGGCCGGCCGCCCGAGCCGCCGCTACGGCATCGAATGGGCGAATTACTACAACCCGATCGATTGGCTCACGTTCGACGCGGACTTCAGCTTTTCCAAAACGCGTTTTCGGGACAGTCCGATCGATCCCGGCACCGGACTGCCGGCCGGAAGGTTCATTCCGGGTTCGGTGGAAACGGTGATCGCGGCGGGCGCGACGGTTCACGACCTGGGTGGTTTCTTCGGCGGCCTGCGTCTGCGTTACTTCGGTCCGCGCGCGCTGATCGAAGACAACAGCGAGCGGTCGGACCCGACCATCCTCTTGTCCGGTAATCTTGGCTACCAATTCGATAAGGTCTGGACCCTCCAGGCGGAAATTTTCAATTTGCTGAATCGCAAAGACGATGCGATCTCTTATTTCTACGCCTCGCGGCTACCCGGAGAACCACCCGATGGTGTCAACGACATTCACTTCCACCCGATCGAACCGATCGGATTCCGGATCGGTATTACCGCGAATTTTTGAAAACCGATCCGCGCAAAGCGTCCGCGTCGATCTGATCCATTGGTCGCCATCGGGTTTGCGAGCGTAGGGGCGGAAAATCATTCGCCCGACATGCTTCAAAAACATCGTCGATACACGTGCTCGGCGCGGGCTGATAAGTGGGCAGATAACGCGGGCTACGAAGGTCATGGGTTGTGTTGTCCGGTTCTTATGTGACGTTGGCCCGAAACAGGCCGTTACCGCCTTCTATCCGTGCCGGAATTTTCCGGTCACCCTAAATTGCATGCGCTTTACGCT